>JBEKPC010000058.1:0-28647 GCA_049521155.1 Bryobacteraceae bacterium
CCGTCGGGAGATGGTTAGTGTCGCCGCGTAAGGATCGGGCCGGGATGGAAAATGAAACGCCGCGCTGAGTGGATGGGGCGAAAAATTGGGGACAGCCCGCTCTGTCCACTGGCGTCATGGTATTGAGTGTCTGCACGAAGATTGTGGCGCCTTGGGACAGGTTAGGCTCTCCCCAATTTTTCGCAGGTTCTGCTGTTTCGATGGATTTGCCTCTAGCCGAAGAGGCGGTCGAATAGTTCTCTTGTGTGGTCGCGGACTGCATCGAGGGCATCGAGAGGGGCGCTGGTCCAGCGCTTGATCAAGGCTTCGAGGGCGGCACGCTGCGCCGGCAACTTTCCTTCGGCGTGACCGGAGCGAACGCGCAGGCCGTGGTCGAGGGCGCGATAGAAAGTGGCGGCGTCGCGCAGGAATCCGGCTTCGGCTCGATCCAGGTGGTGCATGTTTTCGAGCACCTCGATGCGCTCCGGCGTGTTCAAGGACTGAAAAAATATCCCCGCTGTTTTGAGGCGCAGATACATCAGCAGAAAATCGATGTCGTAGTAGCCGCCGCGCGCGGCCTTCAAAGGATGCGTCGCGCCCTGCTCCTTTTCAAGGCGCTGGCGCATCTGCTTGAGGTCCGTGCGGGAGCGTCCGCTTTGGCCGTAACGCACCCAATCGATGGCTTGCAGGTGATGAAGAAACAGATCGGCGCTCATCGGCTCCCCGGCCACGGCGCGCGATTTCATGTACGTGATGCCTTCCCATGCTTCGGCCGTGCGGGTGAAATAATCCTTCACAGCGCTTTCTGTCTGCACGAGAGGGCCGTCGCCGCCGTTGGGACGCAGGCGGCTATCGACCGCGAACAGAACACCATCGCCGGTATAGGCTGTCACGAGATCGATGAGGCGACCGGCGACGCGCGTCCACGTTTCGAGTTGACGGGATTCGGAATCGGCGAGGACGAATACGAGATCGGCATCGGAGGCGAGGTCGAATTCACGCATGCCGAGGCGGCCAAGTGCGATGACCCATAGTTTTCTTGGGGGCGGCGAAGGACCCCAGACGTCGTTGACGGCGATTTCGTAAGCGCGCGAAATTACCGTGTCGGCAAGCGCGGAGGTGCGCTCCAGAGTCTCAAAAATGGGCTGCGACTCGCAGATGCTGGCGGTCTGGATACGCAACATTTCGCGCCGGTACCAGCGGCGAAGCTCACGGGCGTCGTGCGGCGCATCGCCTTCGGGCAGTGCGCCACTGACGACGTCGATCAGCTCCGGTGTGCGTATCAGTTCCTCGGCAAAATAGGGGCTGTGCTCGAACAAATCGAGGATTCGCGCGGTCAGAGCGGGGTCTTCATTCAGGCGCCGCAGCCTGGGTTCGTCCGCCGACAATTTTTCGAGAAAATGTTCAAATGCGCGGTAGCCGTACTGCAAATCGGCTACGGCCAGGGATCGCGAAAGAGTGGGCGCGGTCTGCTCCAAGGCTCGCACCACATTGCTCGACTGCGGGCCCGATGTTTCGACGATGGAACCGGCGCGCGCATGGACGACGCGCTCATAGATTTCGATCACCTGCTCGAAGTGCATTCTAATCTCAGTGAGAAGCCAGTCGGCTGACCCGCCGCCCCCGGGCATACGGCGGGCGATCAATTCGAGCGCGGCGGGGTTGGACGGCAAGGCATGCGTCTGGCGATCGTCGGCGAATTGCAGACGATGTTCCAGATGACGCAGGAACTGATAGGCGGCGGCGAGTCCGCCATACTCGGCTTCGGACAAAAAGCCCTTATTTTGCAGGCGCGCGATGGCGAGCAGCGTGCCTCCGTGGCGCACCCACGGGTCGGCGCCGCCGTAGAGGCGTTGCAGGCACTGGACCAGGAATTCGATGTCGCGGATGCCGCCGCGGTCCAATTTAATATCGAGCTCACGGGTTCCGCGCGACCTCTTTTTGCGGGACAGTTTCTCATTGATGCGTTCGCGGGTGACGCTTAGCGCTTCGATGGCTGAAAAGTCGAGCGTGGTGGAATAGATTTTCGGTTCAATGAAGGTGAGCAGGGCTTCGCCGGTGGCGCGATCGCCGGCCGCGACGCGGGCCTTGATCATCATCTGCAATTCCCAATCGCGGGCGCGCAATTCGTAATACTGGCGCGCGCCTTCGAGCGAGATGCAGACCTCGCCCAGGCTGCCTTCGGGGCGCAGGCGCAGGTCGACGCGATAGCACATGCCTTCCGGCGTGTAGGCGGAGAGGAGCGCGGTCAGTTCATTGGCTGCGCGCTTGAAGAACTCCTTATTCGTCAGGCTGGCCGCGCTGCCATTGGACGAATAGAGGAACATGAGGTCGATATCGGAGCTGTAATTCAGTTCCTCGCCTCCGAGCTTCCCGAGAGCGATGACCGCGAAATGCGCCGGCTCGCCGGTTTCCGAACGGGGATGTCCGTAGCGCGACACGAGATCGCGATGAATACGGTCGTACGCGGTTTCGACAATCGCATCGGCGAGTGCGGAGAGTTCGGCTGTCACGTCTGAGAGGGCGCCGAATCCCAGCACATCGCGAATCAGGATGCGAAGAATCTGCTGGCGGCGGAATCGCGCGAAGGGGAGAGCGTCAGGTGCGCCGGCGGGATCGATTTGCGAGTCCAGAAGAGCGCGAAATTCGTCGGTGGTGCGGACGCGATGAAGGTCTCCGTCGTTGAGCAGTTGCTCCAGGCACTCGGGGGCGTCAAGAATTTCCTGGGTGAGGAAATCGCTCTGCGAAAAGACGGCGATCAGGTATTGTAGGGCCGCGGTGGAATGGGCCAGCCGCTGGAATGCCGCAGGCTGTCTCTGTTCAAAGCTCGCCAATGCGGCGCGCGCACCCACGGGGTCCGGCGAGTGGGCGGCGAGCAATTCAATGCGGTTCAAAACCGCGGGAGGAAGAGACATGGGATCGCGGAAGTGGGTGCTCGTCTTTAGAGTAATCCTAGCGGAGTGTCCCGGTCGTCCGATCGCAGGCGGAACCGCCTGCGCCATCAACGCAAATCAGCACCTTATTCCTGGCGCAGGGCTTCGGACGGCTCGATGGCGATGGCGCGGCGGGTGGGAACGAATCCGGCCAACGCGGCGACGATCGCGATGCCGGCGATAGCGATGGTGATCGAGATCGAATCCATGGGACGCACTCCGTAGAGCACGGGCGCGATGACGCGGGCGCAGGCGGCGTATACGGCGATTCCTAAGATCAGACCGGGGCCGATGCTGAATAAAACATCGCGCGAAATCATATCGATCATGTGGCTGGGGCGCGCGCCGAGGGCGGTGCGGATGCCGATTTCGCGGGTGCGCCGGGCAATCGAATAAGCGAGCATTCCGTAGAGTCCGATGGCGACCAGGACCGCTGAGGCGGCGGCAAAAACGGAGGCGAGAGCAGCGATGAGACGCTCCTGCCAGAGAGATGTTTCGATGTCCTGTTCCATGGTGGCGACTTCCGATGGCGCAATGCCGGGGCCGACGCTCGCGAGCATGGCGCGCAACTCGGCGATGACAGGGCCGGGGGCGCGGGTGCGCACATTGAGGGAAACGCCCATGTAATCGGTATATTGCAGGTCTTTGTCAATCAATGAATAGGAAACCGGCGGAGGATCCTCCCGCATGGAGCGGTACTTGGTGTCCGCGACGACGCCTACGATTTCAAAATCCGCCGCGGCCGTCACGTTCATGCAGCTGCCGTAGGTTTTGCCGATGGGATCGACGTTCGGAAAGAATCGGCGGGCGAAGCTTTCGCTGACAATCACGGGACGGGGCTTGGCGGCGTCCACATCGGAGGGCCGGAAGTCACGGCCTTCGAGGAGGCGGATGCCGACGTTTTCGAAGTGACCCAGACTCACCGTGTTCATGCTGCTGTTCAAGAAATCGGCGGTTCTGATGGGAACGCCGGTGGGCGCGACCGAGTTTTTCATCCCGATGCCGCGCATCAGCGCCATTCCGGCCAAGGTGGCTCCATCGACGCCGGGGAGTTCCCTGGCGCGGCGCAGGATGTCCTCAATGGTCGCTTTCATCTCCGGCGTTTTGACACCCGCCATGCGCGGATTCACCATCATGACGACCAGGTTCCGCCGCTCGACGCCGGCATCGGTGGAGCGCAGATGATGAAGAGTCCGCACTAACGCGGCTCCGCCGATCAGCAGCACAGTGGAAAGGGCGACCTGTAAAGCGACGAGCGCGATGCCGGCATGGGAGCGGCGCTGGCGAGGTCCTCCGCGTCCCATTAATCCGGTGAGGTCCGCGCGAAAGAGGTGGAGCGCGGGAACGATGCTCATGGCGAGAGCGGTCACGACGCAAGCGCCGGCGGCGAAGGCGAGCACGCGGGCGTCGGGTGTCAGTTCGAGGGTCAGCGGCCGGCGCGAGGGTAGAAATGCGAGCAGAAGCGGTCCGCCCCAACGGGCGATCAGGAGCGCGCCGGCGGCGCCGAGGATGGAGAGAACCAGCGCGTCCGTCATCAGTTGAGAGGCGACGGTAAAGCGGGTCGCGCCCAGACTGAGGCGCACGGCGATCTCTTTTCGCGCCGCTTCGCCACGGGCGAGCATCAAGCCGGCGATGTTCGCGCAGACCAGCAGAAGAAGGACGCCGACGGCTCCCATCAGGGCTTCGACGGCAACGGCGAATTGTTTGCGGAGCTTCGAGACGCCGCGCGAGACGGGTTGAAGATCGAGCTTGACGCCGCTTCGATTGGCGAGATATTCCTGCTGTTTTTGTCCCGTCAGCGGCGGGTCAGCTTGCTCCAGCTCTGCCTCGATAAGCCCGGGATGGAGAGTTTGAAGTTCGGCGACGGCCTGGGCGAGCGGTACGCCTGGTTTCAGCCGCTCAAACATTTGCACCGGAGCGCCGTCGACGGTCCGGCCGGTGCTCCACAGATAATACGCGTGAATGGGAATCGTGACATCGGGACCGCCTTCGACTTCGAGGCCGCGGAAGGCTCCGGGCATCACGCCGATGATGGTGAAGGGAATGCCGCGAAGGCGAATGGTCTCGGCGAGAACGTTTCCCCGGCCACCGAGTGCGCGCTTCCAAAATGAGTGGCTCAGCACAACGGGATACAGCGTGCTTGGGCGGTCGTCATCTTCGCCGATGGTCCTGCCGAGTTCAGGGTGTGCTCCGAGCGCGCGGTAGTAATTGCCCGAAACGACCTTGGCGGTGATGTTTTCCACTCGGCCTGCTGACTGAAAAGACATATCAAGGTCGCCGGCGGAAAAAACTTCGCTGAAGCTTCTGGCGCGTTCGCTGAGGAGTGGCCGATAAAAATCGGCGAACTCGGGGATGGGGCTGCGGAAGCCGCTGGGGTGGACTTCCTCCATTCTGACCAGTTGCTCGGGATGGTCGACGGGGAGGTCGCGAAGAAGGAGAACGTCGACGGCCGTGAAGATCAGCGTGTTCGCGCCGATGCCGAAGGCGAGCAGCAGCACGATCACGGCGGAAAATGCCGGATTGCGGCCGAGGCTCCGGACGGCGTAGCGAAGCGGGCGCATGACACCCCTAAGTTCTCACCTACTCATACCGGAGTGCAACCATCGGGTCGACTCGGGCCGCTCTTCTGGCGGGAATGTAAGCCGCTGCCAGTGCGATGATCCAGAGGATTCCGGCGGCGGATGCGTAGACGGAAGGATCCCAGTAGGGCAATCCGTAGAGCTGGGAGCGGATCAACAGGCCGGCGCCCGCGGCTGCGGCGAGTCCCACCGCGGTGCCGATCGCGAGCATGATCGCGACCTCCCGGATCACGAGTCCACGCACGTGGCCGACCTCCGCGCCCAGCGCCATTCGAATGCCGATCTCGCGCGTTCGCCGGGACACGTTGTAGGCCAGCACGCCATAGAGTCCGATGGCTGCCAGCACCGTCGCGAGGGCGGCGAAAGCTCCGGTGAGCGACGATAGCATCCGTTCGGCGATCAGGTTTTCTTCAATTTGGTTCTGCATCGTTTTCAATTCGCGGATCGGCAAGTTGGAGTCGAGCGCGGCGACTTCGCGGCGGATCTGCGTGGCGATCTGCTCCGGTTCAATGGCCGTGCGCACGTAAAAGTACAGATCGTTCTGCTGCTTCATCTGGCAATAGGGAATGTAAAAGGCGCGCGGCGGCGCTTCGCGCATGTCGGAATATTTGGAGTCCTTCACGACGCCGACGATTTCGATATCCGGCTTGACCTTACTGCCGGCGCCGAGCGCGAAATGATGCCCCAGCGGATTTTGATTGGCCAGGAAATGGCGCACGAAAGCTTCATTGACAACGGCGACCTTTGGCCCCGCCAGATTGTCGGCCGGCGTGAATTCGCGGCCGGCGATGAGAGGGGTCCCCATGGTGCGAAAGTAATCCGGGCCTATCGCATCGAAGTTGGAATCGGCACCATCATCAGTGGATGGCACGTAGCCCTCTACCGTAATGTTCTGACTAGAGGTGCTATTGGCGATGGCGGGGGTGGTGGCCGCGGAAACCAGCCGTGTGCCGGGAATCGCCGAAAGGCGCGCGCTGAGCTGCTCATACAACTGCGCGGCGGATTGATCGGTATATCTGTTGAGCTTCGGCGAGAGCGAGAAGGTCAAAAGATGATCCGCCTTCAGCCCCAGATCGATGGTGGAGAGATTCACCAGCGTGCGCGCGAACAGTCCCGCGCAGATCAGTAACAGGAGAGAGATCGCGACTTGCGCCGTGACCAGCAACTTGCGAAATCGATTGGCGGAGCCGGTTGCGCTCGATTGGCCGGACTGGCTCTTCAGGGTCGGCACCAGATCCGGCCGGGTGCTTTGCAGAGCCGGAAAAAGCCCGAACGCGAGTCCCGTGAGCAGCGATAGACCCAGGCAGAACGCGAGCACGCGCGGGTCGAGACTGGGCGTCAGGAAGGTTTGCATGCCGGTGGATTGCGGGATCGCCGCGATGATGGCGCGCAGGGTCCAATAGGCAGCGAGCAAACCGACCAGACCGCCCGCTACCGCCAAGATGCAGGATTCGATCAGAAGCTGTCCGATGAGTTGCGCGCGGGAGGCTCCCATGGCCAGCCGCACGGCGATTTCCCGCATGCGGGATGCCGCTCGCGCCAGTTGCAGATTGGCGACGTTGGCGCAGCAAATCAGCAGCACCATCGCCGTCATGCCGAGCAGCAATAGTAAAGGCTCCCGGCCTTGCTCCCGCAATCCTCCGCGTCCGAACTGGCCGGGACGCAGAATAATTTTCTTGGCGCGAAAGCGCTGTAGAAAAGTCTGGCTGGGCTGCCTGAGAAGCGGAATATCCTTTTCAAGCTGGCCGCGATAGGTGGCGTTGATGGCGGCATCGGCCTGCGCCGATGTGACGCCTGGCTTCAGCCGTCCGAACAGAGTAACCCAGTAGTCCTTGCGGTTCTGAAACGCGTCCCAATCCGGCGTCAGCGCTTTCTTCATAGAAAGGGGAGCGAAAAAATCGGGGGAGTCGCCGAGAATCTCGCCCCGGAATCCTTTCTGCGCGACGCCCACGATGGTCATGGGATAGCCATTGACGATCACAATCTGGTTCAGTGCGCCGATATCGCCTCCGAATCGCGACGTCCAGTAGGCGTGGCTCAGCACAACGATGGGATGCCCGCCCTCCACGCGATCGTCGTCTTCGGTAAACAGGCGGCCCATGGCAGGCTTCACGCCGAGGAGGTCAAAATAGTTACCCGAAACCAGATGCGCGGCGCTGGGCACGGCGCTATTGCGGAAGGAAAGGCTGGCGCCCATCGTCCGGGCGCCGGCCAGACCGGTAAACGGCGTCTGCTCCTTTTGCATCTCCCGAAACATCGGGTAGCTGAAGGACGGGCCACCGGCTTCATCGCTCGAAACGCTGCCCTGTGCGGGTCCCGGATGGTAAAGAAACACCAGCTCCTCCGGGTTCTTCACCGGCAGGGTCCGCAGCAGAAATTGATCCAGCAGCGAAAACATCGCGGTATTCGCGCCGATTCCTAGCGCCAGAGAGAGCACCGCGATACCCGAGAAAACGGGCGTCCGCATCATGCCGCGCAAGATCACAGTTAATTTCGCCATGTGTTTATAATGACGCTGTTTCTGAGTCAAACGTTTGGTGTATCTTTGAAGATGCCGATCACGCTCGATGCCGCCCGCGAAGCGCGCCTGAACATCGCTGGAATCGCGATTCGGACGCCGCTCGTGCGGCTGAATACGGACGCCGCGGGCGAACACGAAATCTATCTGAAGCTGGAGAACCTTCAGCCCATCGGATCGTTCAAAATTCGCGGCGCAGCCAACGCGATTGCGAAAACACCGCAGGACCGGCTGGCGAAAGGCTTGCTCACCGCGTCGGCCGGCAACATGGCGCAGGGAGTTGCATTCTGCGCTCGGCGACTGAACATTCCGGCCACCGTAATTGCTCCGGACTCGGCTCCGGAAACCAAGCTGCGCGCGATCGAGAGGCTGGGCGGGAGGATCATCAAGGCTCCGTTCGACCAATGGTGGAGGGCGTTCGAGGAACGGTCATTTCCAGGCGTCGACGCAACCTTTATCCATGCTTTCGACGACCTTAATGTGATGGCAGGCAACGGGACCATCGGCCTCGAATTGATTGAGGATCTGCCGGAACTGGACGCGGTGGTCGTGCCGTGGGGCGGCGGAGGACTGGCCTGCGGGATCGCGGCAGTGGTGAAGGTGCTGCGTCCCTCGGTGCGGGTGTATGCAGCGGAGGCTGAAACGGCTGCTCCTCTGGCTGCTGCCCTGAAGGCCGGAACGCCTCAGATGGTCGATTATCAGCGGTCGTTTGTGGACGGGATCGGGTCTAAGATCGTGTTTCCCTCCATGCTGGCCGAGGCGCAGCGGCTGATCGATGGGTCGATTGTAATGCCGCTCCAGGAAATCGCGTTGGCGATGAAGTTCGTCGCGGAGCGGAGCCGCGTAATCTCAGAAGGAGCGGCGGCTTGCGCGGTGGCGGCGGCGTTATCGGGGAAAGCGGGGCGAGGAAAGATCGTTGCCGTCGTCTCAGGCGGGAACATCGATCTCAAGAAATTTTGCGAGCTCGCCGGCTAGCTCGCCGTGGTAGGCTCAGCTCAGCGTTTGTACTTTTTCAGCTCTGGTAAGCATGCCGACCTAACCATCAGCCTTTTCCGTCGTCAGACCGTCAACTGGAGATTTCAATTATGCTTAACGCTTTCTTGCAGGACCTTCGCTATGCGCTTCGCGCCCTCCGTTCGAGTCCTGGCTTCGCCGCTGTGGCGGTCCTGTCGCTCGCGCTCGGAATCGGGGCCAACACCGCGATCTTCAGCCTCATCGATTCGGTCATTTTGAAGACCCTGCCGGTCAGCCATCCGGAGCAGCTTCTTCAGGTCAGCCTGGGCGAGCAGACGGTTGTCACGAATCCGATTTGGGAACAGGTGCGCGACCGCCAGGATGTGTTTTCCGGCATCTTCGCCTATTCCGCTGGACGCATCGGACGGTTCAACCTGGCCGCCGGGGGCGAAGCACGTTATGCCGACGGCAACCTGGTCTCCGGCCAGTTTTTTCAAACGCTTGGCCTTCAGCCGGTGCTGGGCCGCACGCTCTCACCTGTCGACGATCAGCGCGGATGCGCCGGCGCCGCTGTCCTCAGCTACGATTTCTGGCAAAAGGAATACGGAGGTCGCGCCGATGTGGTGGGCAAGAAAATCTCGCTCGACAATCATCCCTTCGAAATCGTGGGCGTGATCGAACCTGGCTTCACGGGACTCTCCGTCGGCCAAGCCACAGACCTCTATGTGCCTCTCTGCTCTGAAAAAATCACTCACGCCGAGAACAGCATGCTCGATCATCGCAGTGCCTGGTGGTTGCAGATGTTCGGCCGCCCGAAGCCGGGCATTTCCGTCAGCCAGGCGAAGGCTCGCCTGAACACGCTTGCTCCCGCGATCTTCGAAGCCACCCTGCCGTCCACCTGGAAACCGGATCTTCAGGCCAACTACTTGAAACACACCTTCGATGCCTATCCGGTTGCCAACGGACTCTCCAACCTTCGCCGCCAATATCAGAAGGCGCTCATGATTCTGATGGTGATCACCGGCGTGGTACTGCTGATCGCTTGCGCCAACGTGGCGAATCTATTGCTCGCGCGGAGCGCCGGGCGGCAGCGTGAGGTTGCCATCCGCATGGCGCTTGGATCGGGGCGCGGACGCCTCATTCGCCAGTTGCTCACTGAGAGCGTGGTGCTGTCGGTGGCCGGGGCCGCGCTGGGAATCCTTTTCGCGCAATGGGGCACGCGTCTTCTGGTAAGCTTCCTATCCAATGGCCGTGGTGGCAACAAGGTATTTCTCGATCTGACCATCGATGCGCGAGTGCTGGCATTCACCGCCGGCGTGGCGATTCTCACCGCGATATTATTCGGCCTCGCGCCAGCATGGAGAGGCACTCGCGTGGATCCGCAATCAGCCATGAAAGCCAATGCCCGCGGCGTCATCGAAGGCTCTAAATTTGGCCTCGGCAAGGCGCTCGTCGTTTTGCAAGTCGCGCTCTCTCTGGTGCTGGTGGTGGGCGCGGGCTTGATGCTGTCCAGCTTCTTCCGGCTGGAAACGCTCGATACGGGATTTGAACGCGCGCATATTCTGCTGGCCAGCGTCGATCTGCGCAATGGCCATTATCCAGCCGAACGCCGCGGCGCGGTTTATCGCGACATGCTGGATCGTCTGCGCGCGATTCCCGGCGTCCGCTCCGTGAGCGCATCGGACCTCACGCCCATCAGCGGCTCTGCTTGGAACGAGGATTTGCTGATTGAGGGCTACACTTCCAAAGGCAGCGAGGACACGCTGGTGTACTTCAATCAAGTGAGCGATCAATTTTTTGCAACGCTGGGCACAGATCTGATCGCCGGCCGCGATTTCAACGCGCACGATACGCCGGAGTCGCTTAAAGTCGCCGTGGTGAACCAGACGATGGCAAATAAATTTTTCGCGGGCCAGAATCCCATCGGCAAACGATACCGCACCGACGAAGGCAACAAACTGGGGGACTGGACTGAAATCGTCGGCGTGGTCAAGGATGCAAAATATCTTTCTTTGCGGGAGAAGCTGATTCCCACGGCATACGTCCCGGCGAGCCAGGAACCAAAGCCGGGGGATTCCACCACGTTCGAAGT
This sequence comes from Bryobacteraceae bacterium, assembly GCA_049521155.1. Taxonomy (GTDB): domain Bacteria; phylum Acidobacteriota; class Terriglobia; order Bryobacterales; family Bryobacteraceae; genus Palsa-187. The sequence continues at coordinate 11,056 of JBEKPC010000058.1, forward strand.
TCGCGTGGCCGCTGGAGCGCCCACGGCGTTGATCGCCGGCGTGAAATCCGCCATCGCCGATGTCAATCGCGACGTCTCGCTGCAATTCTCGACGCTCTCGACGCAGGTCGACGAATCGCTCGCGCGGGAGCGTCTGCTCGCGACGCTCTCCGGATTCTTTGGCGGCCTCGCGCTGCTGCTCGCCATGATCGGCCTCTACGGAGTGATGTCCTATAACGTTGCGCGCCGCCGCAATGAAATCGGCATTCGCATGGCGCTGGGAGCGGAGCAATCGCGCGTGCTGCGGATGGTCCTGCGCGAAGTGGCGATTCTCATTGGGATCGGCGTAGGGATCGGATTGGCCGCGGCAATCGGAACCACGCGCTTCGTCGAAAGTTTTCTCTACGGGATGAAGCCGAACGATCCGTGGACGCTTTTTCTATCCGCCGGAGTGTTAGCGCTGGTAGCGGCGCTGGCCGGATTCCTTCCCGCCCGCCGAGCGTCTCGCCTGGATCCGATGACGGCGCTTCGCGATGAGTGAGCTTCCAATAAAGCTTTTCAAGTCCAAGCAGGATTGGGCCGTATGGCTCGATAAAAGCCATCGGAAGAGCGCGGGTCTGTGGCTTCGGCTCGCGAAGAAAGATTCGGGGTTGGCGTCCGTCTCCTACAAAGAAGCACTGGACGCGGCCCTGTGCTATGGATGGATCGATGGCCAGAAGAGGCCCGAGAACGAACTGACTTGGCTTCAGAAATTTGTTCCGCGTTCCAGCCGCAGCATCTGGTCGAAGATCAACCGGGAGAAAGCGCAGGCGCTAATCGCGAGCGGGGAGATGAAGCCCGCGGGCCTGGAAGCCATCGAGAATGCCAGGAAGAACGGGCGATGGGACGCAGCCTACGATTCACAGGGCGGTGCAACCGTGCCGGCGGATTTTCAAACAGCACTAGACAGGAATCCGCGGGCGGCGATTTTTTTCAAAACGCTGGATCGGGCCAACCGCTATGCTGTTCTTTGGCGCATTCAAACGGTAAAAAAAGCCGAGACTCGCGCCAGGAAAATTGAGCAGTTCATCGGAATGCTGGAGAGCGAAGAAAAGATTCATCCCTGATTTGCGATGCCCTTGGACTCCTCGCAAACATGCGCTCCAACGGCGACATTTTTGTGTTCCTCCACGATGCCGCTGGGCCATTCGATCACCACGCGATCCGCTTTTTCACGCCTGCCAATCCCGAATGTCAGCGTCCGCTCCGATTGCGATAAATAGCTCGATCCCGTCTTGACCATCCTCGATTGCGTTCCATCCGGCGTCGAAAGCCGCACCACCGCTCCGATCCCGTCGCGATTCGATTTCGTCCCCGTCAAATGCAGCCGCACGGACCGGTTTTTATTCGTCACGTCGTTGCGATAGAGCAGCGCCGGGCCGCGATTGGTAGTGATCAGCAGATCCACATCGCCGTCGCGATCGAAGTCTCCATAAGCAATCCCTCGGCCCACCTTGGGGGTCGCGAAGTCCGATCCTGTTTCCGACGCCACATCGCGAAATGCCCCGTGCCCGTCGTTCAAAAACAGATGCGGCGCCTGCGCGTAGCCCACATTTCGCAGCACCCTCGCCGTTTCATCGATATGCCCGTTGACCGCGGCCAGATCGAGCCATCCATCCAGATTCACATCGCAGAACACACATCCGAATCCCAGGCTGTTGCGCGACGGCTGCCCGATTCCGGCATTCACCGACACATCCGCATACGCGCCTCGCGCATTTTTATAGAGCGCCATCATTTCGTTATCGAAGTTCGTAATCACGATGCCCGGTGTGCCGGAATTATCGTAATCGGCGACATCGATACCCATGCCCGCACGCGCCTTCCCGTCTTCACTGAACGCCACGCCCGCGCGCACCGCGACGTCTTCGAACGTGCCGTTGCGCAGGTTGCGATACAGCTTGTTTGGCTGCGTATCGTTCGCCACGAGAACATCCGGCCATCCGTCCCGATCGTAATCGAGCAGCGCCACGCCTAACGATTTCGAGGTCGCATCGAAGATCCCGCTCTTCGCCGTCACATCTTCAAACGTCCCATCCCCGCGATTGCGGAACAGCCAGCAGGTCGAGCCGTGATACGCCTCCGGCGTGCAATAAGATTTCCGCTTGCCGTCGACGCTACAGTAAATATCGTGCTCCGGCGACCACTTCACGTAGTTGCACACAAACAGATCCAAATGCCCGTCACGATCGAAATCGAACCACATCGCCGAGGTGCTGAACGAATTCCGCCCACCCAGCCCGGCCTTCTCCGTCACATCGATAAACGTACCCTTACCGGTGTTTTTAAATAATCGATTCTGCCCCACCGCCGTGATCAGAACATCCGGAAATCCGTCATTATCGTAATCCGCCACGGCCACGCCCATGCCATACATTTCGATCGCCAGCCCCGCTCGCTGCGTCACATCCGTGAACGTGCCATTGCGATTGTTGCGATAAAGCCGCAGCGTGCTGTGGCGCTTTTTGTGTCCCGGCCAATCCATCCCATTCACCAGCAGAATATCGAGCCACCCGTCGCCATCGTAATCGAGAAAAGCGCAGCCCGCGCCCAGCGTCTCCGGCAGATACTTCGCCTCGAACGCGCCGCTGTTATGTTGAAAATCGATTCCCGCCGCCGCCGTCACGTTCACCAGCCGAAATCCCGGATCGCTTCCCGCAGCCGCTAAAAACGGCGCGCCCAGGATCATTTCCCGCCGCGTCATGAGATGCTCGCCAGCCCGTTGCGAATCGCGTACACCACCAGCTCCGCTGTATTGTGTATGCCCAGCGTCTGCATCAGATTCGCTCGATGCACCGCAACCGTATTCGCGCTGACGCCCAATACCAGCGCGATTTCCTTATTCGATTTTCCATGGACGATCAGTTGCAGCACTTCCAGTTCCCGCGTGGTGAGCGTCGGCGCGCTCTCCCCTTTCGGCAGCTTCGCCAACCGCGGATCCAGCACCTCGATCCCTGCCGCCACCTGCTTCACCGCATCGATCAGCTCCAGATCCACCGCGTTCTTCAGCAGGTATCCGCGCGCCCCCGCGTCCAGGCACGTTCGAACATAAGTCGGCTCCTCATGCATGCTCAACATCAGCACTTCGACCCCCGGCAGCGCCTTCCGGATCATCCGCGTCGCCACCGCGCCATTCATGCTGGGCAGCGCGAAATCCATCACCACCACGCGAGGCTTCAACTGTGTGGCTAGCTCCACCGCTTCGTTGCCATCTCCCGCTTCGCCGACCACTTCGATCTCCGCGTCATCCTCCAGCATGCGCCGGAATCCGCGCCGCACCAGAATATGATCGTCCACCAGCAGCACTGAAATTCTGTCCGTCATGTGGGCACCGTCAATCGCACCATCGCACCTTTTCCACTTCCTTTCAGAAACTCAACCGTGCCGCCGATCAGCTCCGCGCGCTCCCGCATGGACGTCATTCCCATCCCGCGGCCCTCTCCGAAACCCACTCCATGATCCTCCACCTCCAGCACCAGCGTCCCCTCCAGAAACCGCAATCGCACCGCCGCCTCGCCCGACTTCGAATGCTTCGCCACGTTATTCAGCGCCTCCTGCAACACCCTGTAAACGTGAATCGCCACATCGCGATCCACCACCCGGCTCTCCCCGTCTTTTTCATACCGCACCGCCACGCCGGCCTGCCGTTCGAACCCGGCCAGATATAAATCCATCGCGCCTTCGAGGCCGGCATCGTCCAGCACCATCGGATGCAGCGCCTGCGATAGCGTGCGAATCTTATCCAGCGTCGATTGTACGATCCCGCGCACTTCCTCGAAATCCCCACGCAGCGAATCATCCAGCGTCGGAATCCTCTTGCCCGCCCGATGCAGCATCGCCCCGATCGCCGTCAGGATCTGCCCAAAATCGTCATGCAGCTCCCGCGAAATATAGCGGAACGTATTTTCCTGAATCGAAATCAACTGCCGCGCCAGTTCGCTCCGCCGTTCTGATAGCGACGCCACCTGCGCGAACATTCCCCGATTCCACTCCACCAGGTATAAACTGGTCGCGACAATCAACACCAGCATCGCCGCCAGAAACAGGTACGCATTCCGCTCCGCCCGCGCATATATATGTTGCGTCTCGACGGCCGCCTGCTGCTCGCTCTCATTATTCTGTACCAGCAGCCGCGCCACCGCGTTGCTCAGCGCCTCTTCGCGCGCCTGTAGAGACAACCGGATCCGCGTCCGCGCTTCCTCCTCCTGGCCCTGGTCCGCCAACGCGAAAATCCGCGCCAGCGCATCCCAGAACTGCGCGACGGACCCCGCCAAGTACTTCCGCTGATCCTCCGTCGCCCGCGACACCCGCTCCTCGCGCGCCATCGCGTCGCTCAAATCCACTTCGATCCGCCGTAGCTGCCCTTTCCACGCGATCAATGGATACGCGTCGCCTTGATCCAAACTCTGGTCCAGCATGTCCCGCATCGTCAACGCCAGCGAGTTGAGATTGTTCTGAATCCGCAGCAATAACAGCGAATCCGCCCGATTCCGGTCGATCGTCTCCGCCTGCAATCGCCGTAAACTGCGCAACTGCGCCACCGTGTATCCCGAGTAAACGGCTACGGCCGAAAGCGTTACCGCCAGCCCCGCCAGCAGGCCGAACGTCGGCGATCGTCCTGCCCTTTTGGTGGCCACCATTCAAGATTACAGCCCGCCGCCATTTCCGCACTAATAGAAATCGATTATTCCCCGGCGATTCGCGTTCATGCCATACTGCTCCGATGGTCTCCGCCCGAAGCCTGGGGCTGCTGTGTCTGTGTGCGATTTTCGCCGCCGCGTGCCTGCTGTGGTTTTCTCCTCCCGCGCTCTCCGCCGCCTCTGATGCCGCCATTGAGCGTCATCGCAACCTGGGCAAGGCGTTCTTCGAAAACCCAACTACGCACGTCGAAGCCATCGCCGAATTCAAGAAGGCGCTCGACCTCGCGCCCAATTCCGTCCGCGAAAAACTCAACTACGCGCTCGCCCTGCTACACGGCAATCGAGTCCCCGAAGCCATCGCCCTCCTCGAAAACGTTCAGCGCCTCGACCCTTCTCTGCCCCACACCTGGTTCAATCTCGGCATCTATTACAAGAAATCGGATCAGCCCGAAAAGGCGCAAGCACAGTTCGAACAATTCGCCAAACTGGCGCCCGATGAGCCGATTGCCTACTATCAACTCGGCACCATTTATCGCGCTGCGGGCCGCAACGCCGAAGCCATTCAGGAATTCGAAAAAGCCTCCGCCCTGAATCCTCTGCTGGCCGCCGCGCACTTCCAGCTCTACAATATGTATCGTCAATCCGCCCGTCCGGAGGACGCCGCGAAGCAGCTCGCGATTTTCAAGGATCTGAAAGCGCAAACCGAAGGCGCCGCCATCCCCGAGGATGTCGACTGGTGCAATTACGCCGAAATTTACGATCCCCCGCGCGCCGTAACGACACTCACCACAAAGCCTCTCTACACGGACCACACTCTCGCCGACGCCACAGGCATGCTTTTAATCGATGCCGCGGGCACCGGACACACCGACTTGCTCACGTGGTCTCCGACCGCGATCCATCTCTATCGCAACGGCACCCAACTCGTGACCAACACCGGCCTCGAACAAATCCCCGGCGCAATCTCCATCTCCACCGGCGATTTCGATAACGACGGTTTCAACGACCTCTGCATCCTCACCGACTCCGGACCCAAACTCTATCGCAACAATAAAGGCCACTTCGAGCCCTTCGACGCAGCGCTCCCGCAACGAAGATTCGAGCGCGCCATCTGGATCGACTACGATCACGACTACGATCTCGATCTCATCCTCCTAGGCGACCAACCCGCGTTGATGCGCAATCAAGGTAAAGCCGGATTCGAAGATCGCACCGCCGATTTCCCCTTCATCGCAGGCCATCCAACCGGCGCCTACAAACTCCGGGCCATCCCCGATAGCAAAGCGTTCGACCTCGCCGCCTTCTATTCCGACCACGCCCCCGTCTTATATAACGATCAATTAGGCGGCCGCTACACCATAACTCCCTACACCGGCCACGCAGACCAGGTGGGGCAGGCGGTTCCGCCTGCCGACTTCGCCGATTTCAATGACGACGGCCGCCTCGATCAAGCCACCATCACCGACGGCAAACTCCACGTCCTCCTCAACCGCTCGACACCCCAACACTACATCCGCATCCGCCTAACCGGCATCAAAAATCTCAAGCTCGCCGAGGACGCCCTAGTCGAAGTCAAAGCCGGCGCCGGCTATTGGAAGCAGTTCTACCACGGCGTCCCTCTCCTCTTCCCCGTCGGCACGAATCTCACCGTCGACGTAGTCCGTATCACCTGGCCCAACGGCCTCATTCAGAACGAAACCAACCAGGCCACCAACAAAACCTACAACTACGAGGAAGCGCAGCGCCTCTCCGGCTCCTGCCCCATGATCTGGACCCGGAACGGGCAGGAATTCCAGTTCATCACGGACGTTCTCGGCGTCGCTCCCTTAGGCGCCAGCGACGGCGAAGGCAGCTATTTCCCCGTCGATCATGACGAGTACGTCACCATTCCCTCGCACGCCCTCAAACTCGTCGATAACAAATACGAAATCCGCATCACGGAGGAGCTAAGCGAAGTCTCCTACTTGGATCAAGTCCAGCTCCTCACCCTCGACCATCCTTCGACCAAGGAAGTCTTCACCAACGAAAAATTCAAAGGACCGCCCTATCCCGAGTTCCGCCTCTACGAAGTCCCGCGCCGCATTTATCCGATTACCGCACGTGACGATCAAGGCAACGACGTCCGCCCCCGCCTTCTTGCCCGCGATCAAAAATATCCCGACCAGTTCCCTCGCACTGAACTAGGCGTAGCCAAGCTCCACACCCTGGAACTAAATTTCGATACCCGTGTGACGGACGCCGTTCTCCTCGCCAACGGCTGGGTCGATTGGCCCGACGGCAGCACCTTCCGCGCCGCTTCGCAGGAATCGAAAGGTGGCCTCGTTATGCCCTATTTGCAGATGCAGGACGCCTCCGGCAAATGGATCACCGTGAATGAAGACATGGGCATGCCCGCCGGCAAACCCAAGACCATCGCCGTCCCTTTGCACTTCATTTCATCCAGCCGCAAGCTCCGCATCGTCACCGATCTCTGCATCTACTGGGACGAAATTTTCCTCAGCGAAACGGCCGCGCCCGCTGAAGCCCATCAACAACAGGTCCCTCTAACCTCCGCCGATCTCCACTTCCGCGGCTTCTCCGAATCGGTCATCAATCCCGAGCGTAAACAGCCCGATACCTTCCTCTACAACCGCGTCGAGACCACCAGTTTCTGGAATCCCACCCCTGGCCTCTACACTCGCTACGGGGACGTCCGGGAACTCACCGAAAACGTCGACGACCGACTAATCATCATGGCCTCCGGCGACGAACTCCGCCTCCTGTTCGACGCCTCGCAGCTAGCTCCGCTCCCCTCCGGCTGGACCCGCGATTTTCTGCTCAAAGTCGATGGCTGGGCCAAAGACCGCGACCCCAACACCGCCTTCTCGCAATCCGTCGAACCCCTCCCGTTCCACGCCATGAGTCGCTACCCCTACCCGGCCACCGAACATTTCCCCGACGACGAAACCCACCAACGCTACCGCCGCGACTACAACACCCGCCCCGCCCTCCGCCTGCTCCGCCCCCTAACTTCATCCGCTCCCGCCCCGCGTTCTCCACACTCCTTGGTTCCAACTCCCACCGCTTTCATCCGCTCCGTTCCAACTCCTTCTGTTCCACCCGCCTCCGCTCCAACTCCAGCGGTTCCAGCTCCGGTTGTAGCGCGCGCCCCCAGGCGTGCCGCGTCGACACTCGTGTCGACGCCTCTTGTTAACCACCATGCTCCCGCAGGTAATGAAATAGCCTTAGCGATGAAAACCTGTGCTCCAATTGTGGGGCAGGTTGCCAACCTGCGGACCGATTGCCAATCGGTCCATCCGGGCGCAGCCCGGACGCCTGGCGCAGGAAACCCCCAATGACCCTCCTACTCCTCCTCCTGATCGCCAACTCCGCCTACCTGGCCGCCCTCCCCGAAGCCAATCTCTTCTACATCGCGAACATAATCGCGCACCTTGCTCTAGGGATATTCGTAACCGCCTTCCTCCTCTGGAAATCCCGCAACATCGCAAAATCCATCCCCCTATTACTCGCAACCCTGATCGGCGCCTACCTGATCTACGCCGGAGCCACCACCGACCACTACAAAATCCTCTGGGCCCACATCGCCCTCGCCGTCGTCGGCCTAACTCTCCTAAAACCTCGCTGGACTCTGACCATCGCCACCCTCACCTTCATCGCCGCCGCCCTGCGCTTCGGACTCCCCAAAGATCGCATCGTCAACCCCAAAATCGTCCCGACTACCATGACTGAAGAAGGCGATGGACCCCGCTCGCCCTTCTGGCCCTCTTCCTCCCGCACCAGCGTCGGAGGCATCATGCCCGCCGATTTTTTCATGGAATCCAAGCAATGCGGCGAATGCCATCAGGATATCTACCAGCAGTGGCAAAGCTCCATGCACCACTTCGCGTCCTTCAATAATCAGTTCTATAAGGCCAGCATCCTTCACATGCAGGATCTCAGCGGCACCCAAGGCAGCAAGTGGTGCGCCGCCTGCCACGATCACGCGGTGTTTTTCAACGGACGCTTCGATACCCCTATCAAGCAGCAACTCGATACCCCAGAAGCCCAGAACGGACTTGGCTGCGTCTCCTGCCACTCCATCACCCACGTCGGCAGCACCATGGGCAACAGCGATTTTGAAATCGCGTATCCACCTTTACATCGCCTCGCCGCCAGCCACAACGCCTTCATACAGGACACCGAGAAATTCATCACCTACCTCAACCCGGAGCCTCATCGCCGCACCTTCATGAAGGCCTTCATGCGCGATCAGCCATCTGAATTCTGCTCCGCCTGTCATAAAGTCCATCTCGATCAGCCCGTCAATCATTACCGCTGGCTACGCGGCTTTAACGATTACGATAATTGGCAAGCCAGCGGCGTCTCCGGGCAAGGCGCGCGCTCGTTTTACTATCCTCAGAAATCTTCGAATTGCGCCGATTGCCACATGCCGCAAGTCCCTTCGCGCGACCCCGGCAATCGCGGCGGCATGATTCATTCGCACCGTTTCGCCGCCGCCAACACCGCGATTCCCACCGTCAATCACGACGCCGCGCAGGAACAAGCTACTGAGGCATTTCTCAAATCCGGATTCATCACCGTCGACCTCTTCGCCGCCAGTCCCGTCGAAACCGCCTCCAAGGGTCAGGTGGAAATGAAGCGCCGCGGCAGCGACACCCCAGCCCTCGCCTCCACCTTCGCCGTCGGTGAGGAAGCTGAGCAGACCGGTCCCGTCACGCTTCGCGAAGTGGGAAAAATCGCCGCCCCGATCAACGCCCCCGGCGTAGCCTTCGCTCCCGGCAGCACCGTTCGCATCGATGCCGTGGTGCGCACCCGCAAAATCGGCCATTTCTTTCCCGCCGGAACCGTCGACGCCTTCGATGTCTGGCTGGAATTCTCCGCCCGCGACGCCAAAGGCCGCATCCTGGCACTAAGTGGCGCGATCACTGAAAACGGCCCCGTCGATCGCTCCGCGCACTTCTACCGCTCGTATTTGCTCGATGGCGAAGGCAACGCCATCAACAAACGCAACGCCTGGCAAGCCCGCAGCGTTTTCTACGTGCATCTGATTCCCCCCGGCGCAGCCGATACCGTTCACTACCTGGTCAACATCCCGAAAGATGCCCAAGGCCCCATCACTTTCGAAACGAAACTCAACTACCGTAAATTCAGCGACGCCTACACCCGCTTCACTTTCGGCATCGCGAAGCCCGGCCTCGCGGCCATTTCCTACGATAGCCGGGAGTATGTCGCCGACCTTGCAAAAGTGCCCGTTTTCCCCGTAATTACGCTCGCCACGGCGTCTACAACCGTTCCGCTCGGCGAGCCCAGATGGGAGCCCGTCATCCGCAAACAGGATCGTGAACGATGGAACGATTGGGGCATCGGCCTTCTGCTCCAAGGTGATCTCAAAGGCGCCGAATACGCCTTCCATCGCGTCACGGAAGCTGAGCCTTCCTACGCCGATGGCTGGCTCAACGTTGGCCGCGCCCTCATTCAAGAAGGAGAAACCGAAGCCGCGCGGCCCTTTGTCGAGAAGGCTTTAGCGCTCTCACCCAAACTCCCGCGCGCCGAATTTTTCCTGGCGTCGATTCAGAAAACCGCAGGCGATTACGACGGCGCGTTGGCCAGTCTCGCCGAAGCCCGCCGCCAATATCCGCGCGACCGTGTGGTCATCGATCAGGTGGGACGCATCCTGTTTTTGCAGCGCCGCTATGCTGATGCTGTAGTTGCATTTAAGGATACGCTCACGGTCGATCCCGAAGATTTACAGGCTCACTACAATTTAATGCTCTGCTACCGCGGCCTCGGCCAGAGTGAAAATGCCGATCGCGAAGAAAAACTCTTCCGCCGTTTCAAGGCCGACGAATCCGCGCAATCCCTTACCGAAATGCCGCGTTTGCAACACCCTGAGGAGAATAATGAACGGCAACCGATTCACGATCATGATGCTTTGCCTATCCGCAACGGCGGCTGATATCCACTTCACCGATGTCACACAATCTGCTGGAATAAAGTTCACCCACAACGCGGGACGCAGCGGAAAAAAATGGCTTCCTGAAACCATGGGTCCCGGCTGCGCGTTCTTCGACGCCGATGGAGACGGCTGGCTCGACATCCTGATTGTCAACGGTAAAGACCTGATTCCACATGGGCGCCACTCAACCGCCGTACTTTATCGCAACAATCGCAACGGCACCTTCACCGACATCACCAAAGGCAGCGGTCTCGACATTGATATCTATGGCATCGGTGTGAGTATTGGCGATTATGATAACGATGGCCGCGACGATGTTTATATTACGGCGCTGGGTGGTGATCATTTATTCCATAATGATGGAAATGGGCACTTTAAGGACGTTACTAAAGAGTCCGGTTTGGCCAATTCCGCCTTCGCCGCCAGCGCCACCTGGTTTGATTATGACCGCGACGGCAAGCTCGATCTGTTCGTGGCTAACTACGTTAACTGGACCCAGGAAAAGGACTTATGGTGCTCGCTCGACGGCTCGACCAAATCTTATTGCACTCCGGAATCCTACAAAGGCACCTCTTCGAAGCTCTATCATAACCTCGGGAATGGAAAATTTGAGGATGTCACTCAAAAGGCAGGGCTTGCCGATCCCACCAGCAAGTCTTTAGGCGTCGCGATCATCGATTTTAATAACGACGGCTGGCCCGACTTATTTGTCGCCAACGATACTCAGCCTAATAAGCTCTATCGAAACCTGCAAAACGGTACATTCAAAGAAGAAGGCCTCACCGCCGGAGTCGCTTTTGGCGAAGACGGAGTCGCCCGCGGAGCTATGGGTGTTGATGTCGCCGATTACGATCGCTCCGGGCGCATGCACCTGGTTATTGGCAACTTCGCAAATCAGATGATTGGCCTCTATCATAATGAAGGCAATGGCCTTTTTGTCGATGAAGCCCCGCGTTCTCCGATCGGGCGTTCCAGTTTATTGAGCCTCACTTTCGGTCTTTTCTTCTTCGATTACGACCTCGACGGCTATCCCGACATTTTCGCCGCTAACGGTCATATTGAAGAACAAATTGGCCGGGTGCAGCCGAAGGTGCAATACGAAGAACTGCCTCTTTTGTTTCGCAATACCGGCGGAGGGAAATTTCAGCCCATGCCTATGTTTACAAAGCCCTTAGTCGCGCGCGGCGCGGCCTATGGAGACTTCGATCAGGATGGCGATCTCGATATCTTAGTCGCGACCAACAATGGCCCCGCTTATCTTTATCGCAACGATGGAGGAAATCAAAATCATTGGCTGCAAATTCGCCTGGATGGAACAAAGAGCAACCGTGACGGCATCGGCGCCATCGTGAAAGTTGGGGGTCAAACGCAGATGGTGCATAGCGGCTCATCTTATTGTTCTTCCAGTGACTTAGCGCTGACCTTCGGCCTCGGTTCCGAGGCCGCTACCTCGGTTGAAATTCAATGGCCCAGCGGTACTCATCAGAAAATCAATAACGTAAAAGCCAATCAGCGGTTGAATATTCAAGAACAATGAACGAAATTCTGGCTCTCTCCGGAGTCGCGCAAGCGGCTCTGATTCGTAATCGTAAGATCTCTTCGGAAGAATTGATCCGTTTGCATCTCGATAGAATTGCTGAAGTTAACCCCGAGATCAACGCGGTGGTCGAAATCTTGCCGCCGTCCGTGCCTCGACCTGGTCCTTTGAGCGGTGTTCCTTTTTCGGTGAAGGATTCCATCGAAGTCGAGGGAACTGTATGCAGCGCAGGGACTTTGGGGTATCGCAATGCGCCAAAATCGACTCGCGATGCCACACTGGTCGCTCGTTTGCGTGCGGCGGGGGCGGTTCCGATTGCCCGCACTAATTTACCGGATCTGCTTTTTGCCTTTGAATCCAATAACTTACTGTTTGGGCGCACCAATAATCCCTACGATTATTCGCGCACTTCCGGCGGTTCGAGCGGGGGTGAGGCGGCGCTGATTGCTGCTTGTGGGTCTCCGTTCGGTTTAGGCAGCGATGCTGCTGGCAGCGTTCGACTTCCGGCCCATTATTGCGGGATTGCCAGTCTCAAGCCGACTTCGGGAAGATTGGCTCGGACGGGGCACGTTCCGCCGGCAGGTGGTTGGATCGAAACGCTTTGGCAGATTGGTCCGATGTCGCGGCGGGTGGAAGATTTAATTGCGATGATGCCGATTTTGCTGGGAGCCGACGGGTTGGATCACACGGTGATTCCCATGCCTTATTTGAACCAACCCACTGAGAATCTGCGGGTTGCGTATTTTACCGACAATGGGTTCGCGGAGCCGGATGGCGAGACGCAGGCGGTGGTTCTTGAAGCGGCTCAAGCACTTGGCGCTATCGAGAGCCGTCCCCCCGGAATTGAGCGCAGCTACGAGCTGGAGATGAAGTTTTTGGGCGCCGACGGCGGCGATGGAGTGCGGGAGTTCTTGAGGTCGATCGGCAGCGATCGGACGCATCCGTTACTGGATGGATGGCTGGATAAACTGGAGGAATATCGCACCGATGTGAAAGGGCTCGCTTCTTATTGGGGCATAATCGACCATTTTCGTGCCTGTATGAACGCTTATTTGAGCATATTCGACGTCATTTTATCGCCTGTTTCGACGAGCGCCGCCATTGCGCATGGGACTTCGATCGAGGACAAAAATTTCAAAGGGTTCAGTTATACGATGACGCATAATCTGACGGGGTGGCCGGCGGCGGTGGTGCGTTGCGGAACCAGTTCTACGGGATTGCCGATCGGGGTGCAGATCGCGGCGGGTCCGTGGCGGGAGGATATTGTGCTGGCGGTTGCTAAGAGGTTGGAGGAGATTTTTGGGGGATGGCGGGGGAAGGAGCCAGTAGCCCGTAGCCAGTAGCCAGTAGCCAGAATGCGGACTCCTTCCGTCAGATTGCGGCCAACGGGGAGCGGGGGATGGTCGTCATATGGGCATGCGAAGAGCGTATTTGATTGCCGTTCTGACCGCGGCTTCTGTTTTGGCGCAGCGGCCGGCTTATGAAGTGGCCTCCATTAAGCCTAACGACTCGGGAAGTGGGAGCAGTGGGTCGCACGGATCCAAAGGTCAGATCCTTTTCACCAATATGACGATGAAGCGGCTGATTGAGCGGGCTTACGATGTTAAGCCGTTCCAGGTAACCGGGCCGGAGTGGATGCAGAACGTTCATTTCGACATCCTAGCCAAGTTTCCGCCGGACACGAAGGACGACGATCGCGCGATCATGCTGCGCACGCTACTCGAAGAGCGGTTCAAGTTGGCGGTGCACAAGGAATCGAAGGAAGTGTCCGGTTATGCGCTGGTGGTGGCGAAGCGCGGCTTCAAGCTCAAGCCGGTTGAGGCAGGCGGAAGCAGCATCAACACCAATGGCGGGCGGGTGATCACACTGAGAGCGAAGAAGGCGTCGATGGCGGCGCTGGCGGACCTGGTGGCTCGCAATTTGGGTGCGATGGTGGTCGACAGAACCGGCCTCGAAGGTGTTTACGACTTCGAGATGCGCTGGACTAACGACGATCAGATCGCCGGTGGCAGCGATGCTGACGCGGCGCCTTCCTTGTTTACGGCGCTGCAAGAGACACTGGGACTGCGGCTACAGGCGCAAAAAGTGCCATTTGAGGTGGTGGTGGTGGATCATGTGGAGCGGGTTCCTACTGAGAATTAGCGAGGCGGCGCATTCAAAACGCGGGTGGTGGGATCCTTTGATTTAGAATGAACTTGTGGCTCATCAAGTTACTTTAATTCCTGGAGACGGGATTGGTCCCGAGGTTTCCTCGGCTGCGCGCCGCGCCGTTGAGGCTACGGGAGTGGCGATCGATTGGGAGGTCGTGCAGCTCAATGAAGACGTGATTCGGAAGGCGGGTGTTTCGCTGCCGCAGGATGTTCTGGACAGCCTGGAACGCACGCGGGTGGGCTTGAAAGGGCCGGTGACGACTCCGATTGGAGGAGGGTTCGCCAGTGTCAACGTGGCGCTGCGGAAGAAGCTGGATTTATACGCCAACGTGCGGCCGGTGCGGTCATTACCTGGGGTTGCGACGCGGTTTTCCGATGTGAAGATCGACATGGTAATTTTTCGCGAGAACACCGAGGATCTGTATTCGGGGCTGGAACACGAGGTGGTCAAGGACGTGGTGACCAGCTTGAAGGTGATCACGCGGGTGGCGTCAATTCATATCGCCGAGTACGCGTTCGCTTATGCCAACCGGTTGGGGCGGAAGAAAGTGGTGGCGATTCATAAGGCTAACATCATGAAGCTGGCCGACGGGCTGTTTCTGCGATGCTGCCGGGAAGTGGCCGCGAAATTTCCGCACATTGAATACAAGGAACTGATTGTCGATAACGCGTCGATGCAATTGGTGATGCGGCCGGAGACGTTCGACGTGCTGCTGCTGCCGAATTTGTATGGCGATATCGTTTCCGATCTGGCGGCGGGGCTGGTGGGCGGACTGGGGATTGTGCCGGGGGCGAATATGGGCGAGCATCACGCGGTGTTCGAAGCGGTGCATGGGTCGGCTCCGGATATTGCGGGAAAAGGGATCGCGAATCCGACGGCGATGATGTTGTCGTCGGTGATGATGCTGACGCATTTAGACGAGTTGGAAGCGGCGAAGCGATTGCAAAACGCGATTGAGAAAGTTTATGCGGATCGCACGGCGCTGACGGGAGACGTGGGCGGGAAGGCTTCGACGGATGAGTTTACGGATGGGGTGATTCGGGCAATGTCCGCCAACCTTAAGGAATAGGCGCGTATTCCGTTTCCTCCGGGACGTCGGTGGGGCTATGGAAATGGATCGCGTAGCCATCGGGGTCCGTCAGGCTTGTGACCCACATCGCGTTTCCGACCATCGGAGTTTTTACCGGGATACCGCGCGAGACGACTTGATGGTATATCGCCAGGCTGTCCTTGCACTGGAAATTGATGGATACGCCTTGGCCCAATTTCACTCCGGGCAGGCGATTATTCGTAAACTCCTGAAGCATGATGGCAGCGCCGCCGAGTTGCAGCCAGCACCAGCGGATTTTTTCGCCCTCAGGGATCCATTTATTGGTCATCTCAAAGCCGAGGCCGTCAACGTAGAAGCGCAACGACGCCTCCATGTTGACGACCCCTAACATGGGCACGGTTTGTGTGACGTTCGGCTGGGTCATTGGGAATGGCAGGCGGAACCGCCTGCCCCACCTCCGTCAGTAAATTCTACTTCAGCAAGAAGGAGATCAAATCGACGACGCGCATGGAGTAGCCCCATTCGTTGTCATACCAAGCGAGCACCTTTACGAGATTGCCGCCGAGGACCTTGGTCATGAGTGAATCGACGATGGAGCTGTTGGGATTGTGCAGCATATCGGTCGAGACCACAGGGTCCGCGGTATAGGCGAGGATTCCGACGAGCGGTCCATCGGCGGCGGCCTTCAATGCGGCATTTACTTCGGCGTCGGTGGTGTTTTTGGTGGTCACGACGACCAGATCGACGGCCGAAACATCGGGCGTGGGGACGCGCATGGAATAGCCGTCGAGCTTGCCTTTCAGCTCCGGAATTACCAGCGAAATGGCCTTCGCCGCGCCGGTGGTGGTGGGGATCATATTGAGCGCGGCGGCACGGGCGCGGCGCAGATCCTTGTGCGGGAAATCGAGCACATTCTGATCGTTGGTATAGCTGTGAATCGTGGTCATCGAGCCTTTTTCGATGCCGAAAGTCTCGTGCAGAACCTTCGCGACGGGCGCGAGGCAATTAGTCGTGCAGGAGGCGTTCGAGACGATGTGATGCTTCGACGCATCATAGGCGTGGTCGTTCACGCCGAGCACGATGGTGAGGTCTTCGCCCTTGGCGGGCGCCGAAATGATGACCTTTTTCACGGAGCCGCGCAGGTGCTTTTTGGCGTCCTGGGCTTCGGTGAAGCGGCCGGTGGATTCGACGACGACGTGGGCGCCGACGCTGGGCCAATCGATCTCAGCGGGGTCCTTAGTGGCGAAAACTTTGATCTTCTTGCCGCCGACGATGATGGTATCGCCTTCCACTTCGACGTCCGCATCGAGGCG
Organism: Bryobacteraceae bacterium; assembly: GCA_049521155.1. GTDB lineage: Bacteria > Acidobacteriota > Terriglobia > Bryobacterales > Bryobacteraceae > Palsa-187. The sequence continues at coordinate 27,722 of JBEKPC010000058.1, forward strand.
ACCGAGGGTGGAATCGTACTTCAGTAAATGGGCGATCGTGGCGGTGTCCGTGAGGTCGTTGGCGGCGACGAATTCGATGTTCGGGTTGTGCATTCCGGCGCGGACCACATTTCGACCGATACGGCCGAAGCCGTTAATTCCTACTTTGATGGGCATATTTATTAGTTTACCGAATTGAGGATTTTCTCGATTTGGGCGAGGTGATTCAGGTCGTGGCCGCCCATGGTTTCGACGATGGTCTGAAACGTCATGGTGCCGCGTTCAGGATGGGTGGCTGGTTTTAGGAAGGCATCGGGTGGGAGCGAGGCGATGAGTTTCGCGTTGAAATTGCGGACCGCGGTGAAGACGGCGAGCGCGGACTGGGCGTCATAGGCGGCATAGTTCGCGGCCCATAGGTCCTGATCGAAGGGCTGGATGACGTGATGCGGCTCCGCTAGCGTTTGGCGCAGACGAAAGGCAAAAACGATTTCGCAATCGGCAAGATGGCAGAGGATTTCGCGCACGGACCATTTGCCCGGGGCGGGCGATCGATCGATGCGGGCGTCGCCGAGCGAAATGAGAAGTTCGCTGAGCCGCGCGGGCGTGGAGGCGATGACTTGTTGCGAGTCATGGGAGGCGAGGAATGAAGCGTAGGGGTTCATCATGCGATTTTACAAGATGGCCTCACGCTGGTGTTCTGTTTCACGTGCGCAGGCCGAGCCGGACCAGGGGGTCCGGCGCCGACGAGGGCGTCGGCCCCACATCCTGTCGCTATAGGAACTTCGGAAGCAGAACGCTGGTGGCATGTCTGTGCGATCGTGCCACTCACGGGCGTCGACGTGAATCAGTGAGCCCAGGTGATGTGGCCGGACGCGTCGAGATCGATCTCTACGGTGTCGCCGACCTTCACAAATAAACTGCTGGGATTCTTCATGCCCCACAAAACA
>JBEKPC010000059.1:0-27984 GCA_049521155.1 Bryobacteraceae bacterium
ATACGCGATCGCTATATCGAGGTGCTGACTCCATTGTTCTTTCCCAAGGACCCCATCGGACACGACATTATCCGCTACTTCGCGTCCTTGCTTCGCGTAGTTGGCATGGAAGATAAAGGGTGGGACCCGTACGCGGAATCGCGGGCAATCCTCGAAGACATCAACTCGCTAATGCAGATTGATTTGCCAGAAGACCGATTTCCGTCACCTGATCTCACGACGTTTAGGCTCGGGCTTCTATTTTATAATCATATCGTTGAGATGGATGCACCTTATGAGGTGCTGACAAATCTTCTTCGATTTGCACTTGGGCGTGGATACAGCCCGAGTCCGTTTTTCCAATTTCTGACTGACAAGCAGAAGAAGCAATTCCAAAAGAGAGGAATCTTTCCACGACAGAAAATAGACATCATCAAAAAACTTGGGGCAGAAACTGGAAACACAGTCGGCGATATTATAGAGGAATTTTATCGGGGCGATTTACGCAACGCTATTAGCCATTCGGATTTCATTCTTACAGACGACGGCTTCCGCTGCCGCAATGGAAATTGGACTGGAGCTTTCAAGATCTCTTTCCAGGAACTCGATGATTTGATCACCAAAGCGAAAGCCTTCATCGGGGCGTTCTTCGGATTAGAGCGGGAAGCTCGAAGATTTTGGGGTGAGCGAGCCGGACAGGTAATCCCCTATGATGCGCATTACAAAGGTCTGATGGAAGTATTGGTCGACAAAGACGGCTTAATGAACGGGTTCAGGGTGCATTGGCCAAACAACTCTGAGTCCACGTATCGAAGAACGGAAGCTGGCATCGACATGAGCAACTGTTTCCTCGACTTACCGAACTCAACGATCCAACTATTTGTCGGATCGTATGCCCGAAAATGTGGCTCATTTAGCCCACTCGTGGAGGCAGACGCACAGCCTATTTACACAAGGGCCGAGGGCTCTGATGTTGAAGTTGGTTGGCCGATTTTAAGCTAGCGGCGGCGCAGGTTTCTGCGCACCTAATATGCGATCGGCTTACAAATCTTGAGCCCAAGACGTCGCATTCTATGTCGCGTCTATGTCGCGTGGAGCCGCCGGCAAAGTTTTGGAGGCATTGAAAACAAACGGAAATTTTTGCGACATGACGCGACATGGAATCGGTGAGAATGCGTCGTAATTCGCACTCTAGTACGTTGTTTTAGAAAGATAATTTTTGGCTGGGGCGGGAGGACTCGAACCTCCGAATGGCGGAATCAAAATCCGCTGCCTTACCGTCACGAGGCGTATTCAACCACGTTGCCAATCCTGATTTGTTCGAAAGTTTCCCGAATCTCAGGACTTGGTGCCAGGCAAGCGGTTCGATACGTATCCAAGAAGGCCCAGCATTTCGATGTTGTCGTGCGCAAATCGAACATTAATGGAATTTCGGCCGCTGATAAGCTTTGCGACCAAAGCTTATCTGGCAGCAAACTGGCTCCACTTGTGGCGAAAGCCTTTCAGTTAGCGGCCATGCTCACTTTTTGCGACAACCCTTATCCAGCGCCCTGTTGCATGGACGCACCTCTCGAAAAACGAGCTGTCACCGCCGTCGATCAGGAGGTTGGCAGGAGGCGCGAGCACTCCTCGACGACATACTCCGGAATGCTCTCGAACTTATGAGGATTGAGCTGCATCACATACTCATTCTCGATGTGATAAGACTCATTAATGAATTTTCGGATTACATCGTCGTCGTGACCACCGCATTGTCGGTCTTCTTGCTATTTTTCGACGACCGCCCCGGAGTCGCATCGGTTGGCTGACGCCGGGTCGTCGAACACGGCGGATACTGCCCTGGAGGGCAATTCTGGCTCCCTGGAGGATACTGACCTGGAGGATACTGACCCGGGTATTGGGCAAGCGCCATCCCGCCAAGTAAAACTAACAGCAACGGAATTGATTCCACCCTCATGATTCCATAATGACGCTTTTTTCGATTCCGTGGGGTACAAATTGTATAATGGCGTCCATGAACCGAGCCGTTCTTCTCGTTTTCTCCGTCGCCGCCTACGCTCAGACCGCGCCCCCGGCCCCCACGCCCATCGTCTCACCCGAGGTGCACGCCGATCGCACCGTGACGTTCCGCCTGCGCGCACCCAACGCCGTCGCCGTCAATTTGTCGATCGAAGGCACCGCTAAGCCCTTCCCCATGGAGAAGGATGCCGCCGGAATCTGGACCTACAGCACGCCCATGCTCGAACCCGACATTTATGGATACTCCTTCAACGTCGATGGCGTCGGCATCATGGACCCCAACAATTCCCTGATGAAGCCGAATCTGCTGAATAACTCCAGCGCGGTTCACATTCCCGGCGCCGACCTGCCGTGGGAAGTCCGCGACATCCCTCACGGGGAGGTTCATCATCACTTCTATAAATCCGCCCTGGTCGGCGATAATCGCGACTATTACGTCTACACGCCGCCCGGGTACATGGTTGGCAATACGAAATATCCCGTGCTCTATCTCCTCCATGGCTATAGCGACGACGCCAGCGGCTGGAGCGCCGTCGGCCACGCCAACATCATCCTCGATAACCTGATCGCGGAGGGCAAAGCAAAGCCGATGATCATCGTGATGCCACTCGGCTATGGCGCGCCGGAGGTGCTGAACCGCCTCGGAGGCCGCGATAAATTCCGCGTGAATATGACGCGTTTCGCCGACACGCTGCTTACCGAGACCATTCCGCAAGTGGAAAAAGAATACCGCGTCGACCGCCGCCGCGAAGCCCGAGCCATCGCCGGCCTCTCCATGGGAGGCGCCGAATCTCTCTACACCGGCCTGAATAACCTGGACAAATTCGCCTACATAGCCTCCTTCAGCGCCGGCGGCCTCGGCGAGGATTACAACGTGACTTTCCCCAAGCTCGAAGCATCCTCAGTGAACAAACAATTGAAACTACTCTGGATCGCCTGCGGCACCGAAGACCGCCTGATCGACACCAACCGCAAATTCCGAGACATGCTATCAGCAAAGTACGTAAGATTCACGCCAATAGAGACGCCAGGCATGCATACCTGGATGGTGTGGCGAAGAAATTTAGCAGCAGTAGCCCCGCTACTCTTTCAGTAAGAAGAAATAGCCAGTAGCCAGGAGAACCCATTCTGGCTACTGGCTACTGGCTGCTGGCTCCTTCTTTTTAACCATCACGCACGGATCTTCGCACCGCACGTGCTCGAACTGGATCGTCGAGTGATTAATAGAAAACCGGTCGCACAACACCGCTTTGATGCTCCGCAAAATCGCCTCGCTCTCCGACGGAGGCACGTCGTCGATCAGCACGTGGCAGCTCAGCGCGTGCGCTTGCGATCCCAGGCTCCAGATGTGCAGGTCGTGGACCTCGATTACTCCATCCACCTCGCGCATCCCGCCAGTGACTTCTCCCAGCTCGATCCCTTTCGGCGACCCTTCAAGCAGCACGTTCAGCGATTCCTGAATAATCCCCCAGCCCGACCAGATAATCATGATGCCGATCAGGATCGATAGCACCGGATCGATTTTCAGCCAGCCCGTATAATGAATCGCCACCGCCCCCAGAATGATCGCCACGCAGCTCATCGCGTCGCCCATCATATGGATCCACGCTGCGCGAATGTTCATATCGTGGCCGTGGCCGCCCAGCCTCCATACGATGAACAGGTTCATCGCCAAGCCGATCGCCGCGACGATCATCATGGTCGATTCCACCACCGGCTCAGGATGCCGCAGCCGCTGATAGCTCTCATAGAACAGCAGCAGCGCCAAAAACACTAAGGACACCGCGTTGACGAACGCCGCCAGCACGCCCGCGCGATGATAGCCGAACGTTTTCACCGCATTCGCCGGGCGCGATTGCAAATAGAATCCGAACGCAGCCAGCAGCAGCGCGAACGCATCGGCGAAGTTATGCCCCGCATCGGAGAGCAGCGCCAGGCTCGACGCGCGAAATCCCGCAACCGCTTCGAACGCCACGAATCCCAGCGTCAGAACCAGCGAAGCGATCAGCGCCCGCCCAGTCCCTGCGTGAGAATGAGAGTGGTCGTGAGAGTGCCCGTGCGCATGCGAATGATCGTGGCTATGTCCCATCACTTCCATATTAACGCGCTCATTCTGGCTACTGGCTCCTGGCTACTTCTTCACCGCCGCCTCAATGGCTTCCAACTCTTTCCCCGCGTCCGCCCACTTCCCTTGCGCAGCGAAATCGCGATAGCGCTTCAGATGTGCCCGCACTTCGTCGACCCGCGCGTCGCCTGTCAGCACCACCGGCGCGGACGCTGGCTGCGCACCCGTCGTGGTCTGCGTTGTTGTCTGCGTCGTTGTCTGCCCAGGGGGCGCCGCCACGCCCTTTTGAGCCGCATCCAATTGCGCCAGCGCCTGCTCATAGGTATCGGCGAACACCAGCGTATTGCCCATCACCAGCACCACCATCTGCAACTGAGGCATGCTCGCTTCCGACGCCCGAATGTAAATCGGCGCGACATATAAAAAGGTCTGATCGATCGGCAGCACCAGCACCTGGCTACGCAGCACCTGCGACCCCTGCTGATTCCATAACGTCAAATCCTTCGAAATGGTCTGGTCCTGATTAATCAGCGCCTCAATCTGCAAAGGCCCGGCAATCACCTGCTGCTTCGGCAGATCCAGAAACACCAGCTCGCCCAAATGCGGACCATCGCACCGCGCCAGCATCAGCCCGATCAGATTCTGTTTATTGAGCGGAGTAAAGGGCAGCATCAGCAGAAATTCCGGCTGTGTCTCGCCCGGCAGCGTCATTACCATATACGTCGGAGCCACCGGCTGCGGCTGCCCTCCCTGCCCCGCCGTTCCGGTCGCCACATCCCATTGATCGGCGCGATTGAAGAACGATTCCGGATCGCGCATATGATAGGTCCGAAAAATCTCCGCCTGCGCCCGGAACAACACCTCCGGCGCCCGTACGTGGGCCCGCAAATCGGCCGGCATTTTCGCGCCCGGCGTGAACAGTTCCGGGAATAAACGCTGGTACGCCGCAATCAGAGGATCTTCATCATCGAAAATGTACATGTGTACATCGCCGTCATACGCGTCCACCGTCGCTTTGACGGAATTGCGGATGTAGTTGAATCGCACTCCGCTTTCGAGGCCGATCGCCCGCGAATAAGGATGGGACTCGCTGGTGGTATAGCCGTCGACGATCCACACCAGGCGCCCCGTTTCCGTAATCACCAGGTACGGATCGGTATCCCAGGTGATGAACCCGGCCAGCGTGCTCAGCCGCTCCGGCACGCGCCGCCGGATCATCATCCGGCTCTCCGGCGTCAGCGAATTGGTCAGCAAAATGTTCGCGTCGCCTTCGGCAATCGCCGCCGTCAGCCGCATCCCGAACGACGACATTGGAAATCCTCCGCGCCCTTCGTAGCGGGTATAGACGTCCGATGTGCCGCCGGTGTTTTTGGTCGAAGGATAGTTGAACTCCGGCTGCGCCGTGCGCACAAACACCGGCTCATGCGACGTTTCGGCAAAGTAAATCTCCGGCTGTGTGACGTGCAGGCTCGGCGTCAGAACTTCAATCGGCGCGCTCTTCACCAGCAGCACCGGCAGGCCTGTCGAAGTGATCCGGCTCGCCTCCGCCAGCGCCAGCCCGTAGCCATGCGTGAACGTCAGCGCCGAATTCACCCACTGCCTGGCGTCGCTCAACTGGCTCGAATCCAGCTCGCGCGGAGCCAGCAAAACCTGCCGCAATTTCCCGTCAATCGTATACCGGTCGATGTCTGTATTGGCATAAGTATAGGGACGCAGCGGCTGGCTCTGGCTCAGCGTGTCGTGAAACGCCCGCCAATCCCACAGGCGCACGTTATCGAGCAACGGACGGTTTTTCGCAAAGTCGATATGCCCCTCTTTTTGGGCCGAAAACTCCGTCTCGTGAGCCCTCCGGTCCAGTCCGAATGCCGACCGCGTCGCCTCGATATGCCGCGCCAGAAACGGCTTTTCGAGCGCCAGCTCATTCGGCTTCACATAAAGCGAGGTCACCAGCGGCGGCAAGGCCCAATCGATAATCAGCACTGCCGCGCACGCGATCGCCAGCTTGCGCCGCCCGGCGATTACCAGCACCGCCGCCAGCAGCGCCGCGAACGCTTTCACCGCCTGCATCGGCAGCTCGATATTCTGCTGCACATAATCGACGCCGGACATCAGGTTGCCATGATCGGAGAACAGATAATCGAACCGTCCGATCCAGAATTCCGCCGCCAGAGCCAGTAAAAACAGCACCAGCAGCCCTTTGAACATGGTCGATTCCAGTGTCCCCAATCCGCGCAGCTCGCGCAGATCGATCTCGTGGCCCGTGCCAAATCCCGGAAAATCGCGTCGCAACTGCCATCCGCGCGCCGTCGCGTAGTGGACGATTCCGCCCGCCAGGGCGCACCCCGTCACGAAATTGATCAACATGGAATAAAATGGCAGCTCGAAAAAGTAGAACGTCAGACTGCGCCCGAACACCGGATCGCTATAGCCGGAAGTGGTCGAAACGCCTCCGAAAAAACGCGCCACCGTCCAGCCGTCGATCAGCGACAGCGCGATCACCAGCGACACCAACGCCAAGCCGAGCGTCGCTAAGCGCGCATACAGGCGATGCTCTCCCAGGCGCGTCCCTCCATGCTTCAACCCGCGCGCGTGGGAGATCCACAGCACGATAAACAGGATGAGCCATGCCGCCAGCGCCGGCCCGTATTCGTACGCCGACATGCGAATCCAAGTCGGCACCTGCCCTAGTTCGCCCCACCACGCATAATCCAGGATGAGAGCGCAAATGGAGCGGCTGAAAAAGAGAAGAACAACAACCAGGCCGATCAGAAACGCGACGCGTTGCTGCGGCCGACTACGGCGGCGGGGGAAGTCGATTGCCATTCTTCACCACTGTACACCCGCGCCCAACTATTTGAATTTGGGTTGCAACGGCAGATCGTCCGGCCCGCGCACTTCCTGCCCGATATCGATGAAACGCGCGACAATCAACTGCACCGTCCGCTCATCGATCCCGCAACTAGCCAGCGTTTCGCGCAGCCTGGTCGCCGGCCGGAACGTCGATCCTTTGCCGCCCAGCAAATCGGCGATGGCTTTTTGCAGCGCAGCCGCGCGAACGCTGGTCACGTCCTTGCCGCTAAGCGCGCTCGTCAAATCCTCTGAGAACCGTTGCACCGAGGCTCGCGATGGACTCTGATCGCGCTTCGCCAGCGCCATCATTTCGTCCACCAGTTGATTGCTCAGAACTTTCCGCGAAGCTCCCGGATCCTTCAACGCCAGCAGCGTGGATTCGATACTTTGGGCAGCAAGACCGGTGCCCGCGAGCAAAATGCAGCCGAGGAAAAGCTTCATTTTTCCCTACAACCCCGTCCCGTGAGTGGATCCGCTTACAGCAAATGGAAAGTGACTTCGATGGTCGCATAGACGGCCACCGGCTTGCCGTCCTTCATGCCAGGCTTAAACAGCCATTTCTCCACCGCTTCAATGGCCTTCTGATCGAGCCCCAGCCCAAGCTGTTTCTCGACCTTGATATCGCGTGCATGGCCCGTCTCGTCGATCACGACTGTCAACTTGACCGTGCCCTGCCACTTCGCCTTGCGGGCCTCTTCCGAATATTCCGGCTCGACTTTCTTGATGATCGCCGGCTGTGAAACTCCGCCGCCAATGCGATACACGCCGCCGCCGAATCCGCCGCCCGAGCCCGGACCCGCGCCCGCCCCTTTACCCGACCCGACGCCGCCGCCTGAACCCGATCCGATGCCGCCGCCAAAACCAGTGCCGTTCGAAGGCGTGCCCATGTGGCTCAACGGATCGCCATAAACCGGCGAATTGATGTTCGGCGGAGCCGTATCCGCGATGATCGTCGGAACCATCGGCAAATGCGCGTCCACCTGATCCACCCGCGGAGGAGTGAATTGCTTGTGCGAAATCTGCGGCAGCTTGCCTTTGCTCGCTTCGAGCGGAGACCGCGCGCCACCACCTCCGCCGCCTTGATGGGTCTGCGCCTTCGGCGGCTCATACGTGGTGAGCGGCGTGAAAACCAACGGCGTGTGCTCCTGAATCATCTTCTGCACCGGCTTCAGCGATCCCAGAAACAGCAGCAACGCCACCACAGCGCAGTGAATCAGCAGCGAATAGAGGCCCGATTTCTTTTCGTTTCCGTCGTAAATGCCGCCCAGCGACTTCAACTCCACCGGCTTTGAAGTTACTTCTAAAGGCGGCAGTTTAGGCGGGTTGATCGCTTCCTTGATGTCGCGGATAAAAGTGACGATCCACTTCTCCTCGAGCTCAGGCGCGAGCAGCCGGTCTAAATGATGATCGGGTTGATCAAAGGCCGTCTTTCCGACTTCCTTTAGTTCCTGCTCCGGCACTTCCGTACCCCCAGGTCGTGACACTGGCACGAATTAAAGACGCTTACCATTGGGTACAAGTTTCAAATTCTGGAATCTTTTTACGGTCACCCAATGCACTTTGAGTCTATCACATAGCCAAGAAAACCGGCAGTCGCAATCCACAATTCTTCCAGTACATCCGTCAACTCGTGTCCCGATTCGACCACCCGCAACTCTACATTCTTATGACGTTCCGCAAACCCCTTAGATAGCTCCACCGGAACCACTTCATCCCGGCGCCCATGCAGCACCAGAGCCGGCTGCCGGAACGCGGGTTCATCCTCGTATTGCGCCGCATCCGCCACAATCTGAAACCCCAGCCCGCGCTCCTCCTTAAACCCATAATGGAAAAACGGAATCGTCCCCCGCACCCTCCAAAGTTCCAATTCCTCCGCCGAATACCGAGCCCTCCAGCGCGTAGGAAACTGAAACGCCGGCGCCAGCAGCACCAACTTCTCCACTTCCCGATGCCGCGCCGCATAGAGAGCCGCCAGATACCCGCCCAGGCTGGACCCCATCAGCACCACCCGCTCGCCCGCCACCGCTTTTTCCACCACCCGCAACTGCCCCGTGATCGTCAGCCCTTCAAAATTGTTCTCGTCGAGCTGCGGAGCCACAAACGGAACCCCCATCTCCCCGAACCTCTCCGCGAAAAACCGCGCCTTCCCCGATTGCGGGCTGGACGCGAACCCATGCAGGTAAACGATCCTCATTTCCCCGTCGTTTCAAACGTGATATCGCTCGACGCCCCGAACTTCTTAAAGTCCGCGTAACTGAAGTCGTTCTCCGCCGTGATTTTCCCCCCGCGCGTCTCCCGATGCTCCGTCTTCACCGGCAGCAGCGCCCCATACTGGCTCATCCCGTAGTCGATCGACGCTTCTTCCTTCACCCGATCCGTTTCCGGACCCTGGTTCGACATGATCGTAATCCGCACCGGAACAAAATTATCGCGCCGCACCCACACTTCGCCTTCGATCCGCAGATGCTTCACCTGATCCTTATTTTTCTCTTCGATCAGCGTCAGCGTCTCCGGCCCATCCAACTGCCGGAATCCAAATACCTGGACCCCCACCCCGCCCAGCCAATTCGTTCCCTTGGTCGTGAACTCGTAATGCTCCAGATTGCGCCGCGTAAACATCAGTAAAGCCTGCCCGTAATCCGTCACCGCCCCCAGCAGGCCGTATTTTTCGAACTGCTTCAGCAGCGCCTTCTTGCGTCCATCGTCGTTGGCCGTGATCGCCTTAGCCAGCGCCGCCTGCGCCTTCTTCTGATCCTCGATTTTCTTGCCGTCGACCGCCGTCACCTGCCGGATTTCATGCAAATCCGCACCCGCCAGCGACGTGAATCCGTACTCCGAAACAATCGTCCGCTCCTGATATTCCGGCTTCGGCGCGGTCGTCACCGCATTCCCGATCCGAGGATGAAATCGCCCCGCCGGCTTCATCGACCGCTGATGCAGCGTCTCCCGCCCCAACACCTCCGGCGCCAGTTTCTGAAACGCCTCGGCTTCTTCCGATACCCGCGCCGTCATCTTCTGCGTCAGCTCATCGGCGCGCAGCAAAGGAATCAGCAGCAGCACACACCACAACCGCATACTCCGAGTCTAGCTTCTTACGGCGTGACTTTCCGCGCGCCCAGCCGCTCTACCCATTCTTTCTTCTTGTCCTTTAACAAATCGCTCCACGCCATCGGAGCCAGATCGTCCTCCAGCTTCTCCAGCACCTCATACCGGAACACGGACTCCCCATGCGCATCCCACTCCGCCTGCAACTCTTTATTAGGATGCAACCCGTTGCGCAGCATAAACAGCAATCCATTCCTGGCCGCATCCAGATCCGGAGTCGCATCCACCCAAGCCGGCCCATCGTCGCCAAACCGCACCACGAAAGTCCCCCGAGGCGTCTTCCGATTCTTATACTCCGCAATCGCTTCTTTTCGATTCATCTCATTTTTGAGTCTACCCGGCCTGAAAAAGCTGTTAAGGTCGTTCATGGAGGAATCTACAAAATTGAAGAAAGCACTACTAGCTTTTTCACTCGCCATTTTACCCGCCTGTGCCACCGAGATCAGTTATAACGGCGTCGGCGTACAGACCTTTAACGTGCTCACCACTGGCACCTACGACATCGTCGCCTACGGAGCACAAGGCGGCACCTCAACGTCCCTCCCCAACCCCGGCGGCCTGGGCGCCGAGATCGGTGGAATTTTCAACCTGACCGCTGGTGAGATTTTGGACATCTACGTCGGTGGCGAAGGCGTGAGCAACAGCGGCGCAGCCGGCGGAGGTGGTGGCACCTTCGTGGTTATTTCCGGCATCACCCCCACGCTGGAACTGGTCGCCGGAGGCGGAGGCGGTGGCGAAATCGGATCGAACGGCCTCGGCGGCCTCACCACTCAAAATGGGGGGCCGGGGTAAACGCTGGCAATGGCCCCCCTGGCGCCGGCGGGACTGCGGGTAGCGGCGGCGGAGCCGGAGCAGCCGGTGGAGGCGGAGGATATTTAACAGCCGGCGGCGGAGCGATGGGCGGCGGGGCATTCCCGGGCCTCGCCGGCGGAACCGGATCTGAGGATGGCGGCTACGGCGGCGGCGGGGCTGGAAACTTAGACGTCGCCGGCGGCGGCGGTGGTGGATACAGCGGCGGCGGCGGCGGAGGCCCCGAAAACATCGGCGGAGGAGGCTTTGGTGGCGGAGGCGGAGGCGGTGGATCCTTCGATGCCGGTTCCAATCAAATCCTCATCGGCGGCGAGAACACAGGCAACGGATCCGTGGAAATCGACCTGGTCACCCCGGAGCCCGCCTCCTTCCTGCTCCTGGGCGCAGGCCTGCTAACCCTGTCATTTCGCCGTAAACTACCCAGTGGGGCGGTCCCCCTGGACCGCAGCCGACGCCCTCGTCGGCTCTTCTTTTGAGCACGTTGGTTGGGCAGTACGAAGCGATAGCTTCACAGCGCTGATCAACAGCAGGGCTAAAAACTTGCGGCGCACCCTCAACACACCCTATAATGTCTCCTTGTAGTTTTCGGAGGAATCCATTTGAAGATACTGCTGCTAACCCTCGCCATCGGTGCGATCCCACTCTGCGCGACCACCATCGGGTTTCAGGCAGACGAGCAATTCTTTAACATCACGACCTCCGGTACCTATCTCATCGCCGCCTATGGCGCCCAGGGCGGCTCCGAATCAGCGGCTGGGGGACTGGGAGCCGAGATTGGCGGCTACTTCACCCTCGCCGCGGGCGACGTCGTGGATATTTATACCGGCGGCCAGGGAACCGCTGGTAGCAACGGCAGCGCCGGGGGTGGTGGTGGCACCTTCGTGATCCTCAACGGCAACATTCTTGCGATTGCAGGCGGAGGCGGTGGCGCAGCAGTCACGACCGCGGGCAGTCCGGGACTCACCGGTGAAGATGGAAGCGTCGGCGGCAACGGCGGCGGCGCAGGAGGAACAGCCGGAGGCGGTGGTGCCGTGTATACCGGCGGCTCCGGTGGTGCCGGCGGCGGTGGCGGCTATAGCAGCAATGGAGCAAATGGAATAAATCCAGATGGCGCCGGGGGCGGTCAGAGCTTCTCGAACGGCCTCGCCGGTGGCGCCGGCAGCGCGTTCACACAACCCGGAGGAAACGGCGGCTATGGCGGCGGTGGTGGCGGCGGGGGAGAGTTCTCCGGCGGCGGTGGAGGCGGCTATAGCGGCGGCGGAGGCGGCTCTTATTCTTTCGGCGCCGGACAAGGCGGCGGTGGCGGCTCCTTCGATAACGGTACCCAACAGATCCTAATCGGCGGCGAAAACTCAGGCAACGGCTTCGTGGACATCGACTTCACCACCCCCGAACCCGCCTCCTTCGTTCTCCTAGGCGCCGGCCTCCTAGCCATCGCAGGTTTCCGCAGATTCGCGTCTCAGCGCTAGACCTCCTGGTAGGGCGGTCCCCCTGGACCGCAGCCGACGCCCCCGTCGGCTCTTCTTTCTGACTGCATGCCTTATTTCCCCCTCTGCATCTCCATCGCCTGATCCAACGCCTCCCTAGCCCCCGGCAGCCCCGGCGCAATCCTCACCGCCTCCGACAATTGCCCCACCGCCTCCCCAATCCGCCCCATCTTCGCCAGACTGATCCCCAAATTGAAACGCGCGTAAGCATCCTCCGGCCTCAATCGAACCGTCTCCTGAAACTCCCGCGCGGCCTCGGCGATTCTTTCCTCGTGCGCCAACGAAATGCCTAAATTGAAGTGCGCATCGACATTGTCCGGATCCAGCCGGATCGCTTCCTGAAACTCCGCCGCCGCCTCCCGTTCATTCCCCGCTTCTCCCAAAACCGTTCCCAAACGCGAGTGAATACTGGCATCGGCAGGCTGTAAACCGGCCGCCGTCCGCAGTTGGACCAGGGCTTCCGGAAGCCGGCCCTGTTTCGCCAGCAACTGCCCCAACTCCGCCCGCGCCGCCGCAAACTTCGGCTCGATTTCGACCGCCGCTTCTAACTGCCGCGCCGCTTCCGCGCCCTCCCCTCGTTCATCCAACGCGGCGGCGAGATTGAACCGCGCCAGATCGTTGTCGCTAGTCACATCGACCGCGTGCCGGAACAACGATACTCCATCCTGCCAATACCCCACCTGAATCCAAGTCAACACCAGGCCCGCTCCGCAAACCGCATAAGCGAGGACCATCCGCGCTTGGGGCCAAGCCTCCAAAATTTCCGCCGCGCCCCACACCACCGCGATCGACAACCCGACCATCGGGATGTAAGTATAGCGATCCGCCCTCGCCTGCGCGCCCACTTGGACCAGCCCGATCACCGGCCCCAGTGTCACCAGGTACCACAGCCATCCCACCAGCAAGTAAGCCCGCCGCGTAGCCAAGGTTGTGACGCCTGCCAGTCCGATCCCCGCACCAATCGCCGGAACCAGCAGCGACTGCCGCGAATAAGGATAAAACACTGCCAGATGACTCGGCCAAAACATTTTGCCGATGTAGACGGCATAAGAAACCAGCGCATTCTCCACCCGAGCCGCCAGTGGAAAAATGTTCAATGTCGCTGTCGCTCCCACTTCCCGGTGTACCACGTATGTGACGACACACACCGCCGCCGAAAGCACCAGAAACGGCCCCTTTTCAAAGACGCGGACTCCCCGTTTCAGCGGCCAGTAATCCAGCAGCATCAGCACCAGCGGCAGTGTCACCACCATCGGCTTCGCCATCAGTCCGCAGCAAAACGCCAGCAGGGTGAAAGCGTACCGCATGCGTCCCGGCCGCGCCGCATAGCCCGCATAAGCATATAACGTCAACATCCAGAAGAACCCGCTCAATACATCTTTCCGCTCGGCGATCCAAGCCACGCTTTCGACATGTAAAGGATGCAGCGCGAACATCGCGGCCACCATCGCACTCGGCCATTGAGCCCCCGTCATGCGCCTCAAAGCCGCGAACAGCAGCACCGCCGCCAGAGCATGGATCAGGACGCTGGTCAGGTGATGCATGCCGCCATCGAGCCCGAACAGCTCGAAATCCAGCATGTGGGAAAGCCAGGTCAGAGGAAACCAGTTGCCCGCGAAAGAATGTCCGAAAGCCCAGCCCACGCTATCCGCGCTAAGCCCGGCCCGTACATGAGGATTCGCGCTCACGTAATCCGGATCGTCGTAATTGACGAATCCAAAATGGAGCGTCTGCCAATACCCCGCAAAAACCGCAATCACCAGCAGCGCGCTGATGCCCACATTCCCTGTCCGCTGATCAATTCTGCGTCTAACGGCGTAATCCTCGTCTCAAATGATAAACAAGTGCCCGCCCCTCCGGAAAGCCGCCGTCGTCCGGGTGGCGCGAGCTTTAGCTTGCAGTGTCGGCCTCAGCCGGCATCCGTCTTGCTACACTCAAAAGTTCCATGGCATTCGGCAAGCTAGGCCAAACCCTAACCGCACTAGAAATCTTCGACCTCGTCCGCGAAGACCTCGATAAAGTCGAGCGCGAAATCGGACTCGAATCGATCTCCTCTACCGACGCGGTCACTTACATCGGCCAATACCTCCAATCCGGCGGCGGCAAGCGCCTGCGTCCCGTCCTGGTTCTCCTCAGCGGCAAGCTCTTCTCGGAAACCACCCCCGCGCTAATCCGAATGGCCGCCGTCGTCGAGATGATCCACACCGCCACGCTCGTCCACGACGATGTCATCGATATCGCCAAAACCCGCCGCGGCCGTCCCTCCGTCAATGTGGTCTGGGGCAATCACACTTCCGTCCTGGCGGGCGATTGGCTTTACATGCAGGCCTTCCAAGTAGCCCTGCGCGAACGCAGTTTCCCCGTCCTCGACCTGTTGATCTCTCTCACCCAAATGATGGTCGAAGGCGAGCTGCTCCAACTGGAGCGTATCGGCAAAATCGCCGTCACCGAGGCGGATTATATGGAGCTGATCGATCGCAAGACCGCCAGCCTCTTCTCCGCCTGCGCAAAACTAGGAGCCATCGTAGCCGGCGCCGCCGATGCCGACGAAGCGCGCCTCGGCGAGTACGCCTGGAACCTCGGCATCGCCTTTCAGTTGATCGACGACATCCTCGATTTCACCTCCCGCGAGAAAATCCTCGGCAAGCCCGTAGGCAACGATCTCCGCGAAGGCAAAGTAACTCTTCCATTAATCTACGCGCTCGAAACCGCCGACGCCGAAGAGCGCAAACTCATTGAAACCGTCCTCGCCGACGGCAACTACGACCAGGTCCCCTTCGGAAAAATTCTGCACATCCTCAACAAGCATCACGGAATCGAGCGCGCCCAGGACCGCGCCCGCGAATTCACCGAAAAAGCCCGCACCATCATCGCCCAGTTCCCCCACTCCCCCTATCAAAAAGCCCTCAATGCAGTAACCGACCTGGTAACCGGACGTGACCACTAATACCCCACAAACAGGCCCATCTTGTGGGGCCGCCATTTTTGGCGGCTCTTCGTACACCATTATTCCCACCTCCGAACCGCCATGCGTCAGCATGCGGACAGAAAGACGTACCTGACATGACCAGACGAACCCTACTAACCGCCGCAGCCGCCGCGTCAGCCTATGCCCAGCAGCGCAAAGAATGGAAACCCCGCCTGGGAGTCCTCGGTCCCTTCAGCGAAGCCAACGTTCAATTCGCCAAAGCCGAAGGCTTCACCAACATGATCCTCGACGGCGGCAGCCTCACCGACAACCAGATCGAAGCCGTCCGCAATTCAGGCATGCACGTGTCCGCGCTCCAACTCGCGCAAAACCACATCTCACCCGACCCCGAGAAGCACCGCCAGGAAACCGAAAACTTCGTCAAGAAAATCGAGCTCGCCGGCAAACTCGGCATCCCCTTCATCGGCACCTGCTCCGGTAAAGACGAGACCAAGCGCTTCCCGCAGCAGATCGACGACATCGTCCGCGTCTACACTGAAAAATATTTCAAAGCCTGCGAAGCCGCCAAGGTCCGCATCCTATGGGAACCCTGGGCCGGCGGACCCAACATCGCCACCGGACCCGTAGGTTTCGAAGCTCTGTTCAAAGCCTTTGGCGATTCACCCTACATCGGCTTGCAGTACGATCCATCCCACCTGGTCTGGCAAATGATGGATCCCATCCAGTGCGCCCGCGATTTCATCGACAAGATCTACGACGTGCATTTGAAAGACACGCAAATCCGCTGGGATGTCTTGAAAAAAACCGGCATCAATCCTCCCAATCGCGCCCAGTGGTGGACCTTCCGTTTGCCCGGGCTCGGATCCATGGACTGGCCGGCATTTTTCAGCGTCCTGCAACAAGCCGGATATCAGGGCGCCATGAGCATTGAGCATGAAGATCCCTTCTATGGATCGCCCAACCGCCCCGGACCCGATTTCAGCGACGATTTCAAAACCGGCTTGAAAATGGCTCACCGGTATCTGAAGCAGTACATACCGGACTGATTATGGTCGATGAAGGCCTCATAATCGAACAGTTGTGTCATGTTATGGTCGTTTAAGACATCGCCTTTCGCGCCATCCAAGAAGATCGCGCCGTTTTTGAGCGCGATCACCCGCTGAATCTCAGGAATGATGTCGGGCAAATGATGCGTCACTAAAAGGATGCTCACCCCGGCTTGCGCCAGCTTCCGCGTCGCCTCCCGAACCTCGTGTTGAGCCCTTATATCCAAGGAGTTACTAGGTTCATCAAGCAGCAGCGCCTTCGGTTCGTGAACTAAAGCGCGCGCGAAAACAACGCGTCGCACCTCCCCGCTCGATAACTCGGTAAGTGGATGATCCGCAAGGTGTTCGACGTCGAAAAACCGAAGCGTTTCCCGCGCCTTGCGCTCCATTTCTGCCGTAACCTGATGATTCGGCCAGATCCCGATCGACCCGAAAAATCCGCTCAGCACCGTTTCCAGAGCCGAATACGGTTTCGTGCACGTCTCGACTAAGTCATTGGTAACAATACCCAATAACGCCCGCAAATCGAACAATCCCCACGTCTCCCGGCCCCAGATGCGAATCCGCCCCGGTTGCCGAGGATAACACTCGCGCGTAACCGCCTTAATTAAGGTAGACTTACCGCTTCCATTCGGACCAAGAATCGCCACGTGCTCCCCGGCATCGATCGAAAAACTGATGCCGCGCAAAGCCATCACATTCTCGCGCTGAACATAAACGTTTTCAAATTCAATAAGTTTGGGCAGGCTATAATTGTAATCGATGGACATCTACGACGAAATAGTGCGCCTGCGCAAGTTAGGGCAAAAATGCGCCGTAGCAACCATCGTCCAGGTGAACGGATCCATCCCCAGCTACGAAAGCGCCAAGATGCTGGTGCGCGAAGACGGGTCCATGCTAGGAACCATCGGCGGCGGATGCGTCGAAGCCGAGGTTTGGAATGCGGCGCGCGAAGTGATGGAGTTGGAGAAGCCGCGCCATCTTACCTTCAGCCTGGGCCAGGACGCCGCTTACGATAACGGCTTGATTTGCGGCGGCCAATTGAGCATTTTCATCGAGCCCATCACGCCGCAGCCGGTTGCCTATATTTTCGGCGGCGGCCACGTGTCGAAAAGCATTTCGAAAATCGCGGCAATGGCCGGATTTTCAACCGTGGTAATCGACGATCGCGAAGCGTTCGCCAATGCCGGCCGTTTTCCGGAGGCCGATTCGACCTACGCCGAGCCATACGAAGATGTGTTCCCGAAATTGCCGGTGACCTCTTCGAGTTACCTCGTGATCGTGACCCGCGGGCATCGCGACGATATGCGCGTTTTGCGCTGGGCCGTGACCACCGATGCGCGCTATATCGCCATGATCGGGAGTAAACGCAAAACGATTTCCGTGGTGCACGAGCTCGAAAAAGAAGGCTTCTCGCGCGAAATGTTCAGCAAGGTTTTCGCGCCGATGGGCCTGGAGATTGGCGCGGAGACTCCGGAAGAGATCGCCGTTTCGGTGGTCGCCGAGATGATCGCCCTGCGGCGCGCGCCGGAATCCAATTGGCGCGCGCTTTCCAAATCGATTTTCGCCAGCGAAAAATTGCAGGCGCTATTGAAGTGACTGCCGGTATTATTCTCGCCGCCGGAGCTTCGAGCCGCATGGGCACTCCCAAGGCTCTGCTCGATTATCAAGGGGAAACTTTTCTCGACCGCCTGATTCGCGTCCTGGGAACCGTGTGCGATCCGCTGATTGTAGCGCTCGGCTATCATGCGGCTGAAATTCGCGCCGCGGCGCGCGGGCGAGCGCAATTCGTTGTGAATCCGGATCCGGCGCGGGGCCAGTTGAGCTCGCTCCAAACTGCTCTCGCCGAAGTTCCGCAGGACGCCGACGGCTTTTTGTTCACCCCAGTCGATTGTCCGGCGGCCGAGCCCGAAACCGTGCGGGCAATTGTCGACGCCTTTCATTCTCTGAAAGAATATCTATTGGTGATTCCCCAATACGAAGGCCAGCATGGCCATCCGCTATGCGCGCGCCGGGAATTGATTGCCGAGTTTTTAGCTCTGCCGGCGACCGGACAAGCCAAGGAAATCGTGCGCCGGCATCAAGATCGCACGCATTATTTCGATACCTTGGACGCAGGAGTGCTCAGCGACATTGACGATCCGCAAGCGTATCGGATTTTGCAGGGACAGCGATGAAACGAAGCATAATCATTGCGCTGTTGCTGGTCCTTGCCATCGGCCTCGCCGCGCCGCATTTCGAGATCGACCTGTTCCGCCCGAAAATCGCCCGGGCGCTGGAGCGTGGACTCGGACGGCGCGTCGAAGTAGGCTCCGTGCACTTCAATTTATTTACCGGACCCGGCTTCACCGTCGACGACGTCACGATCCATGAAGACCCGCGCGCGGGAATCGAGCCCTTCGCCCATGTAGGCTCGCTCGAAGCGCGAGTCCAGTTGCTGAGCCTCCTCCGGCACCGTCTGGATTTTTCGAGCCTCCGTTTAAATGACGCCAGCATCAACCTGGTGAAGACCGACGCCGGTCCGTGGAATTTTCAATTTCTTTTGAATAGCGCTCCGGCCAGCGCGGGCGCGATGCCGGCGATCCAGATGCGCGGCGGACGCGTCGATTTCAAGTTCGGGGATACGAAGTCGGTATTCTATTTCAGCGACGCCGATTTCGATGTCGCGCCTTCCATGGACGGGTCCGCCGAGCTGCGATTTGTCGGTGCGCCTTCGCGTTCGGACCGCTCGGCCCAGGACTTCGGGCATTTCTTTGTCCGCGGCGTCTGGAGCCCGCGGCAGGTCAATATGAAAGTCGAGCTGGAGAAAAGCGCGCTCGAAGAACTGGCGCGGCTGATCGACCGCCGCGGCTTCGGCCTGCATGGCGTGATCGCGCTGGACGCGCAATTATCAGGACCGCCTTCGCATCTCGACGTCAGCGGCAATATTCAGGTCAACGACGTGCACCGCTGGGATCTGCTTCCGCAGAGCGGCGCGGGATTGCGCGTGGGATATAAAGGGACGCTCGATCTGCACAACGACCGGCTGGAGCTGGAGAGCGTATCGGACGTGCCCAATCCGCAAATCGCGGCGTCCTTCCGGGCCTGGGATTTTTTAAGCGATCCGCACTGGGACGCGGCCGCGGAGCTGAAGCAGGTGCCGGTGGCGACGGCGCTCGAAATCGCCCGCCACATGGGCGCGGCGCTGCCTGAAAAACTGGCCGCGGAAGGATCGCTCTCAGGCGAAGTGCGCTACTCCGAACCAGATGGATTCGCGGGTAAAGTCGCCTTGCAGGACGCCTCAGTCACTTTGCCCGACGGCAGGCCTCTGCGCGCGGCGTCGGCGGCAGTCGTGATCGACCATCAGGTGATGTCGCTCGAAACGTCCACGGTAAACGTCGGCGAGAATGAGAGCGCCGACGTGGAAGGCAGCTTTTCCCTCGAAGGCGCGGCCCGCCTGGACCTTAAAATCACGACACGCGGCTTGAGCGTTTCCGAAATGGGCTCCTTTGGCGTGGCGGCGATTCCTATTGTCGACCAGACTCCGCAAGGCGCCTGGCGCGGGTGGACGCGCTATGAATGGGCGCGCGACGAAGTAGGCCAGTGGTCCGGCGAGTATGAATTACAGAACGCGCGCATTCCCGTGGAGGGGTTGGCGGAGCCGGTGAAAGTCCAATCGGCGATGGTGACCCTGAACGGCAAGCGTGTGACCGTGAATCGAATTCGCGCGAAAGCAGGTACGATTGCGTTCACGGGCGATTACCGGTGGGAGCCCGCGGCCCTTCGTCCGCATAAATTCCATCTGGCGATTGCGGAGGCGGATGCGGCGGAACTGCAACGCCTGCTGGCGCCCGCCTTGGTGCGCGATCGGGGATTTTTCGCGCGCACCTTGCGGCTGGGCGATGCGCCAGTCCCGGAATGGCTGAAAGCGCGCCGCGCCGATGGCACGGTGACCATCGGCTCCCTGACATTTGGCGACACGCCGGTTCATGTGGACACAGCGAGGGTCTTTTGGGATGCGGCGCAGGTCCGGCTGGTGGGCCTCAGTGCACGGATTGATCAAGCGGCCTTGGCCGGCGACCTCGATATCAGCTTGGTGGGACGCGCGCCGCATTATCGATTTGAAGGCAAGCTGAGCGATCTGGCGTATTTGGGCGGCAGGCTCGATTTCGAAGGCAGCGCCGATGCCGACGGCACAGGCTCCGAAATTCTAGGCAGCGCGCACGCCGAAGGACACGTGCATGGCCGCTCGATCGCATTCTCGCCCGATGTAGAGTTCCGTACTGGTTCGGCGTGTTTTGAGGCCGGTGACCAGCGCTGGAAACTATCGTCAGTGGAAGTGACACAAGGCGCGGACACCTATACCGGCTCAGGAGCAACCCAGAGCGACGGCCGCCTGGTGCTCGATCTATTGAGCCGCGGCCGCCTGGTGCATTACTCAGCCCTGCTGGCCAGCGCAGGCCAGTAAAGAACCGCGTCCGCTAACACCTTTGTAGGGCGGGCGCCCTCGCCCGCGGCCCGACCCCCTGGTCGGGCCCTCTTTGCCTGAGTCCGCTGTAGGGCAGGTTGCCAACCTGCGGACCGATTGCCAAGCGCAGGCTTTGCGGGGCTCCGGCTTTAGTGAAGATGAGGTAGTGGCTGTCTATCTAGCGACATACAAATAGCACAACAGCGGCTTCTACAGGGAAGCTGCTCTACAATAAAGCTAAGCCATGAATCTGGACGACCGCATCGCCGATCTTCGCGCCGCGATCGAGGCGGAGACTGCTCTTGCCCGGGGCCAGGCGATTGCCGAATTTCTAGAACTGGTGGAGCGGGTGCGAGGCGGGACGGAGGCCGAGAGAACCGCGGCGCTCGAAGAAGCAGGCCGCAGGTTCGAGCCGTCGGTGCTGGCATTTTTGAAGACGCTGACTCCGCCGGGGCGCGTTTCACACGAGGAAAAGGATCTGCGGGCGCAGCGATTCGCCCGGGTTCAAGTGGCCCAGATCCAGTTGTATCACGGCGCTCAAGTGAAGGCCGGGCGCGCGGCGGGGAATGTTTACGAGGCAGTGCAATCGCAAATGGATGCGGCGCGCGATGCGTATCGCGAAAAATTCCTGACGCCGGTGAATGGAACTGCCGATTACCTGCACGGAGAATTCGTGCGAACTTTGGCGAACGACGATGCGGCGCTTCTGGGGCCGGGATATCCAGGTCCACTTGCATAAGATGCTGATCGCCGTAGTGGTGCTGGCGGCGACCTGCGGGTCAGCCACGGACCCGGTTGCCGACCTCAAGGCTGGGATGGCCGCGCTGGACACGAAGAAATACGCAGCGGCCATCGCTACTTTGGAGCCAGTGGTGAAGAAACTGCCGAAAATCGCCGATTATACGGCGTTTTTCGTGGCTTCCGCAAAGTTCGAGTCGGGAGATTACGCGGCGATACCAAAGACCCTCGACCCGGTATTCAAGATGACGCTGGTTTCGCCGCTCGCGCCGCGAGCCATCCTTCTCACCTCGCGCGCGTATGGCCAAAACGGAGACACCAAGGCCGCGCTGGAGACTCTGCGCAAGAATTATTCGACTCTGCCGCAGCCCGCGGGCGACTTCGCGATGGCGGCAGCGTTCGCGGCCGATGGCGACGCGATGAACGCGGCGGTTTACGATCAGCGGGTCTATTACGGATTTCCGCTATCGACGGAGGCGGCGCAGTCCGATGCGGAACTGGCGAAACTGCGGGCTGCGTTGGGCGAGAAATATCCGCCGCCGATGCCGAATGCGATGCTGGGGCGCGCGGTGAAGCTGATGGACGCGAAGCAATACGTCAAGGCTCGGGCGGAGCTGGAAACACTGGCGCCGCAACTGACCGGTGCCGAAAAAGACCTGGCGCGAGTGCGGATCGGCGCCGCCGATTATTATACGAAGGACACGGTGCGGGCGCACACCACGCTAGCGGCGCTTGAAGTTTCGACGCCCGAAGCCGATGCGGAGCGCCTGCATTATCTGCTGCTGTGCGCGCAGCGACTGAAGAATCAGGATGAAGTGAACAGCGCGCTGGAGCGGCTGGGCCGGCTGTATCCCAATTCGAAATGGCGTCTGGAATCGTTGATCGCGGCAGCGAATCATTCGCTGGTCGAAAATCAGCTTCAGGCCTATGAGCCAATTTACCGGGCGTGCTACGAATCGTTTCCGAAAGATCCGGAAGCGGCGGCCTGCCACTGGAAGGTGACCTGGGGACACTACATGCGGCGGCAGGCCGACGCGGCGGATCTGTTGCGGGCGCATGTCCGCATGTTTCCGGGCGCGGAAAACGCCGCGGGCGCGCTCTATTTCCTGGGCCGGCTGGCCGAGGACGGGCACGATCAAGCAGGGGCCCGGGCGTACTACGAAGAGATTCTGCGCGAGTATCCGAACTACTACTACAACGTGGTCGCGCGCGAACGGATGAAGGAAATCGGGCCCGGCGCGTCGTCCGCGAAGGTGAATGAGTTTCTGCGTGGCATCGACTTTCCGCAGCGTTCACGCACGCTGAATTTCGAGGCCAACCCGACGGCCAAGGCGAGGATCGAACGGGCGCGGCTGCTGGCGGCGGCAGGGCTCGACGATTGGGCGGTGGGAGAGCTGCGATATGGTGCGCAGAATGAAGATCAGCCGCAGGTGATGGCAGTGGAATTGGCGTCGATGACGACGAAGACGGCGGGGCCGGATCAGGCGATGCGGTATATCAAGCGCTATGCGGGGAATTATTTATACCTGCCGCTCGAATCGGCGCCGGCGGCGTTCTGGAAATTCGCGTTCCCCCTGCCGTACCGCGCGGAGCTGGAGCGATTCGCGAAACTAAACGGGCTCGATCCGTTTTTAGTGGCCGCGCTGATCCGGCAGGAATCGGAGTTCAATCCGAAGGCGGTTTCGCACATGAATGCCCGCGGGCTGACGCAGATTCTTCCCGGCACGGGCCGCGAATTGAGCCGCAAATTGAAAGTGAAAGCTTACGCGACAGCGAGCCTGTTTGTGCCGGCGGTGAATTTGCAGCTCGGAACATTTTATTTGAAGTCCATCGTCGATAGCCTGGGCGGCCGATGGGAAGCGGCGCTGGCGGCTTATAACGCGGGTCCATCGCGGGCAAAGGCATGGTCGAGCTGGGGCGAGTTTCGGGAGCCGGCCGAATTTATCGAGACGGTTCCGTTTTCTGAGACGCGAAATTATATCCAGACGGTGCTGCGGAATGCCGATACGTACCGGCGAATTTACTCGGACGAGATTCGGGCGGGCATAAATAAGTAAGATATCTAGATGGCCACGACCACGATTACTGAAGCGATCTCCCGCGCTCGATTTCGGAGCGACCGCACCCAGCGAGTGAACGAGAGCGTGATTCGCGAAATGACGCGCCTCGCGCTGGAGCACAAGGCGGTCAACCTGGCGCAGGGATTTCCCGATTTTCCGGCGCCCGAGATTTTGAAGAACGCGGCGCGCGAAGCGATAACCGCGGATATCAATCAATACGCGATCACGTGGGGATCGAAGCCGTTTCGCGATGCGATCGCGGCGAAATACCAGCGGACCTACGGCCTCGATCTGGATCCGGAGCGGGAAATTACGGTGTGCTGCGGGTCGACCGAAGGAATGATGGCGTCGCTGCTGGCGGTGACCAATCCGGGCGATGAACTGGTGATCTTCGAGCCGTATTACGAAAATTATGGCCCCGATTCCCTGCTCTGCGGCGCCACGCGGAAGTTCGTGCAGTTGCATGCGCCGGATTGGACCTTCGATCCCGATGAACTGCGGAAGGCCTTTTCGCCGCGCACCAAGGCGATCATTATTAATACCCCCAACAATCCCACCGGCTGCGTTTTCGATCGAAAAAGCCTGGAGCTGATCGCGGAGCTGTGCCAGGAATACGACGCCCTGGCGATCACCGACGAAATCTACGAGCACATTCTTTATGACGGGACCGAGCACGTGCCGATCATGCAAATCCCCGGCATGCGCGACCGTACGATCCTGATCAACAGCATGAGCAAGACCTATGCGGTGACGGGATGGCGCGTCGGATGGGTACTGGCCAGCCCGGACCTTTCGCACTCCATTCGCAAGGTTCACGATTTTCTGACAGTGGGCGCGGCAGCTCCGTTACAGCAGGCTGGCGCGGTCGCGCTGGGACTTCCCGACGAGTACTATACGGCTATGGCGAGCGATTATCTGGGGCGCCGGGACACGATGCTCGAAGTGCTCGAAGGGGCCGGATTCCGGTGCTCCCGGCCGCGCGGAGCGTACTACATCATGACGGATATTTCGGCGTTCCGATATCCTGACGATACGCAGTTCGTGCATCACATGATTAAAGATGTGGGAGTCGCGGCGGTGCCTGGATCGAGTTTTTTTGAAGATCCGAAAAATGGACATAAAATGGTGCGCTTCTGTTTCTGCAAAAAATATGAGACGCTCAAAGAGGCGCAGGTAAGACTGCGAAAGATCTAGGCGACCAGTAAGCCGCCGGGTTCTGGAGGTGACTATGCCAGAGTTATTCGTCCCGGAAATTGTTGCTCGCGAAGACGGCACGAGCGACGACATCGCCTTGGGTAAAACGAGCGGGAAGCCTCTTCTGCTCACCCTGGGCATTACACGAATCCTACAACAGGAAAGCCTCGATGTCTCGATCTGGGGATCGGCGGACAGAGAGCAGTGGCGGCAAATCGCCGCCTATCCGCAGAAATTTTATTGCGGGACTTATTTACTATTACTCGATTTATCGCGCCAGCTCCATATCCGCTATGTACGCGTACAATGGCGCATGGGCCGCTGGGGCGAGATGGAGCCCAAGCAGGTGGTCGGTTTTTATGTCGCGGCGGAAGAACTGAAGTACCAGACCGCCGGCGCGGCGTAGTTTGTTTTACGGCGCGATGCTGACGGTCGCCGAATTGCTGACTTGTCCGCCGATGGTGACGATCAGCGGATAATTTCCGGCCGCGAGGCCCGAAGGCACCGTTATATCGAGCTGGACGAGCGAGACAAAGTCCGGCGATAATCCCGCGAAAAGAACGGGAGCGGATTGGCCGCCGATGGTCGCGGACACGGTTACATTGGATGGGATCTGCACTAAACCTGTCGAAGGTGTGGCCGCGCCATCGGGAACCGATGGAGTCACCGCACCCGATCCAGTCAGATACGCGATGAGAAAGCTGCCCGCGTGCGCCGGATTACTTGGCGTATTGAGCGAATAATCGCTGTTCTGGGCGACGGCCGCACCGGAGCTGGTAAAAATCCCGGGCGCGGTGGCTGTTACCGGGACCGTCGCTGTGTTGCTGGCCGTGCCGTCGACAGAGACCACAATCGAGGCGTTCCCGACCGCGGTTTCCCAGGGCATCTGGAAATTAATCTGCGTCGGGGATGCGTACAGGATGGGCGCCGCTTTCCCGTTCACGGTAACGGCTGCTTCGGCGAGAACCGTGGGCAGAGGCGCCGCAGCTCCGGGCGTGGTCGAGGTTGCCAGGTTCGTCCCGAAAATGCTCGCCAGGGAGCCGGGCGCGATTTTCGGCTGGAAGCTGGCTCCGTTGACGACTTTGTTCGCCGTAATCACGGGAGACGGGATGGTGAGCATCCGAATCACATTGTTCTGCGTATCGGCGATGTAAATGTTGCCCTGTCCGTCCGGAATCGCCATGTGAGGGAACATCATGTTCGCGTTGAGAGCGGGGCCGCCATCGCCCGAATATCCGAACTGGCCGGAACCGGCAATGCTGGTAATGATCCCGTTGGGCGCGACGACGCGAACCACCGCCTCATTGGCGTCGGTGATGTACACGTTCCCGGCGGCGTCCACCGCCAAGCCGATGGGATTGTTGAGCACGGCCTTGATGGCGGGCCCGTTATCGCCTACGTGCGCGCCATCCGCGATATTGCCCGTACCGGCGAATACGCTGAGCGCGCCATTCGCGTATTTGAAGACGCGGTGGCTGGCATCGGAGACATAAATCGAAAAGTTGGAGTCCACCGCCACGCCATTCGGGGCATCCAATACGCCGCTGCTGGCGGCAATCCCGACCGCGGTGCTGAAGTAATCGCCGCAGGTGGTGGTGCCATTCAACGTCGTACATTGCGGCACCGCGTTGACCTTTCGAATGACATTATTGACGGGATCCGTGATGTAGACGTTTCCGGCGGTATCGACGGCCACGGCAGTGGGATTTTCGAGGGTGCCGGACGTTGCCAATCCACCGTCGCCGGTAAATCCCGGCGCTTGCGAGTGATCTCCCGCGAAGGTGCTGATAATGCCGCTCGGGACCACGATCCGAACCACGTTGTTGCCTGAATCGGCGATCAATACATCCCCGTTTTGATCGACCGCCACTCCGCTGGGATTGTTGAGTTCCGCGCCGATGGCCGGGCCTCCGTCCCCTCCGAATCCCGGGTTGCCGCACATACCGGCGAAAGTGGTGATAATTCCGCCGGAGATCACGCGGACACAGTGATTGCTGGTATCGGCGATATAAAGACTGCCGTTCGAGTAAACCATACCGGCAGGCAAATTCAGCACCGCCGCGGCCGGCGGGCCGCCGTCGCCGGCGTATCCCTGTGTATTGTTCCCGGCGTAGGTCGAGATCACATACTGACCCGACGCGCTGACTGACACACACACCAGACCGAACACAATTCCGCTGAAGCGAGAAAGCATATACTCCTAGTTTAGACGGGCTGGAGGCCGATTGTGGTTTCCCCGATTAACATTAGAGTCTATTCATCAGGCTGGCCGCATATCCTGCCCCAAAACCGTTGTCGATATTCACTACTGTGACATTGCTGGCACAGCTATTCAACATCCCCAGCAGGGCCGCCAGTCCGTGGAAGCTGGCTCCATAGCCGACGCTGGTGGGAACGGCAATCACTGGCGCCGAGACCAGGCCGCCGACCACGCTGGGCAGCGCGCCTTCCATGCCCGCGCATACAATCACGACGCGCGCCTCCGTCAGCCGCTCCCGATTCTGCATCAGGCGATGAATGCCGGCTACGCCCACGTCGTGAATGGCATCCACCTCATTGCCCATGACTTGCGCCGTGACTTCAGCCTCCTCGGCCACCGGAAGGTCGCTGGTGCCGGCGCATACGACCGCGATTTTTCCTTTGCCCCGCGGCAAACGGTCCCGCCAGAATCGCACCGCGCCGGACGCCGGGAAATATTCCGCGTCACCCGGATGTTCGCTGGTCAGGCGCGCCGCCGCCGCATCATCGGCGCGCGTAACGAGGACATTTTGGGAGGTAGCTAAAAGTGTTCGCACGATCGCCGATATCTGCTCCGGCGTTTTCCCCTTGCCGAAAACCACTTCCGGCATACCGTGGCGCAGGGCGCGATGATGATCGACCTTGGCGAATCCCAGGTCCTCGTAGGGCAGGTGTTTCAAGCGCTCCAAAGCCGCGTCGATCTCAACCGCGCCCGTGCGCACCTGTTCGAGCAGCGTGCGCAGATGATCCTGGTCCATAGACTTCCAGTGTAGTGGTCGTGAGGCTGTAGCGGCAGAGTCATCGGAAGAGCCGCCTGAAAGGGCGGCTGCTGCCAATATTGGCGGCCCTACCCTAATCGGCGGATTCCAGGGTGTGTTCGTAGGCTTCTTCTGCCAGACGTTCGCGGGTGCGGAGGCGGATGGCGGATTCGATTTGCGGTTCTGAAAAAACGAAGCCATGGTCGGAGGGGTCGTAGGTTTGGCCTTGGGATTCATACATTTCGATGATGTCGACGAC
>JBEKPC010000060.1:0-27673 GCA_049521155.1 Bryobacteraceae bacterium
CGGCGAGGGACCGGCTCTCCCCCGGAACACCGTCAAGCTTCCGGAACTCTCCGCCGACAACTTCCGTATCCGGGTTCAATCTTCGGGGCACGGGCCCGCGCGGATCCGCGCTATTCGCGGCGTGCGCTTCAGCCAATGGGAAGAAGATATTCTGAAGAAAGTTCTTTTGGAACACTACGAATGTAAGCGGAGAGGTTTATTTAACAAAGACCTCCCAATCGATTTCCGAAAAAAATATCTACGCCAATTGCAGCAAATGGAAATCGGTTTGTTGAAATTTCACTTGGAGCTTAAACCAGGTCTTCTCGGGTACCAGCTGGATAATCAGGGAAGTCTTATTTCTCCTCCCTTTGATCCTCGGACGCAGACTTTTGACGGAGATTGGATCAAGCAGGAGCACGATTACGAGTACGACGATGGTGAAGAAGATGTCGCCTTCCTGATGAATCTTGCAGGTCATCACGCGATCGATTTTGTGGTCCTGAACATTGGCCGTCAGGCTGTCGGCAGCCAGCAGAATTCCAGCCGGCGTCCATTGGAACACGACCAGCGTCGCCTGCGCGGGCGAAAGCGCGAGCAGCAGGATCAGGAACCGGATGAGAACGGTTTTCAACTGGAACCTACTTCATGAATCCGCTCTGTCCGCTGCCGACCGAGCTGAGCTCGTCGTTCAACGGATCGTCCAGCGCCAGAATCTTGCGCAGTTTTCCGCTCACTGCGGATTGCGTTTCCGGCCGGAGCAATCGTTTTTGATACTGCTGCTGCGGGATGTCTCGGCGGCAGAAGAAGCTGTGGAGGGCTCTTCGTTCTTTATTGGTTTGGTTGGCTGTTCCGCCGTGCCAGGTGTGGGCGTTCATGACTACTATTGTGCCGGCTCGGCCGGTGACTAACAGTTCCTGGGGATGGGGGGCGTAGGGGTCGGACAATTCTTCTTGCGGTTTCTTGTGCCAGTTGTGGGAGCCGGGGATGATTCGGAGGGCTCCGTTTTCCGGGGTGAAATCGTCCAGCATCCAGACGCAGTTGCAGACGGCGTAGCCTTTGGCGTCGGGTAACAGGCCCATATCGATATGAAAAGGCTGCACGCTGGCGGAGTGCGGGTTGGCGGAGCGCACATTAAGACTGCTTAGCTTGAACTCCGGTCCGAGGACGCTTTCTACCAGAGCCAACATCTCTAGGCGTGCGATGGCTTGCTGGAAGACTTCTCCTTTCTCGACTAGGTTCGCCAAGCGGCGGGCGTTTTCCTCGGTCTTGAATTCGCTGCCTGATGCGGAGCCTTCTTCCAGGAAGAGATGGTCGACTCGGGCTCGCATTTCGTCGAGAAAGGCGGACCCCATGTAATCTTCCAGGACGGTGAAGCCGGTGTCGGCTAGTTCCCTTTTGTGGTCCATATCACTTACTTTAACTCTTCAAACTAAGTTTATGCTCGCGGGTGGAAGGAAAATATAATCCCCTTCCTGAACTCACAGCGTCGATACTCGCGTGCCAAATGTCCGGGCTGCGCCCGGATGGACCGATTGACAATCGGTCCGCAGGTTGCCAACCTGCCCCACAACGGACCATGGATGTCATTATCGATTGGTCCGGCTTGCATAAAAAAGAGCCCGGCGAGAGTTTTTTAGGCTCCGCCGGGCTCACGAGGAAAGAAGAAATACACCCGACTGACACAGCTTGCACTACAAAAAATCGTTTACCGGCGGCCACCTCTGGGGGCGCTGCTATGGGGGGCGCTCGATGAGGCGCCTCGGCCCGAGGAATTGCTTGAATTGCTGGGAGCACTGGTTCGGCTCTGCACTACCGACGGGTTAATTCGCACGGGTTGCGAATGGCCTGATGCTCCGCTATTGTTGCCGCTGAAACGCTGCCAGCCACCGGATTGGGTGGCTGGAGCAGAGGGGGCGGCGGGGGTGGTCCCACGATTCGGCGGAGAGACGCTATTTGTCGAGGTATGGATCGGGGCCGACGCCGGCGCCGGGGCAGCGGATCGCGCGGCCATGCTGCTGGCGGAGCGCGCCATTGCCTGGCGCTGCTGATCGAACGATACATGACTGACTGAACTGGACGCGCGACTGGAATAGAAATGCGAGCTTTCGCTCCCATGCGTTGCGCCGGCGGCGGCGCTCGAAAAATGGGTGCTCTCGCGTGAAGGGGTCATTGGCACTCCGCCGCGCACCGAGCCGGCCTTGGCCAGATCGGCGGAACTGGCGTGGACATAATTCGCGGTGGTCACGCCAGACCGGCCGAATTGATTCGATGCCATGCTGGTGACTCCGTTGGCTACCCTGGCGTTGCGATAGATGTTGCCGACGTTGGTGTTGCGCACCACGTTCATCGCCCCGAAACCACGTCCATAGATTCCGGCGCCGTAACCCGGGTAGAAGCGCTCATAGGGAGCGAGACCGACCCAGCCGATGTTGCCGAATCCGAAACCGATTCCGACGCCGCCCCAGCCGAAGAATCCGACCAGAGCGGGCTGCCAGTAATAGGGTCCGGCGATCGCGCCCGGCCACCAAGCCCAGCCGTAGGGGCCCTGATACCAGCGTCCATAATGATAAGGAGCCCAGCCCCAGGGATCGGCGCTGACCCAGGTCCAGCCGTAATAATCGACCCATACCCAGCGGCCTACGCGATAGGGGGCCCAGCCGGGGTCGACTGTGGGAACCCAAACTTGTCCGTAGGCAGGATCGTTGACCCAGCGGCCGTTGGCGTCCAGTTCCTCTGTGCCGTTAATATCGGGGTTGACGTAGCGCCCGCTGACGGATTTTTCCAGGTCGTGATCACGGTCGGCGTTCCATTTATCCCAGGCGTCGCCGGCGATGGCTCCTGTCGTTTGAAACTCGGGATTATCGGCGGCGCCACGCGCTTCCATGGTCTTGCCTTGGCCCAGTTTCTCGGTGCCTTTGGGCGAGGAAATTTCCACTTCTCCTTCGCGCACGGTGACTTCACTGGAGCCGTCTGGCTTCACGGTGATGCGGTAGATGCCGTGCTTAAGAGGGTGGACGGCGATGCTGGGGGTACTGATTTCGATTTCAGCGTCGTTGTCGCGCAGGACACGGAACTCAGTGGTTCCACCGGCGATCTGAACCTGATAGTGATGATAGGCAAGCTCGCCCAGACGCACTTCAGTGGCGGGCGCAAGGCGAATCATATTCAGCGCATCGAACTGAATTTCGGCGCGTGAGCCATCCCCAGTGAATAGGCGGTCAGTGCCGGTCAAAGGAGCGTTCACCGCAGCGGCGACGGCTTCGCCCGAATCCCCACGACGGACCGAGACCACTCCATTCATGACGCTGATGCGTGCTACGGCGCGGGCGGCGGCCGGATCCTGCGCAGGGTCAGGAGCAGGCGGGGGTGTTTGCGCCTGAAGGGACAGCCTCGTTAACAACATCGCCAACGATGCGATGAATGCTCGGGTCACTTTCACGGGGTCTTTGTAGCACTTGGTCCACCAAACGATAACTCTTTGATTTTGGGACAAATCCCGCTATCATGACCTCTTATGACTGTGGTTGAAAACCACCAGGCTGATTGGAAACGAGCATGGCTTCGCCGATTGGCGGCTCCGGCCGCGCTGTTGATTATCGGCGTCCTTTTTCATTGGAAATTGGTGCTGACGAACCAATATACCTGGCTGGAATCGCCGGATATGGGGTCGCTGGTGATGCCGTGGTTTCAGTTTCAGGCCAGCGAGTGGCATGAGGGGCGGTTTCCTTTATGGGATCCGAATAGTTGGACGGGGCAGCCGCTGATCGGGCAGGCGCAGCCGGGGGCGGCGTATCCGCTGAATTGGCTAATGTTCTGGATGCCTCTGAATGATCGGGGATGGCTGCGGCAGGACGTATTGCATTGGTATTACGTGCTGATTCATTTCCTGGCGGCGCTGACGTGTTATGCGCTGGCGCGGGAATTGGGGCGGTCCCGAGGGGCGTCGATTGTGGCGGGGTGCATTTTTTCACTGGGCGGATATGTCGCCTATACGGACTGGCCTCAGATGCTGAATGGGGCGGTATGGGCTCCGCTGGTGTTCCTTTATTTATTCCGGGTGGCGAGGGGGGAAAGGGTATGGACCAGTTCCCTGCTCTCGGGATTCTTTTTGGGGGTGGCGTGGCTGGTGGGACATCATCAGTTGCCTTTGTTTGTGAGCATCGCGGCGGCAATCCTGTGGATTGCTGTAGTAGCCAGTAGCCAGCAGCCAGTAGCCAGAATAAGACTTGCGATGGCAGCGTTTTTGATTACGGGGATGACGAGCGCGTTTCAGACTTTGCCTACGGCGGAATATGGCCGGCAGGCGGTGCGATGGGTGGGGGCGGATGAACCGGAGGGGTTGGATGAAACGGTTGCTTATGAATTACATAGACCCTATTCCTTAAAGCCGATTTCGATCATTGGACTGGTGATTCCGGGGGTCGAGCATGGGTCGTATGACTCCTATATGGGAGGGGTGGCGGTGGCGCTGGGGGTGTTGGGGGCGATTCTGGGATGGAGAGACCGGCGGGTGCGGTGGCTGGCGGCGATGGCGGTGGGAGGAATCCTGTTCGCGCTGGGGCCGAACAGCGTATTTCACGGGATGCTTTATGCGATTTTGCCGCTGGTTAATAAGGCTCGGGTACCAGCGGCGGGGTCGGTGATTTTTGCGCTGGGGCTGGCGCCACTGGCTGCGTTTGGGATCGACCGTCTGCCGATGCCGGAGAGCGGTTGGGTGTCGCGGCGAGCGGGCTGGATTCTGGCGGGATGCGCTGGGGTCCTGCTGTTCGGGAGTTTGTTCTTTTATGCGGCTCGGGTGACGCCGGTGATTTCCGATAACCGGATGGTAATCACGGCGTTGGCGGCTCTGTTGCTCGTGGCATTGTTGGGCGCCTGGAGATCGGGCGGCATTTCGGCGCGCGCGGGAGCCATGGCGGCACTGGCGTTGGTGCTGCTGGAATTGGGCAATGTCACGGATTATTGGCTGCCGGCGGTGGGGGATCGGGTACACAATCCTTATTTATACAGGCTGGCGTCGCATTACGATGTCGCGCGGTATATCAAGGCGCAGGGGGAGTTCGCGCGGTTCACTTACGACGACAAGGAGATCCCGTACAACATCGGGGATTGGTATGGAATTGAAGCGTTCAACGCTTATGCGGCCAGCGTTCCTTCGAATTTGTGGGCGCATTCGATTTTTTCGCCGCGGGTGCAGGATATTTTGGGGATCCGGTATTACCTGGGGAAGACGGCGGCGCGTCCGGATCAACGCCAGGTTTTTCAGGGACAGGCAGGGGTGAATGTTTATGAGAATCCGGGGGCGTTTCCGCGGGTGTGGTCGGTGCATGGGGCGCGGAAAGTCGCGGGGCAGAAGCAGGCCACGGAGTTGCTGGCTAGCCCGGAGTTCGATGCGCGGCATAACGTGTTTTTGATCGGGGAGAATCCTCCGCGGCTCGGATCGTGCGAAGGCGATGAGGTTTGGATGCCGCATCATGAGCCCAGTTATGTACGCATTCAGGCACAGATGCAGTGCCGGGGAATGGTGATCCTGACCGATACGTGGTTCCCGGGCTGGTCGGCGACGGTGGACGGGAAACGGGCGAAGATTGAGCGGGCATATGGGATGGTGCGGGGGGTGGTGGTCGATCCCGGGGATCACACGATAGAGATGCGGTATCGGCCATGGAGCGTCTATATAGGGGCGGCGTCCAGTTTGTTGGCGGTGGGGATTGTCATCCTCGGGGTGCGGCGGGAGCGTCGGCCGAGGCAGCGCATGGCGCCACCCCACCATATGCAACACTAAAAAGAGTTTCGGAACTTAAAGCTTTTCCAGGTGTCCAACAGACTATGAGGTATTGGGCTTTCCTGATCGCCAAGCTGGTTGTCGCGGCCGGTATTGTGTTTGGGTTGGGTCTGGTCCTCAACCTTGTTCTTACTCCCCATCGGAGATCCATTGATGGCGGACCGGTTACGGCGTCTTATGGCATGCTCCTGGCGCTGGTATTCCAGGCCGTGTTCGCGATCACCCTGTTCTGGCTGATTATCCGGGACCAGCGTTTGCGTTGCCGGACCTGCCTGCGGAGGCTGCGCATGCCGATCCAGACCGGGTCCTGGACCAACGTTCTGTTGGGGGCTCCCCGCACCGAATACATTTGCACCTACGGACACGGTACCCTAAAGGTAGCCGAGCTTCAGATTACGGGGCATACGCAGCCGGATTGGGAGCCTCACGAAGACATGTGGAAGGAACTGTTTTCGACAGAAGACACGCGACGTGGCCGTTAAGCTACATATCCGGAAATCCCTGTTCGTCCGATTTATCCTCAGCCGCTGGGGAAAGGCGTTCGTTGTCTTCAGCATTTTAGGACTGACGATGGGGGTGGGTGTATTCACCTACTACTACGTAAAGTACGGCCGGATGATCGAGGACAAGCTAGCGGCCGGTCCGTTTGCCACCACCTCCCGGCTGTACGCGGCGTCGCGGCCGGTGGTGATCGGCGACGATGCGCAGATCCCGGAAATCGCGGCATATCTGCGCCGCTGCCAATATACCGAGACATCGATAACCAGCCGGGTGGGCTGGTATCACATCCGTCCGGACGCCATCGAAATTAATCCCGGTCCCGATGCTTTCGATTCTGAGGGCGCGACGATTAAAGTGCAGAATAATAAGGTCTCGCAGATTATTTCCTTGCGCGATCATACGGAGCGTACCCGGTTTATGCTGGAACCGGAACTGATCACCAATCTGTTCGACCGCGAGCGGGTGAAACGGCGCATCGTGCACTTCAGTGAAATTCCTCCGGTGATGGTGAACGCGCTGCTCTCAGCGGAAGATAAACATTTCTTCGAGCACTACGGGTTCGATCCGGTGGGGATTGTACGCGCGGTGTATGTCGACGTGAAGCAACGGCGCGGCGGTCAGGGCGCGTCGACGCTATCACAGCAGTTGGCGAGAACGTTGTGGTTGGGGCCGGAGCGCGGCTGGCGGCGCAAGCTTCCAGAGACGTTCATCACGCTCTACCTGGAAAATAAGCTGAGCAAGCAGGCGATTTTCGAGTACTACGCGAACTCGATTTATCTGGGGAATGTCGGCAGTTTCAGCATTAATGGATTCGGGGAGGGCTCGCAGGCCTATTTCGGGCACGATCTGAAGACGATTACGCTGCCAGAGGCGGCGACGCTGGCCGGGCTGATTAATTCCCCGCAGCGCCGTAATCCGTTTTATCATCCGGACCAGGCAAAAGAGCGCCGTAACGTGGTTTTGAAAGCGATGCGGGAGAACGGGCAAATCTCGCAAAGGGACTATGAAGACGCGATCGCGTCTCCGTTGAAGGTCACGCGCGAATCGGGGGAATCGAACGACGCGCCCTTTTTCGTCGACCTGGTGAACCAGACGCTGCAAAGCCGTTTTCAGGATCGCGACTTTCAGACCAATTCATATCGGGTATACACCACGCTCGATATGAATCTGCAAAGAGATGCAGTCGCCGCAGTGCGCGAAGGGATCAAGGATACCGACGACCAGTGGAAGCGGCGCAACAAGAAATACGGCTTGAACGACGACAATCCACTGGCGCAAGTCACGCTGATTTGCCTGGACGCGGAGACCGGCGAATTGAAGGCGCTGGTGGGCGGGCGCAACTATGGCATCAGTCAATTGGATCACGCGCTTTCGAAACGGCAGCCTGGTTCGAGTTTCAAACCGTTCGTCTACGCGGCGGCGTTCACGAAGGCCCTGGCGGGCGGGTCCAACGTCCTGACGCCGGCGTCGACGGTGGTGGATGAACCAACGACATTCTATTTTGAAGACCAGCCTCCTTATGAGCCGCATAATCACGGCGACCATTACAGCAACGGACCGGTCACGCTGCGCTATGCCCTGGCGCACTCGCTGAATATTCCCGCGGTGAAGGTCGCGGAGATGACGGGATACGAATACGTCGCGCGAACCGCGCGGGCGGTGGGATTAAACATCGATATCAAACCGACGCCTTCGATTGCCTTGGGAGCATATGAAGTGACGCCGCTCGAAATTGCCGGAGCATATACAGTCTTCACCAACTCGGGCGAGCGGTTGAAGCCGACGTTTATCAAGACCATCCGCGATCAGCAAGGCGCGGATATTTTTGACGAGAAGCTGGAGCGCAAGCGTGGCTTGGATCCGCGGGTGGCGTATCTGGTAGAGCAGATGATGGAAGAAGTGCTGCGATCCGGCACGGGGGCCGGCGTTCACAACCTAGGTTTCAATCTTCCGGCGGCCGGAAAAACCGGAACGTCTCGCGATGGCTGGTTTGCCGGATTCACATCGAAGCTGATTTGCGTGGTTTGGGTGGGCTTCGACGACAATCGCGACTTCAAGCTGGAAGGAGCGCGCAGCGCGCTACCGGTCTGGGCTGAATTCATGAAACGGGCGCACGCGCATCGCGAGTATCGCAACGTTCACGGATTCTCGGCGCCGGAGGGTATCGTTACCGCTGATATCGATGCGGAAACCGGCCAGCTCGCCACGCCCAATTGCCCCAAGACTCGCAGCGAAGTGTTCCTGGCCGGCACGCAGCCTATCGAAAGCTGCACGCTACATGGCGGCGGGACGCAGATTACGGACTGGAACGCCGATAAGAAGAAATCCGACGATCCGAAAAAGGGTAAAGGCTTTCTGAACCGGCTGAAAGTAATCTTCAAATAGCGCCGAGTCCTAAGGTTACCGCCGTGTAACTTTGAGGGAACAATTTGATGCAAACAGTGGTAAAGTAGATACAAGATTTTTTGAGGAGGCCGGTATGGTTTCCAGTTTGCTTCTCGTAACGACTCTTTGCTTTCAGACTTCGGGCCTTCAGACCGCTGTCAACAGGTCCAACATTACACCCGATATTCCGCAACCCGCGGTGAGTCTCACTCCGGAAATGCGCGGGGATATCTTTATGGCCCGCAAGATGTATCGCGAGGCCGCGGAGGTGTACCAGACGGGTCCGGCCGATTCGGCGGTACTCGCCAACAAGATCGGGATCGCCTATCATCAGATGCTCGATATGGAACGAGCCAAAAAATCGTATGAGCGGGCGCTGAAATTGAAGCCCAACTACGCCGAGGCGATCAACAATCTGGGCACCATTTACTACGCCGCGCAATCCTACCGGCGGGCAATTACGCAGTACAAGAAAGCGCTGCGGATCACGCCCGATTCCGCCTCGATCCTGAGCAACCTGGGCACCGGGTACTTTGCGCGCAAGAATTATCAACTGGCATTTACTACCTATCAGCGCGCTCTGGCGATCGATCCGGATGTCTTCGAGCATCGCAGCACGATGGGAATTCTGCTCCAGGAGCGCAGGGTTGAGGATCGCGCCATGTTCCACTACTATCTGGCCAAGACGTACGCCAAAGCGGGCGACATTGAGCACGCGCTGATCTACATTCGCAAGTCGCTCGAAGAAGGCTTCAAGGAACGCGAAAAGTTCAACAAAGATCCGGAATTCGCCGCGGTGCGGAAGAATCCGGAGTTCGATCAGATCCTGACGGCGGAGCACAAAGTCATCTGAGGCAACGCTTTTGTGTTTTGACGCTCGGAGCGTTGTTGTGCTCCTGTACGCGTGCGCCGCAGCTTCCAGCGCGCTACGCGTTGCTTCCCTTCGATAATTTGACGGGCGACGCATCTCTCGATTGGATAACCCGAAGTGCGCCGAGTATTGCCGCACTCGAAATAGCCGGCACCGCGCGTACGGCAACTACCGTCGGTGACGCGTATCTCGAAAAGGCCACCAGATTCGTTCACGGATACTTCACCGGCACCGCCAACGCACTGCAACTGACGATAGAGGTGGAGAACTCGACCAGCCACAAAATGGTCGAAACCGAGCACCTGGATGGTCCGGTGCTGGAATTGGTGAATACGCTCGCAAAGCGGCTCGATCCCAACGCGGGGCCTTTCCCGACTTCGAATGAAGCAGCGGCGGCAGCCTGGGGACGCGGCGAATTTGAGAAAGCGGTAACGCTCGATCCGGATTTCGGCACCGCATGGCTGGCATGGATCGAGTCCCTGGCGCGATTGGGCGATACCGCGCATGCGATCGAGGTGGCGGGGCGAGCGCTGGAGCATCCCGTGAAGTCGGAAATCGATGGCCTGCGTATTCAACTGATCCGCGCGACGCTTCAGAAGGATTCTCAGGCCGAGCACGAGGTGTTACTCAAACTGACGGCGCGTGTTGCCGATCCGCGGCTTCTGGCAAATCTCGGCGCGATCGAAGTGAGGGCTCGCGAATTTGCACTGGCGGAAAGCGATTATAAAAAGATTCTGGCGGTCGAGCCGGAGGACGGCGATCTGCTGAATCAGCTCGGCTATACGTACGGCTATGAAGGCAAAATCGGCGACGCGGAAGCGGCATTCGCCCGCTATGGGAAGCTGCCGGGGCAGGAGCCGAATTCGTTCGATTCGCTGGGCGAAGTTTATTTCATGAACGGAAAGTTCGCGGAAGCGGAGAAGGCTTTTCTGCGCGCGCAGGATCTCAATGCGGCGCTGCTGGGCGGCGGCGATCTTCGCAAAGCAGCGTATGCGCAGTGGCTGGCGGGCGATCTCCCGGGGGCTGATAAAATCTTCCAGCGCTATCTGGATTTTCGGGCCAAGATGAAAGGGCGCCCCAATGTGGAGCGGGAGCATGCGGCGTGGGAATTCTCGACCGGACGCAAGGATCAGGCCATCGCGCGCCTTGAGCAATCTCCGCCGCCCGAAGCGGCCGTGCAGTTGCATGTCTGGCGAGGCGAGGTGAAGCTGCCTTCCAATCTCGATCAATTGAAGCAGGCGTACCAAGCGTCGCAGCCTGCCGCCGACGGGTTGTATCGCACGTTCTACGCGGAAGCGCTGGCGGCCAGCGGAAATCAGGACGAAGCGAAGAAGGTCGCCGCGCGGTGGCCTTTGCCGGACAATGCGGGTGAGCCCGTTTTGCAGTCCCTGGTGTTTCCCAAATACATCGCTCTTCGCCGTATTCTAAATTTATGAGTTTTTCGCGCCTCCTCAACGTACACCAGAAATTTCCCGATCGACGCGTTGCCGATATTTCCTCAACCGTGGCGAAGGAACTCGCCACCGCCGGTTTTGGCGATAACCTAAAACCGGGCTCGCGCATCGCGATTGGCGTCGGCAGCCGCGGGATCGCCAACATCGCGGCGATTGTGCGCGCGGTGGTCGACTATTGGAAATCGCGCGGATTCTCGCCGTTTCTATTTCCCGCGATGGGCAGCCACGGCGCGGCGACGGCGGAGGGGCAGGCCGATGTGCTGGCGCACTACGGTATTGTCGAGGCGACGATGGGATGCCCTGTGATTAGCTCTCTCGAAGTGGTGCCGCTCGGTTCGACGCCGGATGGGATTGAGGCGTTTATGGATCAGAACGCGTTCCGCTCCGACGGTGTGTTTCTGATCGGCCGCATCAAGTGGCATACCGATTTCGCGGGCAAGATCGAAAGCGGCCTGTTTAAGATGATGGCGATCGGGCTCGGCAAATTCGCCGGGGCGCAGCGCTATCATACGTTCGCCTACCGGCTGGGATTGGAGCACGTGATCCGCAGCGTCGGCCGGCAGGTTTTGAAGAGCGGGAAAATTCTCGGAGGCCTGGCCATCCTCGAAGACGCCCGTCATAATACCGCCCAGCTCACTGCCGTTCCGGTGAATGAGATGGAGCAGAAGGAAGAGGAGCTGCTGGCGCTGGCGAAGTCGTGGATGGGGCGGATTCCGGTGAAAGAGGTCGATATCCTGATCATCGACGAAATCGGCAAGACCTACTCCGGCGCGGGGATGGATACCAAGGTCGTCAACCGCAGCGTGAACGGCGAATACAATCCGTGGGACACGGCGCCGCGCATCCATCGCATTTTCGTGCGCGGTTTGAGTGACCGCAGTTATGGCAACGCCGTCGGAGTCGGAATGGCGGACGTGATCCACGATCGTCTGCTCGACGTGATCGATTGGACGCCGACGCACATCAATTCATTGACCGCGTCCACGCCCGCGGCAATCCGGACTCCCGCCCATTTTCCAACCGATAAAATGTGTCTCGAAAAATTCTGGCCGACGGTGGGCAAGTTCGAGCAGAGTAAGGTGACCATCGCCTGGATCGCAAATTCGATGGAGCTGGCAAGGCTGCGGTTAAGCGAGAACCTGCGCGCGGAGATTGAAGCGAATCCGATGCTCGAGATCGAAGGTGAAGCGGAGGCGCTGGATTTCGACGAGTCGGGGAATTTGCATAGTTTGATGGACGTGGCGATGGCCGGGCATTAGCCCCCGAACAATTCGGAGTGGCTACCCGTTCGGACCAGAATGAGATCGTCAGGCGTGATTTTGTAGAGAAGGAGCCAGTCCGGCTCGACGTGACAATCCCAGTGTCCCTCCCATTCACCGCGCAACGGATGGACTTTGCACCGCGGCGGCAGAGGAAGGTTCGCCTGGAGCAAATCTACGATTATTTCAAGCTTGTCCAGATTTTCCGCTGCCTTTTTATTCGCCGCATATCGCGCTCGAACGTTGAGGTAGTGAGTAGCTGGCGGTGGGTCATCCGCGGTCGCGCACTTCACGGAAGGAACGGTAAGCTTTCAGTCCCGTACCATTGTTCGCATCCCTCATCGCGTTAATGGTTTCCTGATTGGGAGTGGACACCGGAAACGGCAGTCCCCGATGGAGCTTCACCTGCGTGAGGAAAAGACGAATCGCCTCAGTAGTCGACAGGCCGATTTTCGAGAAGATCGCTTCCGTAGATTTTTTAAGCTTTGGATCGATGCGCGCGTGAATCATTTCGGTTTTTGCCGGCATGATTTAGTGTATCTCATTTGAGATACGCTTCTCCATCCGCACAATCGCCAGCGACTCCCCGTTAGCAAGCGGCGCCGCGATTTCTTCGATCGCCGTGTACCCGCGAGCTTTATAGAGCGCCACGCCGGTCAGCGTCGCTCCCATTTCAAAGCGATGGAATCCCTCCGCCATCGCCGCCGATTCGCAGGCTTCCAATACTCTGGTGCCAATGCCGCGCCGGGCCCACTCCGGATGCACGAAAAATGCGCGAATCTTCGCCGCATCGTGCTTCGGATCCAGCAGGGAGTCTTCTCTTCCCGCGCAGTGGTCCGCTCCAAAGAGCGTTTTTCGCTTGCTCCAGCCTCCGCAGGCGACCACGATTCCGGCCACCTCCGCCACGAAGTAGGTTCCATCGGCAATCAATTGAGTATCTACCCCGTAAACCGACGCGAGCGCGCCTTCGAGCTGCGAAGTTGTATAATCCCGCGCCTGCAATCTTCTGACAGAGGCGGCGATCAGTGTCGTCAGAACAGGAACATCGGCGGGCACGGCTTGACGGATGCTCAGATTCATTCGCTTAATGGGGCAACGTGATAAATTTGAAACCGAGCGTCCCTGCCTTGCGCAACCAGTTGGATCGCGTCCGGCTCGCTTTTGACCAGTTCCAGAATCAGCCGGTCCAGATGCGGCGCCTCGGCGAATCCTTTGTTGGGAGCCCGTACAATATAGGTCACCCGCTGCCTCCGGATCGTCTTGCGAAAATCAGCCAGTGTACCCAACGGTTGGCTTTCAGGGTCCGTCATATAGCGCAGCCGGTAAGGATCGGACACGAAGCCCCGCACTGCTTTGCGGCCGGTATAGAGATAAAATGCCGGGTCGATATTGGCCAAAACAATGGCGTCAGCCGGAGTCTTGTCCCGAATCCAACTCAATAACGGAGAGGTATCCGACCACGCGTCGCCGAAAGGCAGAATCCCTCGTGCCGGCTCCGCCAAATTCCACAGGCTCTGTGCCGCGACCGCCGTCAACATCGCCAATCCGGCCACACGCAAAAGGCGGGTCCGCTGCGGAAACCGTTTGAGGACAGCGCTCCACGCCTGCCAGACCAGACACAGCACGATCGGGTAGACCACAATCACAAACCGGTCCGGAGGTCCCGCCCAGGAGAGCAGCATCGCCGCGTAGATCGCCAGGAAAAGATGCAGCACGGTCAACGGCCTCACCCAGCGCAAGCCAATATAGAGAACTGCGACGCCCGCCAGTAGATCCACCCACGTGTTCCAGTGAATTGTCGCGATATGCAGGGGGCTTCCCAGCAGCAGAAGCAGGTTCAAACCAATAATGATCAGCTTCTGGTCCCAATGAAAGGAGCTTGATAGTACGTTCCACGACGTATAGTTGGCGGCTGAATAATAGGCGTCCGTTTGCTTCGATTGCTGCATCGCGACCCACCACAGCCAAGGTGCCGTGACTGCCAACGAAATCGCCAGAAAACTCGCCGCTTTCACCCATTGGCGACGCCAAAGAAAATAGCCGACACCGGTCGCCACCACGCACACGCCAGGCGTTCTGGTGAGGCAGGCAAGGCCGGCCAGCACCGCCGCTGCGATCCACTCCCGCCCCTCTGAGCAGCGCAGTTCGACGTGCCGCAGGATGAGCAAACTGCCCGTGCACAGCGCGGCGAACATGGTCTCCGATAGCAGCGTGGTGCTCAAGTAGATGGAGAAAGGCAGCGCGGCCATCAGCGCGACGCAAACCGCCGCCACCTCCCGCGAGGTCTCCTGCTTGATGAGAAGAAATGCCAGCCAGTACCACGCCACGGCAAAAACCAGAGGCACCAGTTTGAGGAGCAATACATTTTGCGGAAACTCCGGCGCCAGCCTCCACACTCCGGCCAAAACCAGCGGGAACAGAATCGGATATTTGGTTTGCGGGATCTCCTGCGGCAGGCTTGTGATCCGGTATCCGTGTCCCGTGGCCAAAGCTCTAGCTGTTACCAGGTACACGCCGTCGTCGTTGAACATGCCGACGGCAGGACCGCGCAGCGCAATCCAATAAATGGGAATCAGCAGCGTGAGTGTCAGTAAGGCGACACCAATCACTCGGG
This sequence comes from Bryobacteraceae bacterium, assembly GCA_049521155.1. Lineage (GTDB taxonomy): Bacteria > Acidobacteriota > Terriglobia > Bryobacterales > Bryobacteraceae > Palsa-187. The sequence goes on from JBEKPC010000060.1 coordinate 14,849, forward strand.
ATGGACGAAGATTTGTCACGATTCTACGAGTCCGTTTTTCAGTCACTAGACTATCAAGAACTCCCGGCGTGGATTCGCTGACTTTCACATGGAAGGTAACTTACGGGTGGGCTTTCGAACGAGGGATACTACGGGGACGAACCAGGTTGAACGGAAAGGGAGAGAGCCGCGGCCCCCTCCCCATCCGGCTAGCTGAAGTTTAGGAACCCTGAGCGGCGGCGCCGGTCATGACCGAAGAAATCTTCGAGAAAATGGTGCTGATGCTGGTGGCAACACCCGGCATGATCGCACCGGCCGCGACGGCCACGAAACCTGCCATCAGAGCGTACTCGATGAGGTCCTGACCTTTTGTATCTTTCCAAATCTGCAACTTCAAAATTAAATTTTTCATATTTCCTTGTGTCCTCTCCCTTAAGGGTCGCGACAGTTTCCCCGCCGCTGTATAAAAGTTATCATCGGCTCACTGCGATTAGAATCAGGCTAACAGCCTAATGAGCACCGGAAAACGTCTAAGGTAGCTGCCTTTTGACGCAATTAGCTTACCTTAGAACTACATCTCTCCCCCCATCGGCGGGGTACGGTGAGGTTACAAGCTTTATTGTTTTCTGTGAGATACGAGTTTGAGCACTCCAGAACATGCCAGCCAGCATCAATAACAGAGCCACGGGCATAATCGCAGCGTACGGAGGCCCCGCCAGTACCAGGAAATACGGAATGGGCGTCAGGACCATGGCTATCGCACCGCGTAAAGGTACTAGATTAGACGAACTGAGCACCAGAATCAGCACCGGAAACAGGATCAGGTCGTCGTCGATCATTGAATGGAAGCTCACCAGCAGCCCACACACCAGGCACGCCGCAAACAGCAACTCGTAATTGTCCGTCCGCAGCGTCATCCATAGAAATACCAGGCAGACTACCGACACCAGGATCACCTCCAACCGCATGCTGCCATTCAAGATCGCCACCAAGCCATGTAAATTCGGCATGCCGCCCGCATCCGGATTAATCCATGGATTGCGCAACGCGTTAATCCAAGCTCCCGTCGATCCAAACCCGTTCACGACCATCCCCAGCGCCGTCAGGGCGATCGCTCCACACACGCCTCCGCCTAGTATGCGCCACTGCTTCTTCATCACCAGCAGCACCGGTATCAACAGGAAAAGATGGAACTTGTACGTGCAGAGCGATAGGATTAAGCCAGCCGCGAAATCTTTGTTCTTACGGGTTAACAAAATGGATCCGCCCAAAATCGCCATCATGAACGACGCGTCTTGTCCAGCCAACAAACCCGCCGTAAACGGCACGCTGATCGCCGCCAGAAACGGCAAGGCCGGACACTCCTTCATAAACCGCGCCACAAACCAGATATAGCTCGCGAGCGACAGGCAGGTGAACAGCGCATAGGCTGTCAGGAATGGAAATAATGACAGCGGCTTCAGGATCGCGGCGTAAAACGGAGGCCGGATATACATCTCGTTCATGTCGTCGCCGACCAAAGCCTTGTTCATCGCCAGATTCGCCGTCCGCGAGTACAAATCAGGAGTTCCCGCCAGCTTCGCCGCCGTATAAAAGGTCACGAAATCGTTCTTCCCCGCCAAGGCGGGCTGGCGCCGCTGATAGCCCAGCAGCAGCATGAACATCACTCCCAGGGCGACCGGTAACCAGAACAGGACACGTCTCATCACCGGAAGATCGGCAGAAGTTTAAATGGCGATTAGCATAAAGTACGTGCCGTAAACGCCCGTAAGAACATATTAGTGATGCGTTTGCGAACCCTGATCGTCTTCCTGATCGTTCTGATCCCTTCGGCGCTCTACATCGCAAAGAATCGCGATATGCCCGAGTTCGGCCGCCTCCACGACGACGGACTCCTCTTCGTGTCCGCCAAGGCGCTCGCCGGCGGCGAAGGTTTTCGCATCGTGAGCCTTCCGGAGCAGCCCTCGCAGACGAAATATCCTGTCCTTTATCCGCTCTATCTGTCTTTGGTCTGGAAACTAAATCCCCATTTCCCCGCGAACCTGTGGCTGGCGCGCCTGTTGAATTGGATTCTTCTCGTCGTCTGTCTGGCGCTCTGCTGGATTTTCTTCCGCAAGGAAGGCTTTTCCGAAGCGCGAACGATAATCCTGGTCGCTCTCCTCGGCCTGAATCCGTACATGATTCTATTCGGAACCAACACGTTTTCAGAAGTGTTCTTTCTGTGCTGGCTGCTGGCAGTTTTCCTGTTGGCGCGCTTAAAAACCGTCCAGTTGACGATTCTCACGGGAGTCGCCGCCGGCTGCGCCTATCTCTCCCGCACCGCCGGAGTCGCCCTCTTGATCTCGATGCCGGCCTGGTACCTCTGGCGACGCCAATCGCGCCGCGCCATCCAATTCGCCGCCGGCATGGTCCCATTCGTCCTGGGCTGGATGCTATGGTCCCGCCAGCACATCCTTCACACCGCGGACCAGACGCTCATCTATTACACCGACTACGCCCGGATGGAATTTCTCACCGTCGGCCTCGACAATTTTCACATCGTTTTGTGGAAGAACCTCGACGGCCTGTTGTACGGCATGGGCGGCCTGGCGATTCCGCAGGTGATCGGGCTGCTGCCGGTTAAGATTCTGACTCAGGTAGTCGGAGTGGCGATGATTTCCGGATGCGTGCGCCTGTTCCGCCGCGGTATCGCCGTCCAATATTGCTTCTTCGCCCTGGTGTCGTCCCTGATGCTCATCGTGTGGCATTTCCCACCCACGGAACGCTTTGTTCTGCCGCTCTGCCCTCTGCTGCTGGCCGGCCTGCTCACCGAACTCGAACACATCGCGGCCATGTTCAAGTCGGCACTCCGCCACAAAGATATCGGTCAGAGAATTGTCGCCGCCGGCATGGGCGCTGGCATCGCAGCGCTTGTCGTTGGAGCGCTCGCCGTCGAATGCATGATGTCTTTCGGATATCTATACGACTCCGCGGCGCAGCGGCGCGCAAAGCTGGTCGATCTTCGCGCCGCTTATGCCTGGATAGAAGCAAACGTGCCGGACTCTTCAAAAGTCCTCTCGAACGATGACACGCTACTCTATCTTTATTCAGGACGCCGCGGCCATTGGGTGCCGATGGCTCCCCGCGCCTGGTACGCCGGCGATCATGAGAGCACCATCGCGACTTATCGCGGCATTGCCGCCTACTGCCGCAGTCATGGCTTCGAATATTTCTATTCCAACGCCGACGACACCAGCCGCTGGACAGACGATCCTAAGGAAGTGGAAGCGGTGCACCGCGCAATCGAAGAAAATCCGGAACTGAAGCCGGTCTTCGAATCGAACTACGGAACCGTCTATCGCGTCCGCTAGCCTCGGCGTTCGCGGCCGGACTACCGCGTCAAAGTAAACTGCTTGTGGGGCGGGCTATTAAGCCGCTCTGAGTGCGGCTGCCGGCTGATAGCCCGCTCCACATTTCAACTCCGAGGTTTTCACGCAGACTCGTCAGTCAGGGGATTCGTATCGTCTTTAGACCGCTTGGCGAACCGCTGCATCCGCCGCCTGTGCCAACTGCGTCAGCAAGTCGAGGAACGCCTGCGGCTGGCCGGCAAAAATGCCCATGGCTACGAAACCATTCGCGGCTCCCATAGCGTCGATCTGTCCGGGCGAGGTTGGACGAATGACCGCGCAGGGAGGCAGACTGGCGTTGATAAATTGGCACGGCACGGGGAAAATCAGGTTCGTCTGGAGCAAAGGGTTGGGGCTCACCGGATTGGCGGCATCGAAATCCGGAAACGCAGGCAGCCCGTTCGCCGCAGCCAATGGTGCGTTTGGCGTCTGCACCGCATTGCCCGCAAAATCCACCCACTCCAGAAAGTGGCATACTTCATCCCCGCCGATACCCAGCACAATCTTCAAAACTTCTCCGCTGGTCACCTGTTGGGCTAACGTCGCATACAGGCTGGAACCACCCTGCTCGATCGTGCCGAAGTGAAATGCCGCGATATTGGCGATCGCCTGGATATTAGAAAGACTTAAGTCGGCGTTGTTTCGCGGAATCCCCGGGACATTGGTGAGCGTAATCGCCTGCGCATACGGACCGCCCCCGAGATCGGGGTTCGAGGTGCTGTGGTACCTGGTAAACCAGCTCGTATCCACAGTGAGGTTCATCAGGTTGGTCAGCCGGCCGATTTGCTGCGCCCCGGTGGCCTGGCTGCTCGGCAAAGTGCGGTATTGATCCAGATTTACCGGCAGCGCCCCAATGGAGGTAAGGTAAGCATTCAGGAAAGTCGCGTGGCTCAGCTCATCTAAGGTATTGCTCGTGATGTACTGCGGCCCATCGGGGTCGAGGGCCATCATTGCCGCCTGATAGTTGTTCATTGGCGTGAACGTCGGCGTCGTCTCGACAGGAAGTTGGCCGGGAGTAATCCCACCCAGTTCCGCATATTGCTGCCAGATATCCGCCTCGATCAACTCCGCCGCCGCCAGAAACCTGAGAATCGCGATATCTGCCTGTGTAGGCGGAATTCTCGATGCCTGGGCCTTGACGGATTGGCTCGCAAGCAGCCCGGCGCCTACCGTTGCCGTCCCCGCGAGCAGACTCTTCTTCATAAATGACCGGCGGTTCGCTATTGATTTATCCGTACCTGAATTTTTCAAGATCGTTCTCCTTCGTAGTCAGAATACCCGAGCATTTTCGGTATTCCTCGAAAACCGGGAAGGATTTTACACTAAATTCGCGTTCAGCTAAACGGGTAATAAACGCGCTTCTTGACTCATACCTCCTTTGCGCCGCCGGACTATATCTGTAGCGTTTTCAATCCCTTCTCATATTGACCCGCGCCGCCCCGCGCAACTTTCCTCTAATTTATAGGCGAGGAGTCCGTGTAATTCTTGGGTTCGTTCTGTAATTTGACAATCGAAGTTAATGGGCCGGGGAGGGCCCCAGGAGCTTGTTCAGCTCCGCTATGCGCGAATCCAGTTCTTTTCGCAGTATTTCGTACCGCTCCGTAGCGTCGCGGCCGATTTTTTGATCGGTCCCATTAGTCAAACTATAGAGATACGTGATGTGTGTCTGCAATTCCGGCTTGCTATAGCGAATGGTGGGCGTAATGATGTGCGACGCCAGTTCGGTCAACTGCGGACTCTTCGGCGCCGCGCGGATCCTGGCCACCGCTTTGTTCACATCGCTAACCAGTTCACGGACCCGCATGTTGTGCTCGAACTGCTCCCGCAAGTCGGCCGTCGTGACCCCGTCTTTCGCGATGCGCGGATCTTCGATCAGCGTGAACGGCTGCGTGGCGGTCCACGATCCGGCCGTGATGCGAGCCGCATATTTTCCAGGCGCGGCCGTAGGTCCATTGGGCCCTTCCGGACGTGTCGCGCTTTGCCACGGACCGGGGTAGTTAAGGTCCCAGGTGAAGCGATGCATCCCCGGCTTCGATTCGAGAGGAATCGTTCTACGCCCGCGCCGGCCTCCGCCTCCACCTTCTTCGTCATCGCCGGTTGGTGCTTCCGTCACCGCTGCCGATGAGAATGTGCGAATGACTTTACCTGACTCATCGAGAATTTCGAGCTTAACTTCACTCGGCGCCGTGAGATAGTAATCGATCTGCGCGCCGGTTTGCGGATAATGGATCGATTCCGTGGTCGTAAGGCCTTCGAGCGCAAAGCCACCCGGCGTGCGAATGGCATCGCGCGGAGCAAACAGCATCGGCTGCGCGCCCGTTCCATCCTTCGCCTGATAGAGAGGCGTCAGATTGTCGAGAATCCAGAACGAGCGGCCTTGCGTCGAGAGGATCAAATCCTTGTGCGCGACCTTGATATCGGTCACCGGCGTGACGGGCAAATTCAATTGGAAGCTCTGCCAGTGTGCTCCGTTGTCGAAGGATACGTAAATTCCGAATTCAGTGCCGGCGTAAAGCAGCCCGGCGCGATCCGGATCTTCGCGCACCACGCGAGTAGGCTCATCGGCGCCGATACCGTTTTTCCCGTCCGTGAGGCGGGTCCATGTTTTGCCGAAATCGTCAGTCCGATAAATATACGGGGCGAAATCGCCAAGCAAATAGCGATAAAGCGCAACGTATGCGGTTCCCGCGCGATGCGGACTCGGCTCAATGTTTTGCACCCTACCGCCCGATGCGAGCTGCGGCGGCGTCACGTTCGACCAGCTCTCGCCGTCGTCGCGCGAAACGAAAACCAGGCCGTCGTTCGAACCAGTCCAAATGAGTCCCTTCTGCACCGGCGATTCGCGGATCGAATAGAGCGTGCTGTACACTTCCTCGCCGGTGGCGTCCCGTGTGATCGGACCGCCGCTGGCGCCTTGCGTGCCGTCCGGATGCAGCGTGAGATCGGGGCTGAGACGAGTCCACGTTTTTCCGCCGTCGCGCGTACGGTGCACGAACTGCGACCCATAGTAAACGACGTGCGGATCGTGCGGAGAAACCTCCATCGGCGAAACTCTCTGAAAGCGAAACGTGACCTCGCTGCCGCCGTTGCCGTACAGCGATTCCGCGCCGATCCAGTAACGCATTTCGTCGGTCGTCGTCATATTGCGTCGGCTGAACTGGCCTTTACAGCTCCCATAAACGATCTCGGGATTGGAGATATCGGGAATGATCGGGCCGGTTTCGCAGCCGGGGCCAATGCGAAACGCTTCGCCATCGCCCAGCGGAAAACTGGGTGCGATCACGGTGGTGTTATCCTGCTGCGCTCCGTAAACGCGGTACGGATATTGATTGTCGACCGCAACCTGATAAATTTCGGCGGTGGGCTGATTGGTCTGCGTGCTCCAGGTGCGTCCGCCGTCGAGTGAAACGTTCGCGCCACCGTCATTGGACTGGATCATGTAGTCGGAATTTTTTGGATTGATCCAGACATCATGGTTGTCGCCGTGTGGAACCGGCGCTGTACGAAATGTTTTGCCGCCGTCGGTCGACTTGAACCAGCCTTCATCGCCCACATACACGACGTCTGAATTGTTAGGGTCGACGCCGAGCGTGTCGTAATAAAACGGCCGCGTGATCAGATTACCGGAACCGTTGATCAGCGTCCAGGACGTGCCGGCGTCTTCCGATCGATACAGGCCGGAGCCGGGCTTAGCTTCGATCAGCGCATAAATGCGATTCGGCTTCGAGTTCGAAATGGCGACGTTGCTGCGGCCGAATAGCTCCGTGGGCAAGCCGCCAGCGAGCTTGTTCCAGGAATCACCGCCATCCGTACTCTTATAAATGCCGCCCTCCTTTGCGCCGCTCAGGATGGTCCACGGCTTCCTCTGCCCGAACCACATGCAGGCGAAGATCACGTTGGGATTGCCCGGCTGAATTTCAAGATCGGCCGCGCCAATCACGTCCGACAAATAGAGAATCTTGCGCCACGTTGCTCCGCCGTCCGTGGTCCGATAGACGCCGCGATCCGGATTCCCCGTGAAAGGGTTCCCGAGCGCCGCCACGTACGCAATCTGCGGATTCGTAGGATGAATGCGGATGGTCGAGATTTGGCCGGCGTCGCGAAGCCCGGAAAAGGTCCACGTTTTACCGGCGTCAGTCGATTTATACACGCCGCGTCCAATAGACACGTTGCTGCGAATCTTCGACGACCCGGTCCCCGCGAAAATAATGTTGGGGTCGGATAGTGAAACCTCGACCGCGCCCATTGAAGCCGCGGCAAAAAATCCGTCGGAGATATTCGCCCACGTATAACCCGCATCCGTAGTCTTCCAAATGCCGCCGCCGGTCGACCCCATGTAAAACGTGCGCGGCTCGGAAGGAACGCCGGTAACGGTGGTGACGCGGCCTCCGCGCAAAGGTCCGATCATGCGATAGCGCAGCCCGGACCAAAGTGCAGGATTGTAGGTGATAGGATCGGCCGCCAGCAGGAACGCGATCGTAACCGCAAGAAAGTACTTTTTCATGGTAGTAGTTCTACCAAGTTTAGCCTGTTACGGCTTGATGTCGAGCTTCGGGTAGTACGGCCCATCCAGCTTCTGAAACTTGTCGAGCCACTTCTTGCCCGCGTCCGGCGTGAAGCTCCAGTCCTGGCGCGAATAGTTCCAATCGTCAGGGTTGAGCGCTTGCGCCTTTGCCCAATACTTGGCGGCGAGTTCGTTGTTTCCCTTCTCGTGGAAATACACCGCCAGCTTGAAGCTTGCGTCCGCTTCCATCTCGGCGGGCGAGCGCGGTTTCACGCGCCGGGCGAATTCGTCATCGGAGAGCGCGTACTTGCTGGCATCGCCGTTCGAGACCCAATCGCGCAATGCCGCGAGATACGACGTCCCTTCCGTCACGATGCTTTTGGCCCCGATCTTCAATGTGGAATCGGTGGTCCAGGCCGGCTCGGCAGGCCGCACCACGCGTCCCTTTTCGTCGATCCAGATTCCCATCGGCACGTTAATGAACTGATACGCCGAACTGACGCTGTGCTTTGTATCAATCAACGTCGTGTACGTCGCCTGCGCTGCGTCGTACCATTTTCCTGCTGCTGCTTCTCCGCCGGTATCCTGTGCCGCTGCGATAATTTCAAAATTCTGATCGTGTAGCTCGGTGTAGACTTTCTGCCAGCCCGGCAGATCGAGTCGGCACCCTCACCAGGATGCCCAGGTGATGACCAGCGTCTTCTTGCCGCGAAAATCCGAAAGATGCACTGCGCGTCCCTTGCGGTCGGGAACCGCGAAATCAGGAGCGACGCGCGAGTTGTAGAATCCTCCGCGAAGCACCGGAATCTCACCGAAGCTCCACACGTTCTGATCGGCGACAACGGTCTCGCCAATCTTGCGGGCGAATCCGCTGAGGTTGAACCATTCGCCGTTTTTCAAATTTTTCGATAAAGGAATGCAGACGTCGGCGCGGCAGGCGCCCTGCGGCTTTACCTCAAACTCATTCACCCGCGGCAGATCCTTCGAAAGCACCCAAAGGTCCTGCGCGTCCATGCGGACTCTGTCGAGTGCCACCGCATTTTCACCGAACAAAACGGTCGCGCTGGAAGTGGAGGGAGCAGCAAGCGCCAATGATGCACTGCTGGCGATTAGAAATTTACGGCGGTTCATGTCTCAATAGTAACCGCCGCACGTCTCGAACGCCACGTTAATTTTTTCCTATGCACGTGTCGAAAGTCGTGTTGACACGGAGCCCTAATTACCCTTACTCAGCTTCCGGAAATACTCGGCAACCGCGTCGGAGAACCCGGCTGGAACTTTATCGGTAGCGCCGCTCTTTACCTGTCCCCCGCCCTGCTCCTCGACCTGCCTCCGCAATTTCACTTCGAGCGCCTGGAGATTCGGAAGGACTTCGCGGTTCAGACGCTGCTGAAGTTCCGCTGTAGCGATCTCACCTACCGTGAGCTTCTGAATCTCGTGCTCCACTTCGGTGATCTCTTTCTGAATATCCGGATTGTCCTTGAACAACTGGCGCATGTCGTTCAGATCCCGCGCAGCGTTGCGAATCGCTTCATTCGGATCGGCCGGGCGATCCAAAGGAGCATCATAAACACCCTCCGGCATGAAACGGCCGTAGCGCAGACCTGACCCATATTGCCGCGTGCCGCCGCCGCGAGCCGCGGAACCCTGGTCGCCATACCCGCCGCCTTGCTGGCTGCTGCTCGATTGGCTATTCCCAGGCTGATTCCCGCCTCCTTGCTGGCCGCCAGACTGCTGCCCGCCTTGTTGTTGGCCTGGCTGTTGACCACCAGCCTGCTGACCACCAGGTTGCTGACCGTTTTGCGGTTGCCCGTTCTGATCTTTTTGACCGGCGCCGCTCATTCGTTCCATCTGGTTGCGCATTCGCTCCACTCGCGCCAGCGAACGCTCTAGATCGTTAGTGCCCTGTCCTTGCGCGCCATTTTTCAGAGCGCTCTGCGCCTGCTTCAGATCCTCGGTAGTCTTATCGAGCGCCTGCGTCACCGGAGCCTCCCGCGATATCATCGCGCCGCCTTGCCCTTGCCGGATCCATTGTGCCGATGCCATCATCCGGCGCTTCGCTTCGTTCTGCTGGATCTCCGACAGTCCATCGCGAACGCGGGCTGAAGCATCGGGCTGCGTCGACGCCAGGTCGCGCGCCGCTTTCTTCATGTCCGTCTCCAGCCGGTCCACCTCGGTGGCCATCTTCTCTTTTTCCGCTGCCATCTGTTCGGACTTCTGCCGGTCTACCGGCCCTCCCTGCAATGCCTGCCCGCCGAATTCCTTCCTCATGCGATTGGCAAAATCCCGCTGCTGCCCAGCCAGATTCTCCGCGCGCTGCTCCAAGTCGCCCAACTGCGATGAGGATTCCTGACGGCGCATCCCGTTCAGCATCGATTGCGCATCCTGTAGATGTTCAGCCGCCCGGCGAGCGTTCGCCTGCGCTTGACCCGACTGTCCGCCAGCCTCCGGCTGTCCCTTCTCCTGCGACCCGCCTTTCTGCTGCTGACCCGATTGTTGACCAGACGGTTGACCCGGCTGCTGCCCCGCTCGCTGCGCCTCGCGCATATCGTCCGTCGCTTGCGCCAGCCGGTCCAGAGCCTGCTGCAATCTCTGATCGTTGGTATTATTTCGCTGCCCGAGACTCCTCTGCGCCTGCTGCTGTGGCTGCGATTTGCCGCTTTGGCCGTTCTGCTGCTGTTTGCCGGATTGCCCTTGCTGCGGACTCATCTGTCCGCCTTGCGATTGCTTATCAGAGGATTGTCCGCTTTGGCCGCTCGTTTGGCCGCCGCTGGCGCTCTGCTGCTGCCCCTGTTGCTGGCCGCCCTGTTGCGGCAAACCGTCGCGCGACAATTGCTCCATCTGCTTTTTCAGTTCCTCCGCCTCCCGGCGCAGCATCTCCTGCTGCCACCGCTGCTCGAAGGTCTGCTGCTTCGATTTAGCTTCCTGCTCGGCGAGCTGCTTCTGCCTTTGCGCGAGCTGCTCCAACTTTTGCAGCGCCTCATCGATGGCCTTTTCCTTGGCTTGGCCGCCAGACTGCTGCTGACCGCTCTCATACTGATTCTTTTCGGTGTCCAGCTCCAGGTCGAACAGGTTCGCCAGATCGCGGCCCGCATTCTGACCACCTCCACCTCCGCCGCTTTGGCCTCCGAACGCGACTTGAATATCGCGGAACGTCGCTTCCGCTCGCAGCAGGTGCTGCAATGCTTTTTGTTCCGGCTCCAGAGCGTCTTTCCAGGATTGCGCCCCCAGCTTTGCCGACGCGGGATCCATCTGTTTCGCCGCCTCATCCAGATCCTTGACAAACGACTGGAATTCCTGATTTGCGCCCGCCAATTCGCGGCTTCGCGCGCGTTCCGCCAGAGACTTCGCCTGCTCCTTCAACTTCGTCTGGATGCCCGCCAGAAACTTTGCGTTCTCCGCGGAGTTGACCTTATCCTTCGCCCCACCGCGAATTTCATTCCACGTCGCGGCGATGATTTCTTTCTGGCGCCGCGAAATTTCCGTCTGGTCGTCGCCTCCGTTCGGCATCCCCATGCTCCCGCCTTGGGATTGGGATTGCGAATAATTTTTCTCGAACGGTTGCGTCTCGATAAATGCGATATCCGTGCGCGCCGTGTTGCGCGCATCGCGCGCCGTCGCGTAAATGCTCACCACGTCGCCCGCTTCGAGCTTATAGTCTTCGAGCGAGATCAACGTCTTGCCGTTCGCTTCCTTCACGCCCCGATTCGGCAGCAAGTTGACGGTCTTTTCCGGGGCTCCATTTACCGAATAATGTAGCTCCATCGATTCCAAGGCGAAATCGTCCGCCGCTTCGACCGAGACCGTCACCTCTTCAATCGGACTCACCTTGGCGTCCCCGCGCGGCGTCACGATCTTCACCGTGGGTGCCTGGTCCTGCCGGGCTTCAATGAAATAATCCTCGCTCAGCCGGACGTTTTCGCCGCGCTCGACGGCCGCAAAGTGGTACATCCCGTCCTTTTCGACCGGTACTTTCGCGACCACAAAATTGCCATTCTTCGATTCGAGTGCAATGTGCGATCCATCGTCCATCTGAATTTCGCCGTTCTTCAGAGGACGATCGGTTTCGATCGTCAACTCGGCGACCGTGCCGGCCACCGCGCGCAAATCGCCGCCCGGATCCTCCACCACGTCCTTCAAATTCAGCCACGAAGGATAGTGATAGGTGACCTTGATATTTTTGATTCCCGGCAGATCGGCCACGTCCAGTTTGAACGTCTTCGATTTGACGCCCGCCGCTTCCACGTAATATTCCACCGGCTCCGGCAGCGCCGCGAAAAGAAATTCGTAAGCGGTGCCGCTCGAACGCGGCAGCATCGAAGCTTCCTCCCATTTCGAGGTGCTCTTATAACGGGCAAACAGCCGGACCTGCGGAGCCTGGAAACCGGTCAAAGTAGCCGTGATCATCTGGTCGGATTTGCGCCGCACCAGCTTGTTGCCCGGCTCGACCATAATGTCGTAGAAATTTGCACCGTTGATGCCTTTAGGTAGTCCGGCCCATAACAGCGACGATCCGTAGCCTAAAAATCCAGGACCAGCCAGAATCAGCCACAACAACACCGCACCCGCCGCGCCGCCCGCGGTTGCGAACGCGAAAATATTCTTGCGTGGCGCCACTCTCTCCGGCTCCGTCTTGTTCGCCACCGAAACCGCGTCCGAAGCCAGCAATTCAAGCATCGGATCCCGAGCTTCGCCTCTTTCTATAAAGGTCAACAGGCGCTGATTGAACTCGGGGAAAGTGGATTCGGCGCGATCTGCCGTCCGGTTCCGATTCAGGCGCAGCAGCGGCAGCACCAGTGCGAATCCCAGCGCAGCGGCCAGCGCGAGAAACAGCACTACGCGCGCGATCGTGATGCTGGTGGAGGAAAACGCCAGCGCGTTGGTGAACCACACCAGCCCGAGCGTCGCCACCAGCGCCACACCCAGGGCAATCGCGATGCCCTTCGATACAGTCAG
>JBEKPC010000061.1:0-27653 GCA_049521155.1 Bryobacteraceae bacterium
TCACCACCGTGACGCCCATTTGCATCGGAAGCGTCCATCCCGTCACATCGTACGGCGTTTCAAACGAGCTTCCGGTCGGATTCGCCGCCGCCGTTGGTCCCGCGCCCGCTCCTCCCCGCCCTCCGCCGCGACCACCACCCGCCGCCGGAGTCGCCGGTGTTGCAGCCGTCGCGGGCGCAGTTACTTGAGGTGCCGCAGGGGGTGTCGCAGGAGCTGCCGCGGTAGTTGCTCCGCCGCGTCCCCCTCCTCCACGACCACCACCGCCTTCCCCACCCGCGGAACGAAGATCCGGATAATGCTGCGGCTCAAACAACTCCTTCACCAGCGACGCGAACGGCTGATCCATTAGCACCACCCAGTCGCCCGCCTTGTACATCGATCCGTTCATTTTGAAATCGCGCGTCGCCTGCCGCACCTCGATTCCATTGATCAACAGCTTCTCCACCAGGATCGCCGCGGTAGGCAAATCATGCTGCTCCTGCGGAATCACATACGCGTACGGAGGATCGGTTTCGAACCTCTTGATCACATCGCGGCCCGCCTGATAGCGGTTGTAGAGCAGCTCCTCACGGCTTTTTGCCGCCGTGTCCAACACTGCCATCGATGCGCCCAGCATGTAGTTCGTCGCGTCCCGCAAACGCCACCAGCCGCCCTTCCATGGACTGGAATAAAATACCTCGGCCTTTAAGTCCTGTTTATCGCGAGGAAACTCCTCGATGGTGTAAAAATGCGGCGTCGCGTAGCGATAGAGCGCCGTCTCCGTCAGGAACGAAACCGTATTGCGAAAGCTATTCACGTGGTCGACGAAGCCCGGATACCAGTCGTCGAATCGTCCGCGATGCATCGCGCCCGGCATGTCGTGCTCGTCCAGATACGCCGCCATCGAAGTGCCGAATTTATTCACCCAGCGCCACATCAGAGGATGCGGATTCGCCGAAATAGGCTCGGCAAACGGTGGAATCCAGATCCGCGCCGGAAACGGAGCCGTCTGGTGATGGTTATAAAAAACCTGCGGATAATATTCCAGAACCGACTTGGTAATCGCCTGCGACTCGACCATATTATTCATGTACCCGTCGCGATTGTTGTCGTGCCCGATATATTCCTGCCATAATCCCGGCGCCGGGCTCACTTCATAAACCGTTCCCAGATTGCTGCGATACCAGTTAGCCACCTGGTTCTGCCCGTCGGGATTGATCGAAAACCACAACACCAGAATCACGTTGTCGAGAATGGTCATCGTCTCGGGATCGGTTTTCGTCACCAGGTTGTAGGCCAGTTGAATAGTGTGCTGCGCGCCCGCGACCTCGGTGGCATGCAGTCCTCCATCGATATGCACGATCGCCTTCCCGCTGCGGGCCAGCGCATGCGCATCGGCGTCGCTCAGCCCCTTCACCAGCGCCAGCCGTTTGGCAATTTCTTTATATTTATCGAGGTCGGCTAAATTTTTAGCAGAAGAAATGATCGCCACATCCCAATCCAGCCCGCGCGTAGTCTTGCCCACGCGCGCCAGCTTCAGCTTGTCGGTCGACGCCGCTAGCTTCTGGAAATAGGCCAGTGATTCATCGTAAGTCGCCAGATAAAAATCGTCACCAGGCTTGTGGCCAAGCACCGATTCCGGAGTCGGGACCTGCGCAACAAGAACCATGGAAAGCAGGAACACCGGCAGAAATCGCATAAGACGGATAGCCTAGCACGCTTTGGGTAGGACGGCCAATGCCCCGTGCCCTCGGTCTTCAGCAAGGTCGCGTCATCCTGTCCAACTGCGTGTCGATCGAATCGAGGATCGCCTTTATCCCCGCAACCGCGCGACCTTCGAGGACAATCCCCAAAATCACCACCGCGATCGTCGGAATCTGCGCGATCAAAGAAGGAAGGAAGCCGTGGAACGTCATGGACTCTTCCATCATAAGCCTCTCATTGCTACCATCGAAGAGCGGGCGCGTAGCTCAGGTGGATAGAGCATCAGCCTTCTAAGCTGAGGGTCGCAGGTTCGAGTCCTGCCGCGCCTACCACGCAAATGTGTCAAATAATAAAAGCATGTTAGATACACAATTTACAGCTACATTACAAAAGAGCCCCAACAAGGGCGGCTGGTGCTATGTGATCTGGCCTGACTCCGGGGAATTCTTCGGTACCCGAGGCCTCGTCAAGGTTCGCGGCACTCTCGACGGCGAACCGTTCCGGAGCTCTTTCATGGCCATGGGTGGTGGCGTGCACATGCTGCCCGTCAAAGCGGAATTGCGAAAGATCATCGGGAAAGATACGGGCGACACAGTGACGGTGCGCTTGTTGGAACGCTTGAACTGAGCGCGCGCTGTTGCGCTTGGAGCCTGAATTTCCCCGTTGAGTACCATGTTCTGCAACAATTCTACTGAGCCGTGACCACAGGGAGCGGAGTAAAAAGCCAACGCATCTCCCTAACTGAACGGCTCCGCTGTATCTCGCGGGTATTCTCGTACCATGGAGCCGTGGAGAATACTTGACACCATCGATCAACGAAGTCCTGCAACAACTGCTGGACGTTCAGGCCACTCTGCACGGGGCGGGCACCCTATCCGCCGACGCTCTTTCGGCATTAGCGGCGCACGCGAGTAAGCGTCAGATTCGGAACTCCGTCGAAACAGGCTGCGGAGCCACAACGTTGCTGCTTTCTCACCTCAGCCAGAACCATAAAGTGTTCGCACTCGACATCGGCAACAGCATCTCCAGCGTTCGCCGTTCAGCCCTGCTTCGACCCGGAGTCGTTACGTTCATTGAGGGTCCATCCCAACGCACACTGCCCGTGCATCACTTCTCCGAAAAGCTCCAGTTAGCCCTGATCGACGGCCCCCATGCTTATCCATTCCCCGATCTCGAATACTACTTTCTTTATCCTCATCTCGAAACCGGAGCGCTTCTAATACTCGACGACATCCAGATCCGCAGCATTCACAATCTTTTCGAGTTTCTGCGCTCGGACTCCATGTTTCGGCTCGACGAGGTCGTTCGTTCCACCGCGTTCTTCACCCGCACAGACGCTCCGACATTTGATCCTACCGGGGATGGGTGGCAGCAGCAGTCGTATAACCAACACACATCGATGCGCTACGACTGGAGGTCGAAGTTAAAGGACGCGCTTCCTCGCTCCCTAACCAGACGTCTTGAAGCCTATACATATCGCAGTTCCGGCTGCTCGATCGAGATTCGCTCCATCTCTGAAACCGGTGTGGTCGCAGGCACGGCCCATCTGTCGGCAGACGCGCACCTGTGGATTCTCGTACATCGCAAGGACGTAAATGGCTGGTGGCCTCAGGGTGGAGGGGAGATCGCTGTGGCCGATAGTCATTGGAGTGTCGAAGTCAAATATGGCGGTCCGGAGGATGCCGGCTACGATTTTGAGATCGCCGCAGTAATCGTCTCCCGTCCCGTTGATGAGCAATGGCAGGCCGCCTTTCCTCCAGTTCAATTGCCGGGGCGAGCAGCAATACTTTCAGTGGAGTATAGAACCATCACAAAAAAATTGTGATACTATCCTCGTTTTACATCTCCGTTAGGGAGCTTTCTCCGATGAAAGTTTACGAAACGAGCGATATCCGGAACGTTGCCCTTGTTGGCCACGGACATTCCGGTAAGACGGCCCTTACAGCGGCCCTTCTCTTCACTGCGGGCGCTACTCCTCGCCTGGATACGATTACGGATTTTGACGACGAGGAGATTGCGCGAAAAATCACGATCTCTTCCGCGGTCGCCGCGATCGAGTGGAAGGGGAAAAAGATCAATCTCATCGATACGCCGGGGTTCAATATCTTTATAAATGATACCCGTGGCACTCTCATTGCCGCCGATGCGGCGCTGGTGGTGGTAGACGGCATCGCCGGCGTCGAGGTGCAGACGGAAAAGGTCTGGACTTTTACCGACGAATTTGTGCTGCCGCGGGCGATTGTTATCAATAAGCTGGATCGCGAGCGGTCCAGTTTTGAGCGCACGCTCGAAAGCGTTCAATCGGCGTTCGGGCGCACGGCGGTGCCGATTCAACTACCGATTGGCGCGGAGAAGGAGTTCAAAGGCGTCGTCGATCTGGTCCGCATGAAGTCTTATGTGGGTGGAAAAGAAGGAGATATTCCGGCCGATCTGGCCGAGGCGGCGAAGGCCGGGCACGAAGCGCTGGTCGAAATGGTGGCGGAGGGGAACGACGCGCTGCTGGAGGAATTTTTCAACGAAGGCACGCTGCCGGTAGATCATATTCTCGACGGATTGCGCGAGGCGGTTCGGGTAAGGCGTATCTTTCCGGTGCTTTGCGCAACGGCGACAGGCAATATTGGAAGCGATCAGATTCTATCTTTTATCAATGAACATTTTCCCAGTCCGCTCGAATGCGGGTCATGGAAAGGGACGAAAGGAGAGCGCGCGATCAAGGATTCCGCGCCGGTTTCGGCATTTGTTTTCAAGACGATTGCCGATCCGTTCGCGGGCCGGGTTTCCTATTTCAAAGTGATCTCAGGGGTAGTGAAAAACGACGCCCACCTGATCAATTCGCGCTCCAGTGTGGACGAGCGCCTGGCCCATATCGGGGCTTTATTCGGGAAGGCCATCGTACCGGTAACTGAACTACACGCAGGAGATATCGGCGGCGTGGCCAAGCTGCGCGACACTTTGACCGGCGATACTCTGGCCGATAAAACCGCCATGATCGAGTATCCGGAAGTCCGTTTACCGGAGCCTTCGATTGCCTATGCCATCGCGGCCAAAACACGCAACGATGAAGACCGGATGGGGAACGCTATCCATAAGATTCTAGAGGAAGACCGGTCGCTGCGGTTCTACAGGGATGCTCAGACGAAGGAGTTTTTGCTGGCCGGGTGCGGGCAGCAGCATATCGAGATCATCGTGAGCCGTTTGAAGAAGCGCTATGGTGTTGAAGTTGCACTACATGCGCCGAAAATTCCTTACCGCGAAACCATCCGCGGACGGGCTGAAGTACAAGGCCGCCACAAAAAACAAACCGGAGGCCATGGCCAGTTTGGCGATTGCTGGATTCGGTTGGAGCCTCTGCAAAGGGGCGGAAAATTCGAATTTGCGAACGAGGTTTTTGGCGGCGCGATTCCGAAGAACTTCATTCCTGCCATAGAGAAAGGCATTATAGAGACGGCCGAAAAAGGCTATCTGGCGGGCTTTCCGGTGGTCGATTTTAAGGTAGTGGTTTATGACGGGTCCTATCACGATGTTGATTCGTCGGAAATGTCGTTTAAGCTGGCGGCGCGGAAAGCTTTCCGGGCCGGAATGGAGGCGGCGAAACCTTCGCTGCTGGAACCGGTGATGAACGTGGAAGTGCAAGCTCCTGTTGAGTTTGCGGGGGATTTGATGGGTGACATGAACGGCCGGCGGGGACGCATTTCGGGGATGGACACCAAAGGTGGCACCCAGATTATTAAAGCGCAAGTGCCGATGGCGGAAATGCTCAATTATTTGAACGACTTGACGTCGATGACGCAGGGGCGCGGGTCGTTTTCGATGGAATTTGACCATTACGATTTCGTGCCCGGCTTGCAGGCCGAAAAGATCATTGCAGCGGCCAAGGCGGCGCGCGCGGGTGAGGAGGAAGAGGAAGAATAGGGTTCCTTAAGGGCGCATAAAACGCCAATAATGGAGCTGGACGGAGGCTTAATTGAGCATAATCGCACGTGGTTCGGGGGGAGCCTTCGCTCTGCTGCTGATCGGCAGCGCCGCCGCGATGGGCCAGTGTACAGAGACTTCGCAGGACAGTCTTTTCTACCTGACCGGCGGCAACATCAATGATACAGGCACCGTGGTTTATTTCCCTTCGGGGAGCATTCACATCACGGGTTCTTATAAAGGCGGCACCAACATCAGAGAGTATCTTAAGAAACCGGACGGCATGTATGGTGACCCGGTTACTTTAAGCCGGGATGCGGCCATCACAACGCTTAACAATTTATGTAACGGGCTGGGAACCACGCTGGTGGGGCAAGGCGCTTTGTTGCGGCATGCCGCGGCGGGGGTTTCGATCTCGGAGATGGGAGCGGGCTCCGGGTACGTCGCCTATGCCGATTTAAATGGCGACGGCAATCCTGATTCGGTGCAGGTGGCAGTCAGTAACAATGGAGGTCAGGTGACGGTGCAGCTTCTGGGCAGCACAGGCCTGGTCACTTCCACCGGCCAGTATGCGATTAGTTCCACCACAATCAACGAAATTGTGGTCGCCGATTTCAATGGCGATGGGTTTCCGGATCTGGCGGTCGGGGATGACGGAGGGCAAGTTGCACCGGGCGCGGTTTGGATCTTGGTCAATAACGGAGACGGCACCTTCAAGCCGGCGGTGAAAACGACGGTGAAAGATGGACCGTACCATCTTTTCGCGGCCGATTTCAATGGAGACGGCAAGATCGACATCGCAACAGCCAACGATCAGGTCGCGGCCGAAATAAACGTGCTGTTCGGAAAGGGCGATGGAACGTTTCAAAGCCCAATTACTTTAACCGGCCTACAAGGTGCGGGCTCGCTGGTGGCAGCGGATTTCCAGGGAACCGGACGGGCGGACATTGCGGTTTTGGATTACCTGGCCAATGCCATTGTTGTTTTTACTGCGAATGCGAATGGCACGTTCCAGCCGGCGCAGAGTTTTCCAGGCGGGAATGGGGCGGGTTATCTGATTTATGCCGACCTGAACAACGACGGCATCCCGGATCTGGCGGCGGCATACACGAATGCCAATTCAGTGCAATTTCTGATCAACAACGGAGCCGGTGGTTTTACCGTTTCGCCCCCTTATGTAATCGGCGCGGAGCCAAGCTCGATGGCGGTTCTCAACCTGGGTGGTCCTATCGCTTTGTTGAGTGGGGACAACATCACGGGGAATGCTCTGGTGCAACTCGGGCCCGGAGACGGGACGTTGCATGCGCCGCAATATATCTATACGGGAGTGAATCCAACCGCGGTTGCGACGGGCGATGTGAACGGGGATGGCAAGGACGATGCGGTGGTGCTGGAACCGGGGGCGAACTCGGCTTACCTGCTGTTGAATTCGGGAAACGGGACGTTCGCGAGTCCGGTGACTTCTAGTGTTCCATCGCCGAAGGCGGCGGCGCTGGTAGCGTTGACGAAAGGCGGTAAGCCGGATCTGGTAATCGCAAGCGGGTCAGGCAATATCGAGGTTCTTCCCAACAACGGGAGTGGAGGATTCGGTGCACCGCTGGCATTTTCAACAGGGACCAGCGCGGTGGGCCTGGCGATTGCGGATTTTAACGGTGATGGAAATCCGGATGTCGCGGTGGCCGATGGAGGGTCCTTTACGGCTGGCGTTTCCGTGTTGATGGGGAACGGACAAGGCAGCTTGGGAACGGCCGCCACGTACTTAACTGGCCAATCCGGAAACGCGATTGCGACGGCGGATTTGAACAGCGACGGACATCCGGATTTGATCGTGGGCACATCGAATCCAGTGGGTGGAGGGGCGCAGGGATATCCATTGGCGTTGACGGTGCTGATGAATAAAGGAAATGGGACGTTCACCGCGCTGGCGCCGATTTACACGATCCCCGCGACAGCCGAGTTCAACGGTATTTTTCAAATTCTCACTGGCGATTTCAACGGCGATGGAAAGATGGATGTGGCGGTATTGCAGCAGAACCAGTATCCACAGATTCAGATTCTGCTGGGCAACGGGGACGGGACTTTCCGAACAGGCCAGCTCCTGACGACGGAATTTGGAGCCAATGCGGCTGTGGTTGCCGACATGAATGGCGACGGCTACCTGGACCTGGTGGTGGGCCATTGCTGCGGTGAAACAGACGACACCTATCTGTTAGGAAACGGGGATGGGACGTTCCAGGCGGAGGTGGATTTTCCGGCGGGAGCTTCGCCGCAGGGGTTGGCGGTGGCGGATTGGACGGGGTCGGGAAAGCCGGATTTAGCGATCGCGGGGCAGATTCTAAATGGCCTGCCTGGCGCGAAGGGCTACTTTCTGCCGCTGACGAATTGGTTTGCGCCGGTGGTTCTTTCGGGCGCGAGTTTAACGGCGGGTGCGATCGCGCCATCGGAGATCGTCACACTGAAAGGCAATTTGCTGGCATCTTCGACGGCGAGCGAGTTTCCGCTGCCGACGACGCTGGGAGGGGCGACGGTGACTGTGACGGACGCGGCGGGTAATTCGCAGCCGGCGCCGCTCTATTATGTCTCGCCGACGCAGATTAATTTCGAGGTTCCGGCGGGCGTCGCATTGGGACAGGGGAGCGTCAGCCTAACGGAGTCCGACGGGACACAGGTGATTTCATCTGTCAGTTTTGCGAACATCGCGCCGGGGATTTTCCAGTTGAACACGTCGAGCCTGGCAGCGGCGGAGGCGCTGGTGGTGACGAGTACCGGCCAGCAGGATCTAGACCAGGTCTACCAGTTGGGGGCCGGCAACAGCATTATTCCGCTGCCGATCGATTTGAGCCAGGGACAGGTTTTTCTGGTGCTGTATGGGACGGGGATCCGGAATGCGAAGAGCGTCCAGGTGACGGTGGGCGGGCAGAGCGTACCGGTTCCTTTTTTCGGAGCGCAGGGGACTTTTGCGGGGGAAGACCAGATTAATGTAGGTCCTTTACCGGGGACGCTGGCGGGGAGCGGGAACGTGAATATCGTGCTGACGGCGGATGGGCTGGCGGCGAATACGGTGAATGTCACGATCAAGTGAGCTGGTTCCGGAAGGCCGCTTAAGTTGGTCGGTCGCGAGCTTGATGGCGCGGCTCACCCGTTCAGCCGCTATGCCGTCCATCGGCTGCCAGGAATTCTTCATGGATGGGTTTCACATGCCGCTTTCGTCGGTACAACGCGACTGCTCACAGCATTTGCGCGTTTTTCTGCCCCTTGAGAACCAGTTCTGTAGCCAGCAGGGCAGCGGACTGATCCTGGGCGAGGCGGGTGCGGCTCACGATATCTTGAACGAACTGGCGCCCGAACGGTAACGGCAGATTCCTGCAATCTATGTAGCGGGCCGACTTCCGGTCGACGATGAACACGTGGTCCGCGCCTGGCCGCCCGGCGATATCGATCGTCTTCCGCATTTCGATGTACCCTTCGGTTCCGAGAAGGAAGGTCCGATCGTCGCCGAACACTCCGAGGCCGTCCGGGGTGAACCAATCCACTCGAAAATATCCGAAGCCTGCATCGCCGCGGAGCATCATTTCGCCGAAATCCTGGAACTTCGGGCGATCCGGATGATTCACGTTTGCCACGCGCGACATCGCGACCTCGGCGGAGGTGGATCCGGTAAAGTAAACGAACTCGTCGGCCTGGTGCGATCCGAGGTCACACAGTGTTCCACCATAGCGCTCCGGATCCCAAAACCATTCGGGGCGGGTATTCGGGTTGACCAGATGCGGAGCGAGCTGAAGCGTTTGCACCAGCCGGCCGATGGCGCCGTCCTTCACCAGAGTCCCGGCGTGCAACGTGGCCCTTGAATCCAGCCGGCCATACATGATTCCGAAAATGCGGCCGGTTTCCTGGATGGCGCCACGGACATCGGCAAGCTGTTCCAGGGTGGTGATGGCGGGTTTGTCGACCAGAAAGTCCTTCCGGTGGCGCATCACACGCACGCCGAGCGGTCCGCGCAGATTGGGAACGGCGGCGGAACAGACCAACTGTATGGACGAGTCATTCAGAATTTCATCTTCGCTACGGGCCACCCTCGCTCGAAAGCGCTTCTGAAACGCGGCGAGCGCCGGAGGATTTGTGGAGTATACGCTCACCAGTTCGCCGCCGCTACGCTGGATCGTATCGACGATGCTGTTGATGTGGCTGTGGTCCAACCCGATGACCGCGAATCTGATCGAGGGTTTGCGCGTGTCGTCCTCTCTGGGAGGCGCGGCTATCTCCTGTTGAACCGGGCGCGCCGGCCCAAATGCTAACGCCGCCTCTGACAATCCGCCCGTGAACCCGGCGACCTTGAGAACGGAACGCCGGCTTACGTTTTCGCTCGCCACATCAGTAGTGTAGCTCGGCGCGCGGCTGCTGGTCGTCGTGGTCCCGGAGCTCGCTCCCTCCCTCACCATCGCGTCGCGAAAACCTCCGTCGGCCGTTACGCCTCATTTGGAAACATCCGGGGGCTGAGCCACGAATGGCCGCAAAAATTACTCATGGGAATATTAGCTCATTCTGCCGATGAACGATATATGGAATTCCTTGGGCTCGATCCGCAGGTCACGGATGACGAGCGAAAACTCGCTGCGATTCACGATTTAGCGTTCGACGCGGTGTTTGAGCTGAATTCCGAGGGACGGATTACCGGGTGGAGCCCGTCAGCCGAAAGGCTGTTCGGGTGGACACCCAGCGATGCGATCGGGCAGCACGTAGAATCGATCGTGTCGCCAAAACATCGGGTAGCGTTTCTGTCGAGTCTTTTTCAGACGATCACCTCCGGTCTGGCGCCTGAAAAGCCGCTGCCGATGCGATCGGTTCATCGCGACGGGCGCAGATTCTCCACCGAGCTTTTTCTGTACATCCGTCAATCGGGATCGGTATCCGTTTTCGTGAGGAATCTCATGGACCGGGAACAGTTTGAGAACCTGTTGTCGGAGCGCGCGAATCAAAGGGCGATTCTGAATTTCCTGGAGGACGGATACGCGGAGCTCGATCTGGCGGGGAATTATCAGTGGGTGAACGATGCGTATTGCAGGATATTCGGCCGCTTGCGCGAAGAGGTTCTGGACACCCGCTATCAGCGAATTTCCCATCATCCCGTTTCCGCGGATTTGCGCGAGATTTTTAAGACGGTTTACAAGACCGGCGAACCGGTCCGCTCCTTTGAATTTGAATACCTGCCGGGTCAGTTCTGCGAGTCGACGTTTTCATTGAAGCGCGGCGAGAATGGGCAACCCACGGGTTTTGTCACGCTGACACGCAACATTACCGAGCGCAAGCGGCATGAACGAGAACTCGCGGATGCGAAAGATGCGGCGGAATCCGCGAATAGAGCGAAGAGCGAGTTTCTGGCGAACATGAGCCATGAGATCCGCACGCCGATGAACGGAATCATCGGTATGACAGAACTCGCGCTTTCGACCGATCTGGCCGCGGAACCCAGGGAATATCTGGGGATGGTCCGCTCCTCGGCGGAAGATCTACTGGTCATCATTAATGACATTCTCGACTACTCCAAGATCGAGGCCGGGAAAATCGATTTAGATCGAGTACAGTTTAATCTGATCGAACTGGTTGGCGATACGCTGAAGTGTCTGGCAATGCCGGCTCATCGTAAGAGCCTCGAACTGTCGTTCCACGCGGATGCAAACGTGCCCGAAGTGGCGATCGGCGATCCGGTAAGGCTGCGCCAAGTGCTCATGAATCTCGCCGGAAACGCGGTGAAGTTCACCGCCAAGGGCGAGGTGGTTGTCGATGTCAACCTGGAGTCGCAAGAAGAGGCGTACTCGACGGTGCACTTTACCGTGCGCGATACCGGTATCGGAGTTCCGCTCGAAGCTCAAAAGCGTCTGTTTCGGGCGTTTGAACAAGCCGACTGCTCGACCACTCGCGAATATGGAGGAACCGGACTGGGCTTAGCGATCTCAAAAAAAATCGTGGATTTGATGAGCGGTGAAATATGGATGGAAAGCACGGAAGCAGGCTCCGCGTTCCACTTTACGGCCAAGTTGGAGGTTGCCCAGTCTCGCGAGGAGCCCTTTATTCCTTACTCGGACCTGAGTGGGATTTCCGTGCTGATCATCGACGACAACGAGACCAACCGGCGCATTCTCGAAAAGACTGTCGAACGGTGGGGAATGGATCCCCACACGGCGGACTCCGGGGCGGCTGGATTGGCGAAGATTGAAGACTCCGCGGCATTGGGACGGCCCTTCCAGTTGGTTCTGCTCGATGAGGAGATGCCGGAGATGGGCGGTCTGGAGATGATTGAGCGTGTTCGGGGCATGCCCCACTTGCGCGGCGTTACGATCCTGATGCTTACCTCTTCCGACCAAACATCGAGCGCTGCGCGATGCCGTGAATTGGGCGTGGAAACGTACCTGGTGAAACCGGTCAAGCCCGCGGAATTGTTGTCGATGATACAGAAAGCGTTGGGAGCCGCGTTACCGGAGCGGAAGGCAACTCCAAAGGGCATTCCCGCCACGGATTGCTCTTTGTCGATATTGGTTGCCGAAGATAACGCGGTCAACCAAAGACTGGTGATGGCGATCCTACAGAAGATGGGGCATCGTCCGGTGCTGGCGGTGAACGGCTTTGAAGCCATCGCTAAAGCGAGTGAGGCGGCATTCGATTTAATCATGATGGATGTGCAGATGCCGGGGATGGACGGTTTTGAAGCCACACGGCGCCTTCGCAGCCAGCAGCAAGTCACAGGATGGCGCACGTCTATCATCGCGATGACGGCGTACGCAATGAGCGGCGACAGGGAACGCTGCTTGGACGCCGGTATGGACGATTATGTGTCGAAGCCGGTAACGCTCGAAAGTATCGCGCGCGTTTTAGCACGTTATTCCGAATCCGCACCGCTCTAGCCCGACTCCGACCCGACCCGCTACCGAGCGGCTTGGCACCGAAAATGGTCGCTCACCACTTTCGACACCGAGGTCGACATTGCTCGCATCTGTGCGAGATTCAATTGCTTCCCGTCGCGGTCCATTTCCCGAGAAACTTGTCCAGAAATGTCTCCATCCGGCCAAGTGTGTACAGCCACCGGCTGTGCAGCAGCGACTCGTGCACATCGTCCGGAAAAACGATCAGTTCGTGATAGACATTGCGCTGCCGCAGCAGTTGCACCAGACCGACCGTCTGGAGGAAAGAAACATTGCGATCGTCGTCGCCCTGCACTAGCAGCACTGGCGACTTCCAGCCATCGATGGCGCTGATCGCCGAGGACTTGTAAGAGACCGATTCCGGGTCGAGCGAATTTCCCTCCAAATGCACGCCCGCCAGGTCGACGCCCGCCTTGAAGATATCCGAGTTGCGCGCCAGAGCCTCGGCCGTCAGCAAACCTCCGTAGGACAGTCCCCAGATCCCGACGCGGTTGGGATCGACATCCGGTCTGGTTTGCAGGTATTTCCCGCCGGCCAGAACGTCTTTGTACTCGCTATTGCCCTGGGCTCCGCCATTGGCGGCCCGCTGGAACGAGTGGCCGTAGCCCACGCCGAGACGGTAATTGATCGACATCACGATATAGCCCTGATTTGCGAGCCATTGATTGATGCCGTAGGCCCAGTGGTAAAACTGCATGTAGTGATAAGCGGGCATCATCTGGCGCGGGGGGCCTCCGTGCACGAAGACAATGGCCGGGCGGCGCTCTCCAGGCTTCAGATCTTTGGGGAGGAATAGCTGATTGTGGATTTCGAGTCCGTCATCGGCCTTGGTGAGGATGATCTCCGGCTTCACGTGCGCATCCTTCGGAAAGCCGGGCATGGACGCGGGGAAGACGATCTTCTGCTTGGCTTCTACCCCGAGTTTCCAGACGCCGATCGATTGCGGCATGTTCCAATCCGCGCTCAGCGTGGCGAGGTATTTGCCGGAGGCGAGTGGCGTAGGATATGTTTCCACACCTTCGCCGGTGGTGATTTGCGCGGGTGTGCCGCCTGCCACCGGTATCGCCCAGATATGCCTCCGCTCGATATCTTTGGCGTTGGTGCAGTAATAGAACGTCTTCTGGTCGGCGGAAAACGCAATGGAAGTTTGATTTTCAATCAAGCCGTCGGTGGTGGTGAGGAGAACGGGACGCGCCGCGGCGTCCATGATGTTCAGAGAGTAGTAACGGTCCCATTCATCGACCGGAGCCTCTGGCTTGGGAGGCTCTTTCGCTTCGGGATCCGGCACTCTGGCCGCCGCGCCCGCTCTGCCACCCCCCCGGCCACCGCGTCCGCCTCTGCCTCCCGGACCGGGCACAACGAACTGGAAGACCAGCGTATCGCCCGCCAGATGCAGATTTCCGATGTTGGCGACGATCTTATCGTTTTCCTGATTGTGCCAGATCTCCTGCGCATCGCCGGTGGTGACATCGGCTTTATAGAAGCCGATGGTATAGCCTCCTTTGAAGGTCGCGCGCATGATCCCCGGAGCATTGTTGATAGGAGCTTCGGCGTTTTGAGTGGCGGGCGCTGCACCGCGTCCACCCCCGCGGCCGGCCGTCGCAGCGGGAGTCTGGGGAGGCGCTGCGTAGTTCGCGCCGCTGCCCGCTCCCGTCTGGAGCGTCTGTTGCCCGAAAGGCAAACCTGGCTGCCGCATGAAGATCAGATGCTTGCTGTCGGCCATCCACATCGGTGTCGTGTCGAAATCCACGCCGGGCGACATATACTTCACCAAGCGCGTAGCAACGTCGTAGACCATGATGAAGCTGTGATCCACTCTGGTGCTGACCCAGGCGATCTTTTTTCCGTCGGGCGACCACCGCGGGTCGCTCTGCACGCCCCATTCGGTGATGAAGGCCTTCTCGCCGCGATCGACTTCGGACGCGGGCTTGGCCGGAGTGACCTTTGCGCGGAAGATCTGGCCATCCTTAATAAAGAGGATCGAACTGCCGTCGGGCGCTAGTTCGGGATTGGCTGCGTCAACGACCTTCCATGCAGCTCCGCCGGCGGTGCGGGCCGCCCAAATGGCATGTTCCGGACCATTGGGATCCGCAGTCGGGTTCGGCGCCCAGCCCGAGCGGTTAGGAGCCTCGCCGCGCAGGAACACCACGGTGCTGCCGTCATCGGAGATGCGGATCGCTGACATCATGATGCCGTCGTCTTTCATGAAACTGGTCAGACGCACCGGCACGAACTGGGGCGCCACAGCCGTATAGGCATTCCTTTTGCCTTCGGCGTAATCAACCCAGGCGATGCGATCTACCTTGCGCGCCGCGACGACCTCTTGCGGCGAGGCGGGACTCAAGAACGCCTTGTAAGAAGGTCCGGTGGGCGGAGCGGCCACCAGAAAAGCGGCTGCTGCAATCATGAGAATCGAAGGAAGGGTGAAGGTGCGCATGGTGGCTCCAGAGAGCGATTAGTTTAGCATGAGCGGCCGGCGTGATCTCGACAGGTTCCTGCGCAAGACGCGGCGCAAACCAGGCGAGGAGGACCCACAATGACCATCGTGCCACAACCCACGCGCCGCCCCCTTTCCCTGCGCCGCCAGCTTCCAGAACGGTCCCCGCCTTGACCCGCAACCGAAGTTCGTGCCAACCGAAGCTGGGATTTTTGGCCGTCTAGGTCCTCCCGAGCCCGGTTTACGGGCCTGAAAGTTCCAGAGACTGAGTAGAGTTGAACTTTCCCCGCACGTTTGCGAAGGCGGCCGATCTCATTCAATACCCGCTTCGGGATGCCGGCGTCAGCGAGGGCCAAAGATTTGAAGGCTACTTCAAAGCGGCGGGCGCTTGTCCGCAAATCATGAACCTGTTCAGGCACGGGATCGCTGTCCAGCTTCATTAACAGCTTCCGCAACTTCTTCACCGGTTTGACGAGTCGTGTCTGGTTGAGGGCCATTTATCCGGCTCCGCTTATATCTTGATACTTTTGAGGCCGGAAGGTATTGCTCGCATGTGATGTCTCCATCTCCCGCGAGATCGGCGGCGCTATCGAGCGCAGTTCGTCCAGCGCATCTGGCGTTAGGCGCGGATGTCTTTGAGCTTCCGCGAAGCCGGTCCCTATTCAGGCGCGGGATTAATAAAACCGAAAAACGCTAGTACCGGAAGCACGCGGGCGTCTGGCTCACCAGAAAGGATCAATTTCCGCCGATCGGAATCAGCACCCCGCTCGGCGAAGTCGACCCGTCATAGGTCACCACCACCTGCTGGTTGCCCGCCGGCGCTGTCTGCGGCACCTGCACATTGATCTGGAACAGACCCGGACTCACTATTCCCGCGTAGGATACCGGGGCGTTCACGCCTCCGATCGTCACCGTGGGAAATGTCTGCAAGGTATTAACAGGATTGATTGAACCCGACCGCGATGCAACCAGGCTGTTACAGTACAATTCCACGAACGCGCCTGGGCCAACCTTGGCCGTCCCCGGCTCGACTGCTGGATCTCCCACGATGACTCCCGTGGCCACGGCAACGGCGGCGGCGAAGGTCAGGCCCCCGGCGGGATACGTGAACAGTGCGGGATCCACCCCCTCTAAATTAACCTTCACCGTGTTACTAGTCTGTCCGTCATGCGTCAGGACCACGGTCGCCGGGCTGGTATTGACCGACGCTTCAGGAGCCTGCACGTCGATTTGCGTCGGCGACACATAATAGACTGATGCTGGCAGTCCGTTGATTTGGACCGAGACTCCGTCGACATTGGTGGGTAGGATGTTGCCGTTGAACTCGGAGTTGTACCAGATCCTGGTGGCAGTCGCGAGATTGGTCCCGTAGAGACTCACCCAGGATCCGGGCACAATCCTTGACAAGCCGCTCGCCGCATTTTCCACCGGCTCGGTGGCGCGGAAAGCGGGTTGCATCAGGGTGCTGGCGAAGGTTGGAAACTGATCGGTGGTCGGCCACGTCGTTACGGCGGCGATCGCGGTTTCGATCTGATTCACATAGTCGGATTCGAAGGTATTGGTGGAACTCTCCTCCAGCGCTCCGGAGGGCGCCGAATTGAAGATTACGGCGAAGGCCACCTTGTTGGCACCCTTATAAAGATACGCAGCGGTTCCAGGCAATCCTCCGTCTTTGAACCAGTTGAACCCTCCGCTGGTTGTGGTGTGCATATCGAAGCCGAGTCCGTAGAACGCAGCGCCCGAGAATGCCGCCGTCTCCGTCTCCATCAACTGGATGGTCGCCGGCTGCAACAAAGGACCACCGTTCACTCCGTCGATGCCGTTCACGAACCGCAGCAGTTCGATCGGCGTCGCCACCCAGGAACCCGAGGCTTCGCTGGCGAGAAAATCATGGTTTCCATAAGGCGCCGGAACCAGAGGACCGGTCGGATTGTAGAGATTGGTGGCCAGAGGCGCACCGGAATAATCGTAATAGGTGACTTCGCCGTTCACCGTATCCGACATCAACCCTTCCGCCTGCTTCGCCCTCTGGATGCCGAGCGGAGTGAGCACGTTCTGGCGGACAAAATCGACATAGTCCACTCCGCTCACCTGCTGAATAATTGCCCCCAGGATGCAGTATCCAAAATTCGAATACGCGTAAGTGCTGCCCGGTGTGTGCTGCAAAGGCAAGCCTAACTGATATTGAATCACTTCGGAACACGAAAGTGGATTCACCAAGCCTGTAGCTTTCGAAATTGCCAGCGTATTGTCGACAGGATCGGGCACGATCGAACGGTCCCATCCTCCGGTCATGTTGAGCAGATCCTGAACCGTCACGCCGGCCAATTGCGGATTGAGAGTCGCGCCGGTCAGCGGAGTAAGATTCGGAAGCAAACTGAAGGCGGATTGCGTGAGCTGGATCTTGCCCTGCTGGATCAGCTCCATCACCGCAATGGCGGTAAATGTCTTGCTCACGCTTCCAATCCTGAACAGAGAATCCGGCTGTACGGGCGTCGCATTGGCAACATTGGCGTAGCCGAATCCGCGCGCGTACAGCAAGGCTCCATTGCGCGATACGGCCAGCGCGGCGCCCGGGATCGAGTATTTCAATAGCAATCCCTGCATTACAGTGTCTATCCCGGCCGTCCCCGGCGAGGACTGCCCGGTGATGGGCTGTCCAGATAAGGCGGATAAGAAGAGGCAGAGGGTGATCGCTAGCTGCTTAAACATATAGATTGTCCATAGTCGCAGAATTCAAGAGCGCCGACGGAGGGGTGCCCTTGCGCAAGAGGTCCGCGAACTCAGTGGCGACATCAAAATGGAGCGGATGAACGCCACCAACTATCGGTGCTCTTGGACAACTCCCGCCTTCAGGTATTCGATGAAAACATCCGCGGCTTCCTGCTCGCGGATGTACTGGCGGACCTACTCCCGTTCGAACCCGACCATGGACGCGGCGTAGCCGGGGTGGGCTGCCCTGCGCCGCTGAAGTTCATACTCTGCATGTGGGGGATGTCCGTCACGTAAACGGTTAGTCGCGCGGCTTCCACCTGAACCCTGGCCTAGCTTAGCTCGCGAAGAGATTGGTGTTCAAAAAGTCGTTCCGAAACTTTCCCTTCGGATCGTATTTCGTTGCAAGCTGCCGGAAATCGGACAGCTTTTCATACTTCGAGCGGAGCTGAGTTGGCGGCATTGTAAACAGCTTGCCCCAATGTGGTCGCGGTTGAAACGGTGAAAGTTCCTTTTCGATGATGGGAAGCAGCCGCTTCACTGCGGCCCAGTCCTGCTTCCATGTGAAGTGAATCGTTACGCTCGGTTGGTGGTAACAGGTGCTCATCCATAGGTCATCCGCTGCGATCGTGCGGATCTCCGAGATCAACAGATGCGGAGTCACCTGGTCGCGCAGCCTCTCCACCGCCAGAATCGCGTCGACCGCATTTCGTCGAGGCACGAAGTATTCCGACTGCAATTCCTTCCCTGCGCTCGGCGTGAAACCCATGCGAAAGTGAGGCAGCCGCTCATACCAAGGGCCGGCCACTCCCATCTGTTCGGTACAGTTCTCGGCGGAGAGTTCGGCGATCGGGTGAAGATTTCGGACAGCGGCCTTTGCGCCAAAGAACTCCCCAGGCGCCTGGAATCCCGGCCCGTCGCCCACACGACTCTTGATCCAGACTTCATTGATGCGCTGTTTCTGCCAGTCAGTAAACAGGCTGACGCTATAGCCGCTCGCCTGAATCTCATCGAAGTGAGCCTTCATCTGTGCCAGCGGCAGATTCTCATACACGTACTGACGGACCGAATAAGTGGGCTGAATATCGAGGGTGATCCGAGTGATCACGCCGAGAGCGCCCAGCCCCACCACGGCTCCCCGGAATTGTTCGCCGTCCTTGCGAGATAGTTTCACGACGTCCCCTGCCGCATTCACCATCTCGACCGCCGAAACCGCGGTGGCCAGGTTGCCGTTCTTCTCGCCTGAGCCGTGCGTCGCGGTGCTGCACGCTCCGGCGACCGAGATGTGGGGCAGCGAGGCCAGGTTGTGCAGCGCAAAGCCCTTTCCGTCGAGATACGGACCCAACTGGCCGTAGGTAACGCCAGCATCGACAGTCACTGTGCGGGCGCCCGCATCGACCGCAGCTATCTCGCGCATCGGTTTCAGCGACAGCAAGTGATGGCGGCTATCCGCAATCGAGTTGAAGCAATGGCGCGTACCCAGCACCTTTACTTTATCCTGCGACCGCAGAACGGCCCGGATCTGCTCGATCGATGCGGCCTCCTCCACTTGATCCGTACTATAGGTGACGTTCCCCGCCCAGTTGCTGAGCCGCTGCTTCTCCGCCCACGTAGAGAGAGGCGCCACCACAGAACTCGCCATGGCGGTCGAAAATAGGTTAAGGAAAGTTCGCTTTTTCACCGTCGCTAGGGATCATATCAAGTCCCGAGAGCCGATGGCGACGGTTCATCGGACCACCCATCCCTCACGCTCCGAGGCAAAGATAAGTCTTCGCATGAGCGTTGAATCCCGCCTATTTAACCAGATCTACCAGCGTTAATCGCGCAAGTGCTTTATATTCGAATAGGGTCTGGGCCCCCCTCGTTCGATTCGACACTTTATCCCCACTGTTTAACAGCGCCTCGCCTTCAGGTTCGTATAGTTGCCGCAATTGGTGGCTTCACGCAGATTGCGGCGTCTCCGCTGCAGATTTGCCGCATTATAAGGAGTCGCCACCTCCGGCATAGTCAGCGGCCGTAAGGCCTCACAGCGACTGACCACCTCCGTCGGATTCCGGTCGCCAGAGGCGCATGGAGGACGATCGAAGGCTACGAGGCAATGCACATGATTCGAAAAGACTCGATGGTTGGACAAGGGGGACGTGATTGGACAGCGTCAATTCAACCCGTCAATTCAATCCACTACAGCACTGGAAGTGTCACACTCTGGCCCACATACAGCGTGATGGCGATCCTGCCTGAGTTTTCTAGGCGATGATACTCCAATTGGGCGTCACCATCCCGTAACGGTGTCTTTCTGAGCGGCACAGTCATGCCGCCAATCTTGAGGCTGACATGATCGAGTCCCACCTGCCTCTTGCCGCTGTCGCCGCCGAAAGTCGCGCGGCCCGACACTTTGGAGCCGATGGGCGCTACAATCACGCCGTCTACTTCAAGATCAGCGGCGAGCAGAAAGGCGACCGGTACGCCGCTCTCCGCAGGCTTCGAATTCCAGTCTTCCACTGAGATAAGCGACACCGCAGTTCCTTCGCCCAGAGTACGCTGCGAGAGTCCCGCCACCATTGCGGGCGCGTGGGTGGTTAGCCTGCGAACGACGAACTCATGCAGCAGATTGTGTGCCGCTCTGCCCGCGAATCCGAGCATGACATCATCGGCAAGCCGACGCACGGGCCGCGAACTGGATGGGTAATAGAGCGTGGAAATTTCGTGGGACGCGATGCCTCCCAGAACGTCGGAGTAGTCAAGCTGCCAGTGCCCGTTGTCGCCCTTGCGGACAAATGCCGTTCCGATGGCGTAAAGCGCTCGCGAGCGGATGCTGCCGGTGCCCTTATAAAAATAGCGGGGGTCCTGATGAAAAATCGACTGCATGACTACGTCGCCAATAACGATGCCGCTTACTCTGTCAGCGTACTGCGCGCCGAAACGCTTCGCGTATCCCTCCACCCCCTGGCCGAATTCAGGATAGTTGTTCCGCCCCTGTTGGATTCCCGCAGCGACCCCAGAGCTGATGAACGCAACCGGATCGGTAATCGTCTTCCAACCGAGTTGAAACTTCTGCGCCGCCGTGAGCGGAGCCGCGTCGGGTGCATAGCTGACGAAGAAATCGGGAAACACGCCGAGCAGACGTTGCTTCTCCTCCGCCTTCAGTTGCTCCGCAGCCAGTTCGTGTGGCGGCAACGTAACATTGACCGAATTGGATGTGGCAGCGACTTTCAGTACGGCCGAGAGCGACGGCTTATTCTCGCCAGCGCTGATTGCCGCCGTCCAGGCTTCGAATCCAAGGGCCGCGATCGTGATCTTGTAGTCCCCTGGCTCCACGGCGACAAAGCGAAAAAGCCCCGCCTGGTCTGTAATCACAGTGCGAGGAATCGTGGCGGCAGATGTTTCGAGCGTGACAAACGCGCCCTCCACCGCCAAACCAGAAGCGTCTTTGACCGTACCTTCAACCTCGGCGGGTTGAGCCGATGCCAATCCTGGAATCAGCAGAATCCAAAGGATTGGCGCCATCTGTAATGCAGTCATCCACTGCCTGCGGACGGTCTATACCGCCAAGCGACCGTACGAAACGCCATCAATGCATGGACGCGGCCCAATCGTGCCGGGTTTCTACATCGCCACGTCGCCCTATCGCCACCCGATATTCGCCAACTCCGAGAAGCGCACCTTTGCAGGAATAAGGTGTTTCGCCAGCCTGTTGTCGTTCTGATGCCGTCCCGCCTTGTTGCGGAGGAAGCGGGCAAATTTACTGCATTGCAATATGAACCAATATGCGACATGGCTATTGAGAGGGACTGCGGGCGCTAAAGCGATTTGCGTTCCGGCTGAAAGAAGATTCCATCGCCGTGAACGATATGTTCTACCGCTTTCAAAAGTTTCTCAGCATACGTCATCATCCAAGAGGGCAGCCACGGGAGAGCCGCCGGTCAAGTTAACTTTAGGAGAATCGAATCGTGAAGATCCCGCGCGTGCAGATCGAGCAGCCAGGGACGCTCAACGGCCGCCTCCCTGCACGACCGGCTCTATGCCCGGACCAGCACAAGCGGGCTCAAAGCCCTATTCTTCAACGCCCGTGGTCCTTACCGAATTCATGGACTTTGTAATGGTTGCGAAAGTTGCCATGGTCGCCATATTCCCAAACGTCGCCAGTGTTGGTGTTGAAGAACGCGTGGTTTCCTCCGCTATACGAGAATTGGATACCGGCGTAACTTCCGTCCGCCATGGCTGCTTGGGGTTGAAGAAGTGGTTTCAATGTGAACACCGCCATAAGCAGGGCGATGATCGTGAGGATCGTCTTGGTGTAAAGGTCAATGCGCATGTGAGCGCCTCCATTTATTTCCGCAGATTTCCGAACGCACGAGATTCAGCACGTTTGAGACCAACGGATTTGAATCACATGCATTCCAGCGATTCTGCTGCCCTTGCGGATTCTGAAGTCCGATAGGACCGACCGCAGCGCGTCACATGACCGCATTTGGTCGTGACGCATCGCCATTCCCGCCCGTCGAACCATTAGCAGTGCGACCCGCATGGCCGGCTCTTTTTGCTTGCGAGTGCCCAGGAAGCAGCGTTGCGCGCGGCGCAGATGGCGACGTGGAAGGATTTCACGAACGCGCTGATGGTATTCGGCTTCCTTGCCATACGTTTTGTGCGGAGAAGCTGTACGGGCGGGAGCCCGAGATCGACACGCTGCTGGCGGCCTTCGACCGGGTCGTGGCCCAGGGCACACCCGAACTGGTGCTCGTATCCGGTTATTCCGGCGTCGGCAAATCCTCCGTGGTGAACGAGCTGCACAAAGTGCTGGTTCCGCCGCGCGGACTTTTCGCAGGGGGTAAGTTCGATCAGTACAAGCGTGACATCCCGTACGCGACGCTGGCACAGGCTTTCCAGACCCTGGTCCGTCAGATCCTCGTGAAGAGCGAAGCGGAGGTGCGCCAGTGGCGGTCTGCGCTGTCGGAGGAGGTGGGCCCGAATGGCCAGCTTATCGTGGGCCTTGCCCCGAGGTCGAGTTCATCATCGGGAAACAACCGCCCGTTCCGGACCTGCCGCCGCAAGATACGCAGCGCAGGTTCCAAATGGTGTTCCGGCGATTCCTCGGCGAGTTCGCTCGGCCGGAGCACCCGCTCGCCTTGTTTCTCGACGATCTGCAATGGCTGGACGCGGCCACGCTTGAACTGATGGAACACCTGATTACCGATCCGGACATGCGGCACCTGATGCTGGTGGGGGCCTACCGCGACAACGAAGTCAGTCCGGCTCACCCGCTGATGCGGACGCTGGGAGCGATCCGCAAGTCCGGAGCGAGAATGCAGGACATCCTGCTGGCGCCCCTAAGGCTCGAAGATGTTGGCCAACCCGTCGCCGATGCCTTACACTGCGCGCGGGATGCTGCCCAACCTCTGGCGCTGTTAGTGCACGAAAAGACCGGCGGCAATCCGTTTTTCTCGATTCAGTTCGTCACCGCGTTGGCCGAGGAAGGACTGCTCGCGTTCGATCCAGATGCGGCGGCTTGGACCTGGGATTTGGATAAGATCCGGGCGAAGGGCTACACCGAGAATGTAGTGGATCTCATGGTGGGAAAGCTAAAGCGATTGCCGGACGCCACACAGAACGTACTCCGGCAACTCGCCTCTCTCGGAAACGTGGTCCAGATCGCCACCCTGACTCTGATTCACGGGCAATCGGAAGAGGAGATCCACAAGACGCTCCGGGAGGCCGCCCGCACGGGGCTGATCCACCGGCTGGAGGGTGCCTACGCGTTCCTCCACGACCGCGTTCAGGAGGCGGCCTACGCGCTCATCCCCGAAGGCGAGCGCGCGGCGGCACACCTGCGGATTGGCCGGGCGCTGGCGTCACGGACGGCGCCGGACGAGATCGAGGAGAAGATCTTCGAGATTGTGAACCAATTCGATCGCGGCGCCGCACTGATCGATTCGCGGGAAGAGCGCGAGCGGGTTGCCGAGCTGAATCTGATGCCGGCAAGCGAGCAAAAACTTCCACAGCGTACGCCGCGGCTCTGAATTATCTCACCGCAGGCCGCTGGCCCAGGACAGTTGGGGGCGGCGATACGAGCTCACGTTTTCGCTCGAGTATCATCTTGCCGAATGCGAGTTGCTGACCGCGGATCTGGTGGCGGCGGAAGAACGGCTGACCACGCTTTCCAGCCGCGCCATGAACGTCGTCGACAGCGCCGCGGTCGCCTGCTTGCGCCTGACGCTGTACACCACGCTGGATCGGAGCGACCGCAGTGTCGAGGTGTGCCTCGAATACCAGCGGCGCCGAGGCGTCATCTGGTCGGCGCATCCCACAGACGACGAGGTCCGGCGGGAATACGAGCTGTTCTGGGAAAGCTCGGGAGCCGTTCGATCGAAGAACTTGTTGACTTGCCGCTGATGAGCGATCCGGAGTGCCTCGCTACCCTCGATGTTCTGACCGGGGTCGTGACGCCGGCATTGTTTACCGACAAGAACCTGGTCTCGCTGGTGATTTGCTGGATGGTAAATCTCAGCCTCGAGTATGGTAATAGCGCCGGATCATGCTTCGCTTATGTCTGGCTTGGTATCATTCTGGGACCGTACTTTGCAAAATATCAGGCCGGATTCAGATTCGGCAGGCTGGGCTACGATCTGGTGGAGAAGCGCGAACTGCATCGCCACCAGGCCCGTGTCTACATGTCCTTCGGAAACCTTCTCATACCCTGGATTAAACACGTCCAAGCCGGCCGGGATCTGATCCGGCGTGCTTTCGACGCCGCCAACAGAATTGGCGATCTTACGTTCGCGGCTTATGGCTGCAACCAGCTCAACACCAATCTTCTCGCCGCCGGAGATCCGCTCGGCGATGTGCAGCGCGAAGCCGAGAATGGGTTCGAATTCGCACGGAAAGCCCGGTTCGGGTTGATTGTCGACATTATCGCCGTCCAGCTCGGTCTAATCCGGACGCTGCGCGGCCTCACACCGGAATTCGGCTCCTTCAACGATGAACAATTCGACGAGAGCCGGTTCGA
Source organism: Bryobacteraceae bacterium (assembly GCA_049521155.1). Taxonomy (GTDB): domain Bacteria; phylum Acidobacteriota; class Terriglobia; order Bryobacterales; family Bryobacteraceae; genus Palsa-187. Next base: position 24,665 of record JBEKPC010000061.1, read on the forward strand.
ACATCATCTGCAGAGCGATCCACGTTTGGCGATCGCCGAATGTTGGTACTGGATCCGCAAGCTCGAAGCGCGCGTTTACGCGAACGACTACGCTTCCGCTATCGAGTCCGCATCGAAGGCGCAGCAGCTTCTGTGGACCTCGCCGCGGCAAAGCAGGCGGAAGAGAAGATCCGGGAGAGCGAAAGAGAGCTTCGACAGATCCTGGATTTCGCGCCTCAGCAGGTTGCTGTATTAGGGCCCGATCACGATCATGTGTTTATCAATCCAGGCTGCGCTCGATTACACCGGTCTTACCTTGGAGGAGAGTCGGCGCCTCGAACGTCGCCTTTTTTTTCATCCAGACGATTGGGAGCGCATGATGAGCGAAACTCAAAGTAAATTCTTAAGCGGGCTCCCGCACGAGGCCGAATTTCGTTTACGGAGAAAAGACGGGCAGTATCGATGGTTTCTCTTCCGTTATAACCCGCTACGAGATGGACAAGGACGCCTCCGGCGTTGGTATGTCGCTGGGACGGATATCGAGGACCGCAAGCAGGCTGAGCAGAGACTCCAGAGCGAGAACGTCGCATTGCGCGAGGAAATCGATAAAGCCTTCGAGGAGATCGTGGGAACTTCGCCGCCGCTGCGGAGGGTGCTTTCCCGCATAGCCAAGGTTGCCCCGACGGATTCCAACGTTCTGATCACCGGCGAGACCGGCACCGGCAAGGAATTGGTGGCCCGCGCCATTCACAAGCGCTCCCGGCGCTCCCCACGCGCGTTTGTGACGGTGAACTGCGCAGCTACCCCGCGCGACTTGATCGCGTCGGAATTGTTCGGCCATGAGAAGGGCGCCTTTACCGGCGCGACGCAGCGGCGTTTAGGGCGCTTTGAGCTGGCCGAAGGAGGCAGCATCTTCCTGGACGAGGTCGGAGAGCTTCCCGCCGAAACCCAGATCGCTCTGTTGCGTGTTTTGCAGGAACACGAATTCGAGCGTGTTGGAGGAACCGGATCCATCAGAACGGATGTTCGGGTGATTGCCGCCACGAACCGCGACCTGGAGGCGGCCATCTCCGAGGGCAACTTTCGCAGAGATCTATTCTACCGGCTCAACGTCTTTCCGATTGAGATCCCTCCTCTTCGCGAACGTGTAGAGGATATTCCACTGCTGGTTGACTACTTCATCGATCGTTACGCAAGGAGAGCCGGGAAGAGCTTTCGGACAGTAAACAAAAAGAGCCTCGATCTGCTTCAGTCTTACCGGTGGCCAGGCAATATCCGCGAATTGCAGAACGTGATTGAGCGGTCCGTCATTGTTTGTGCCACACAGACTTTCTCGGTGGATGAAAGTTGGCTCTCCAGACAACCTCTCGCAACCGAGCCGAACAGGGGGCTTGACCGTCGACGTGAGGCAGGTGAATGGACACGGAACAACTCTGCTGGGAGAACACAGTCCCACCAACGGAAGCGTTCTAAGTTGCCCCTAACTCAAAGGCGTAGCCTTCGATGAGCCAGAGTTGGCCCGACACGAATTTAAAGATGAGGTACTCTCCCGGCGTTAGATCGGCCACGGGCCGTAGGGTGATCACATCGTCAGCCGTTGCCGCCACATCCAACTCTGTCGGCGCTCCCGAAGCGAACCTCATCCGAGGTTCTCTCGCGAATACATCCGGGATGGTGGCAATCAATTCGCGGTGATCGGTCTGCGGCACAAGGCGCACCACCGACCATCCGCGCTCGGGACGTTGGCCGCGGAGATAAAGGGCGGGACGCGGCCCGGCCACGCGTGCTCGGGCCTCACGCCCCGGAACGATATAGATCCGGCTCTCCCGCGCGCGATCCCAGCTTCCCAGCGCTTTCCAGTTGGTCTTCGAGCGGGCATGAACGTCGGGAAAAAGGATGACCGAATCCAGAGCGTTCCAGCCCTGTGAAGACTGGGAATATAGACCGTGCGACACCGGCAGACCTGGAACGGTCATGCTTGGCTCGTAACGATGAACCGCCGGAGCGGTAAGAATGAAGTTGAGAATCGGCTCGGTTGCACCCTTGTTTTTCAGATCAATCAAGCCTTGCGGGGTGCCATCGAAGTCGGTATTCCCCTCCGTGACGGCTCGTTGAATGGCGAGAACTACGGTTCCTTCCGGTAGACCCGCCTTGATCATATTCGCGATGTCAGAATTGTTAAGTGGTTTCTCCGTCACCTGCGCCGGTGTCATGGCGCAAATGAAAAAAAGCGTGAGATTCGCTTTGAGGCTCATGTTCCCTCCCCGTCCCTATTGTAAAACGGACGGATTGTAGTTCGAGGCCGCTGACAAACGGTAGGCTGTTTTGCGGTCTGATTCCGAAGGCAAGGTGTCCGACGGCCTTCATGCATCACATCGCGTTTTACGCCGTACTGTTTCTCTACTGGTCCTTAACCGGGATCGTGAAGAAAAACGTCGATCCCCGGCCGAGGTCTGATTCGACCCAAATCTTTCCTCCAGCCCGCTCGATGATCCGCTGGCAAATTGCCAGTCCCATACCGCTGCCGGGATACTCCTCGGAGTTGTGTAATCGCTTGAACATTTCAAAGATTTGTTCCTTATATTCAGGTTCGATACCGATGCCGTTGTCCTGAACCGCAAACAACCAATTCGTTCCTTCGATCCGCGCCATGACATGAATTTGAGGCGAATCATTTCTCCTGTATCGAATGGCATTCCCGATCAGGTTTTGGAAGAGTAGTTCTAATTCGAACTTGTGGATGCGAACGGCGGGCAATGAGGTGCGGGTGAGCGAAGCTTCGTTTTCGCGGATTGCTGCCTCCAAATTTGTGAGAGCCTTATCTACGGCTGCCCCCGAATCGATATCTTCCGTGGGTTCTTGACCGGAGGCTGAAACGTGCACGTACGCGCGGAGGTCGCTCAATAGCCGCTCCATGCGCGCCGCACCCCGCAAGGTATGGGCGAGGTACGCTTCTCCGGTCTCCCCAAGTTTCCCGCCGAATTCTTCCTTCAACAGTTCGCTGTAGGTT
>JBEKPC010000062.1:0-27142 GCA_049521155.1 Bryobacteraceae bacterium
GCGTGACGCTGGCGGATAGCTATCGGCGGGCGTTCGAAGCAGATCCGATTTCCGCGTACGGAGGAGTTCTGGCCTTCAATCGCGAGCTTGACCGAGAGACCGCGGAGGAGATTGCAAAGACGTTCATTGAGGCGATTGCTGCGCGGGGATATTCGGAACAAGCGCTGGAGGTTTTGCGCGGCAAGAAGAATTTGCGGCTGCTGCGGGTGACGGCGTCGGCTCTGGAACCGATGGTGAAATCGATCACCGGCGGATATCTGGTGCAGACGCCCGACGTTCATCGTTTAAGCCGAGTGGAAGCGCAGGTGAAGACCAAGCGCGCTCCGAGCGCGGAAGAATGGGACGCGCTGGAGTTCGGATGGAAGGTCGCGAAGCACGTGAAATCGAACGCCATCGTCTATGCGCGCGCGGGACAATCGATCAGCGTGGGCGCGGGGCAGATGAGCCGCGTGGATTCGGTGAAGGTGGGCGCGATGAAGGCGTTGCTGCCGCTGGTGGGCACGGTGCTGGCGTCGGACGCGTTTTTCCCGTTTCCCGACGGCGTGGAGGAAGCGGCGAAACACGGCATCACGGCGGTGATTCAGCCGGGAGGGTCAGTGAAAGATGCTGACGTGATCGTGGCTGCGGATCGGTTAGGATTGGCGATGGTGTTTACTGGGGTGCGGCACTTCCGGCATTAAACACAAGGGCAAGTCGAGTTACTTTTCGCTTTCGGCGACTACCAGTTTATTTTGGACGCCGGTCACGCCTTTGGTTTTCTTGGTGAGCTTTTCGGCTTTCTCTTTGCCGTGTTCGGTATGGACTTTCCCGCTGAGGGTCACTACGCCGTTGGTCACCGCGACCTCGATTCCGGCGCCTTTGACGTCCACGTCGTTGGCCAGCTTGCGGCGAACTTCGTCGTAGATACGATCGTCCTCGGAGTGTTTCACCGGCGCGGGCGTGGGTGCGGGGGGCTGGGACTGGGCGGCCAGAACCGGAAGTGTCAGAAAGGCCGCGAGAAGAAGACGCGTCATATATATAATCCTGCCATCTATTCTCCCATCATGCTGCGCCAGTCGATGGATGCGAGAAACTCGGGATCCTGGCGCCAATTGGGTTTCACCTTAACGAACGTCTGGAGATAAATTTTGCGCTCGAATGCTTTTTCCATTTCGAAGCGAGCCAGCGTTCCGATCTTTTTTAGGGCCGCACCGCCAGCGCCGATCAGAATCGCTTTCTGGCCGGGCTTTTCAACATAAATGGTGGCGGCGATTTTCAGAACTTTCGGCGTGTCGACCCAGGTATCGACCATCACGGCCACCGCGTGCGGCACTTCCTGCTGGGTGTGGTGCAGAATTTTTTCGCGCAAAATTTCAGCCGCCAAAAAGCGCGACGGCTGGTCGGTCAGGTAATCTTCGGCGTACATAGCTTCGCCCTCGGGAAGCCGTTTCACGATTTCCTTGAGCAAAGTGTCGACACCGGTGCCTTTCATAGCCGAGACCGGGATGAACTCCGCGAATTCGTGCAAGGTACGCAGATGCTCAATCAGCGCCAGCAACTTCGATTTATCGGGGAGCTTGTCGACCTTGTTCAGAACCGCGAAAGCCGGGGCTTGGAGCTTCTTGATGAGGTCGATCGCCTCCGCGTCTTCTTCCCGGAACGGTTCCAGAACATCGATCAAAAACAAGACGACATCGGCCGAGGCGGAGGCGCGCACGGTATCCATCATGCGCTTGTTCAGCAGCGTATTGGAACGATGGATACCGGGGGTATCGACGAACACGATCTGATAATCGGGCGCCGTCACCACGCCTTGAATCGAGGTGCGCGTGGTCTGCGGCTTGGACGTCACGATGGCGAGTTTCTGGCCCAGCAGCGCATTCAGCAGCGTCGACTTGCCGGCGTTGGGACGCCCTAATATGGATACAAATCCGGATTTCATTTATTCATTTCTTTATTCACAATTGCCTTGGCGACCCGTACCTGATCCACGCGCAGATGGTTCGCCGCCAGCACTTTGATGGCGATTCCTTCGCGCTCCGTCTCTTCGCCGACCGCGGGCACATGGCCGAGCCACTCCGTAATCAGGCCGCCGACGGTGGTCGATTCGGTATCATCCTGCGGATGAAAATCGAGCAGTTCGCGCAGACGGCCCAGATCGAAACTACCGCTGACGACGTAGCTGCCATCGGGATCGTGGCGGAAATCGCGGTCCGGCTCATGCTCATCATGAATCTCGCCGACGATCTCCTCCACCATATCTTCCATGGTGACGATGCCGGCGGTGGAGCCGTATTCGTCGACGACGACGACCATGTGGGCGCCTTCTTCCTGCATTTCGCGCATCAGATCGTTGACCGGCTTGGACTCCGGAAGGGCGCGGATGGGACGCATGATATCGCGCACTTTACGCGCGGCGCGCTGCTCGTCGTTGAGCTCAAACATATCGCGGACGTGAACGAATCCGGTGATCTCATCGATTGTCTGGTCAAACGCCGGGATGCGCGAGAATTGTTCGTTGATCACGAGCTGGCGCAGTTCTTCGAGCGATGCGTCCTCACGGATGGCCACGATGCGCGGGCGCGGCGTCATCACCTCGCGCACCGTTTTATTACCGAACGCCACGACGGATTGGATCAGCTCGCGGTCGCCTTTCTCGATGATGCCCTCTTCCTCGCCGGCTGAAATCAGCGCTTCAATATGCTCTTCCGGACGCGGGGGCTCTTCCTGGATGTGAGTATCGCCCAGTTCGGAGAGGGATTGCAGGAATTCGAGCGCCCACAGCAGAGGCGTCACGAGCAGCAAGGTCGCGCGAAATAACGGAATCAGAGGGAGCAGCAAATGCCCGCTGCTGCGGCGGTAAAACAGTTGCGGAATGACGGCGGTTCCGATCACGGTATAAAGCCCCGCGAGCAGACAGGAGATGATCAGGGACTCGTCGAGTCCATTCTGCGCTTCCATTGCGACGGCCATCGCGAGACATCCGAGGATCGCCAGGCCGACGTGTTTGACTAAGGAGAATGCCAAAGAGCCGCGCTCCATTTCGAGCCCGAGTTTCTTCTCCAGCGTCTCTTTGAAAAATTGCAGCGCGGGCAGCTCGCGGGCGCGGATACGGAGCGATTCCAGATACAAAACCTGCAAGCAGGTTACCAGCGTGACGACGATCGCCGTCAGGACTGCCAGCAAAATGAGCAGCAGCATCATTTGGCACGCTCGATCAGGCCGGCGGGTAATCCGAGCCGTTTGCGCCATCGAATTTCCGCGCGGCGCATTTCGCCGGCATCGGTTTCATGGTCCATGCCGCATAGATGAAGCAGGCCATGAAGCATGAGAATACGCAATTCCTCATCGAGCGAATGGCCCAATTCCTTGGCCTGCGCGGCGGCGCGATCCAGTGAAATGGCCATTTCATCGGGCGGGAACGACAAGACATCTGTAGCGTAATTCTGGCCGCGAAACTGACGATTCAGGCGGTGCAGTTCGGCATCGGTAGTAACCAGACAGACGACGGCACGGCCGCGGGCCACCCGTTTTTCCAGCTCCGTCAAGAAATCGCGCAAAGGCGTCCTTCGCACGCGGCGGGACGGGTGACGGAACAATAAATGAGGGTCGTCTGAAGACATGATCGCCCTTAGGCGGCCGGTACTTCACCGGGCACGGGCTCGACGGCCGGATCGGTAAGCTTCAGCGACAACTGACGATTGGCGCCGATGGCTTCGTTATATCGTTCGTAGGCACGCACGATTTTCTGCACCAGACTGTGGCGCACCACATCTTTATCGTCGAACTGCACGAAGCTGATTCCTTCGACGCCCCGCAGGATGTCCACCACTTCAATCAAGCCGCTGCGCAGGCCGCCGGGCAAATCGATCTGCGTGGTATCGCCCGTGACCACCATTTTCGAGTTGAAGCCCTGGCGCGTGAGAGCCATCTTCATTTGCTCCGGAGTGGAATTTTGAGCCTCATCCATGATGATGAACGCATCACTGAGAGTGCGGCCGCGCATGAAGGCGAGGGGCGCGACTTCTATGGTGTTGCGCTCCAACAGCATCTTCACTTTTTCCGGATCGAGCATGTCATAAAGGGCGTCGTACAAGGGCCGCAGATAGGGGTCGACTTTCTCCTGCAGAGTGCCCGGCAGAAACCCGAGTTTCTCTCCCGCTTCGACCGCCGGCCGCGTGAGAATGATGCGCGTGACGCGTTTCGAGAGCAGGGCCGAAACGGCCATGGCGACGGCGAGATAGGTCTTGCCGGTGCCGGCGGGACCGATACCGAAGACCAGATCGTTACGCTCAATCGCATCGACGTAACGGCGCTGCGTCATGGTTTTGGGCGCGACGATTTTTTTGCCAAAGCTGCGCTGCTTGCCGCTATCGACGAGGCCGCGCAGAGTGGTCTCCGAATCGGCAGTCACCACGCGAAGAAAACTATTCAGATCGCCATTATGAAAGACATGGCCTTCTTTGACGAGCGCTGCATAGTCGTTCAGGATGGAGGACGCACGGGCCACGGCGTCGTCCTCGCCTTCGATTTCGAGCGAGTCGTTGAGCAGGCGGGTGCGCACTTTGAGTCCGTCTTCGATGAGGCGAATATTCTCGTCCCGAGTCCCGAACAAAGACTCAATACCACGGCTAATCTGTACGTTGGACTTCATTCGAAGGAGTTTAATTTAGGCACAAACTGAGGGCAGGGAATCTTGCAGGTCATCCGCTGGCGCGGAGGCAGGAAATGCATCCACATACAGGATAGCAAAATTTCCCCGATATCGTATTAAGATTGGGTTTATATGGAGACATTCGACCGCCGCACGGCTCTGATGCTGGCCGCGGCGCTGCCGTTGTGGCCACAAAAATCCGGAGGCGAACAAATGGGACATCCCGTAGTGCATTTTGAGATCGGATGTAAGGACCGCGCCAAGACCGAGCAGTTTTTCGGCGACCTGTTTGGCTGGAAGATCGGGGGCGCCCCGGTGATCGACACCGGGAGCCCGAATGGTATTCCTGGACACATCGTTTCGCTAGGGCATGAACCGCACCATTACACGATGTTTTACGTAGAGGTGGAGGACGTGCAGGCCTATCTGGACAAGGCCACAGCATTGGGGGGAAAGATGGTGGTCCCGCCGGTGAAAATCCCGACGGGAACATTTGCCTGGTTTTCAGATCCCGAGGGCAATACCATCGGACTGATCCAGCGCCATTAGCGGGATCTTCTCTCCCAGCCTGGCTTAAACAGCGGCAGCGAATTTTCCTGCTGATAGGGATGCTTGGCGATTTCATCCAGATTTAGATCTGTTCCCAGGCCGGGTGCGGTCGGCACGTCGATGTATCCGTCGACCACTTCGACCGGGTTGGTGACGATGAACTTCTCCCACGGCTCATTGAACTCGTCAAAGATTTCGTGGATGAAAAAATTCGGCAGGGAGGCGTTCAATTGTACGCAGGCGGCGGAGCAGATGGGGCCTTGTGCGCTGTGCGGCGCGATCATGCCGTAGTGGGCGTCCACCATGTCGGCGATCTTTCGTGTGGCGAACAGTCCGCCCAGGTTCAGAGGCTCCGGTTGCAAAATACTGACGGCGTTGTGCTGGAGCAGGTCGGCGAATTGTTGTTTGCTGGATAGACTTTCGCCGGTCGCGATCGGCACCGGACTGCGGCGCGCGACTTCCACCATCGCCATGATGTTGGTGTGCGGCACCGGTTCCTCAAACCAAGCCGGGCGGAGATGGTGCATGGCCATCGAGAACTCGACCGCTGTCGCGACGTTGAAGCGGCAGTGACCTTCGATCAGGAGATCGACCTTTTCGCCGACGGCTTCGCGCACGGCGGTGATGATGTTCAAGCTGAGATCGAATTCCTGGCGGGGCAGCATGCGCCAGTTGTTGCCGAAGGGGTCGAATTTGAGCGCGGTGTAGCCCCGTCCGGCGACGATTTTTGCTTTTTCGGCAAAGCTTTCCGGCGTGCGGGGACCGCGATACCAACCATTGGCGTAGGCGCGCAGTTTCTCATGGCAGCGGCCGCCCCACAGATTGTAAATGGGCTGATTAGTGGCCTTGCCGATGATGTCCCACAGGGCGATTTCAATGGCCGAAACGGCGCACATATGGATCTGCGCGCCTTCGGAATAGACGTCGCGAATGAGTTTCTGGCTGATCATCTCGACCTGGAACGGGTCCATTCCGAGGATGAGCGGCGAGAGTTCATGGATGGCGGCTTCGACCGTGCGGCCGAAATAATTGAGCGTTCCTTCGCCCACCCCGTGAATGCCTTCATCAGTCGAAACACGGGTAAAAAGCCAGTTTTTCCAGGGATTGCCTGCGATAAATGTGTCGATAGCTGTGATTTTCACTGCTTCCTATATTACCGTGACACGCGCGGCTGTGATATTTTAGTAACTGACCGAAGTGACGCCCCAGCGGGGACGTAGCTCAGTTGGTTAGAGCGCCGGCCTGTCACGTCGGAGGTCGCGGGTTCGAGCCCCGTCGTCCCCGCCATACTTTTCTCTCCTGCTACACAGATGACCCAATGTGCGCACAGCGGCTCACATGGTGGGAAGCGGTATCATGAGGGCTAGTCGTTCCATGCGTCGTATTGGTTTTGCTCTCGCGGTCTGCGCGTTGCTTGGCGGCGTGTTGATCAACCGTGCCAGCGTCTCCGCTTCCTCGACCGGACCTCCCTTTGTCGAATTTGAGAGCGGACAGGTGCGGCCCATCGCGATGTCTCCGGATGGGAACACGCTGTTTGCGGTCGACACGCCCAACGGGACGCTGGAGGTTTTTGACCTCACTGGCGGGACGCTCAACCTGAAATTTCGCATTCCCGTGGGGCTGGAGCCGGTGGCTGTCGCGGCGCGGAATAACACCGAAGTGTGGGTCACGAATTTGCTCTCCGATAGCGTGAGCGTGGTTAGTCTGACGGGCGTGCCTCATGTAATTCAGACGCTGCTAGTGGGCGATGAGCCGCGCGATATTGTGTTCGCCGGAAATCCTGCGCGGGCATTCATCACCACCGCGCATCGCGGCCAGCAGCGCACCGATCCTTCGATCGCGAACGTGCCGGGCGCGGGCGATCCACAGATGACGACGGCTGGCGTTCCGCGCGCCGACGTGTGGGTCTTCGATCCTGCGAATCTGGGAACTACGATGGGCGGAACGCCGCTCAGCATTTTGAGTTTTTTCACGGACACGCCGCGCGCGTTAGCGGTGAGTCCCGATGGGAACACGGTTTACGTGGCTGGTTTCAAGACCGGCAATCAGACGACGACGATCAATCAGGGGAGGGTTTGCACGGGGTTTCAGAACAAACCGTGCACGCTTTCCGACGGCTCGACCAGCCCTGGAGGCAATCCGGGTCCGGCGACCGATGCGACGGGTCAGCCTGCGCCCGAAGTGGGATTGATCGTGAAATTCAACAATACCAGCGGGCATTGGGAGGATGAACTGAGCCGCATCTGGGACGGTTCGGTGCGCTTCACGTTGCCGGACACCGACGTGTTCGCGGTGGACGCGAATACGCTGACGCAGACCGCCGCTTTCGCGCACGTCGGCACCACGCTGTTCAATATGGCGACCAATCCGGTAAGCGGCACGCTGTATGTTTCGAATACCGACGCTGTTAATAATGTCCGCTTCGAAGGACCCGGGATTTATGCGGGCCATACGGTGCAAGGGCATCTGGCTGAAGCGCGCATTACCGTAATCTCTGGAACCGACGTCGAGCCTCGCCATCTGAACAAACATATTAACTACAGCCAGCTTGCCGGATCTTCAGGATTCGATCCCACGGCGAAGAGCCACAGCTTGTCCATGCCTCTGGATATGGCGGTGTCGAGCGATGGCGGCACGCTTTACGTAGCCGCGTTCGGATCGAGCAAGATCGGCGTGTTTCAGACGAGTACGCTGGAAGACGACACGTTCAATCCGGTGACGGGCAGCGCGAATTATATTCCGGTGAGCGGAGGCGGTCCCAGCGGCGTGGTTCTGGATGAAGCGCGCGGCCTGCTCTACGTGATGACGCGATTCGACGATACGGTGAGCGCGATCGATCTTAAGTCGAATCAGGAGGTGTCGCGCGCTGTGCTGCCGAATCCGGAGCCCGCATCGGCGGTGCTGGGGCGGCCCATGCTGTACGACGCGACACGGTTCTCAGGGAACGGCGAAGCGGCCTGCGCCAGTTGCCACAATTTTGCCGACAAGGACGATCTGGCTTGGGACCTGGGCAATCCCGATAATCCGGTCACCACGAGTCCGATTCCGATTAATCTGAGCGGCCTCGTGAACCTGCTGCTGGCGACGGGGAACAGCACTGTCTCGACTCCGATCAACGGCAGCAATAAGCTGACCGATTTTCATCCGATGAAAGGACCGTTCACCACGCAGACGCTGCGGGGCCTGAAAAATTCCGGCGCGATGCATTGGCGCGGGGACCGTTCGACGGGGATCTATGGGACGGATCCGTTCAGCTCCAATTTATCGTTCCTGAATTTTGGCGTGGCGTTTCAAACGCTGATCGGCAGCCCCGTTCAACCGTCCGAAGTGGAGATGCAGACGTTCGCGGATTTCCAACTGCAAGTGTTTCCTCCGCCGAATCCGGTGCGCAGTCTGGACAATTCGCTGAACGCGACGCAGCAGCAGGGGCAGGCTTTTTTTGCGGGCACGCGGCCGTCGGATGGAGTCAACAATGCGGCTCTGAGTCTGGTAGTGGGCACGTCGTCGTTCAGTTGCAATGGATGCCACATGGTGGATTCATCGAACGGATTTTTCGGCACCAACGGCAACCAAAGCTTCGAAGGACTGACGCAGGTGGTGAAGGTTCCGCAATTGCGCAACGCGTACGACAAGGTGGGGATGTTCGGCGATCCGGCGGTGAGCTTCTTTCAAGCGGCCGACAGCGGGGCCACGGGTAATCAGATTCGCGGATTCGGTTTCACGGGGGACGGCTCGACTGACACTGTTTTCCGTTTTCTGTCGGCTGCGGTGTTCGCGCCGACCTCGAACTCAGGGTTCCCGCAGACGAATCCGGATGCGACGCGGCAAGCGGTGGAACAGTATGTGCTGGCGTTCGATAGCGACCTGGCGCCGATTGTCGGCCAGCAGGTTACGTTGACCAGCGCCAACAGCGCCGGAGCCGGACCGAGGATCGATCTGCTGATGCAGCGTGCCGCGGCTCCGTTTGTTTCGAAGGCATTGAATGGCGCGGTGACGGAGTGCGATCTGGTGGCGCAGGTGGTCCAAAACGGGCGAGTGATGGGCCTTTTATACAATCCGGCGAATGGGACTTTTATGTCCAATGACGGGTCCGCTCCGCTGTCCGATGCCTCGCTGCGTGCGCTGGCGGCAACGGTCGGGCAAGAGGTGACCTACACGGCCGCGACACCGGGATCCGGTGCGAGGATCGCCCTGAACCGGAGAGTCCCGCCGCCTGCGCGCGGACAAAAATAGCCTTATCCTAGTACGTTAACCGCCGGTTTACCCGTGTAGATCGACGTGAGCAGGTTCTGCATCTCCATACCGGGGCTGGTCGCCTGCGCCGTTTCCGCCGCGCCTCCGAATAAGCCATCCACTTCCTGCAACTGGCTCGCTTGATCGCTCAATTCGACCAGATCAGCGGGCGGGGCCTTCGCCAGCGCCGATTGGACCTTCGACGACGATAACAATGACGAGATCGCCGGGGTGGCGGCGCTCGAGACAATCTGCATCAGGGCGGAGATTCCGGTGCTCATGATCTCCTTATCGGACGACCGGCCAGGAGTATGAGAAATTTATCGACGAACGGGCGGCGCTGACGCGCGTACCGCTCTTTCAAAGGCCCAGCCCCGGATCTGATTGATCTGCTCCTTCATCGTTCGCGATAACGGGACCATCTTGGCGGCGATCAGAATCAGATCTTGCTCCGTGACGATGGTTTCCGCCAGGCGCGCCTTGGTGACCGCGGCGATCACGCATTGTTCGATTTCAGCGCCCGTCCAACCGACGGTGAATTTGGTAAGTTGCGCCAGGTCGAACCCGGTCATATCCACCTGGCGGCGAGCCAAATGAATTTTAAAGATCTCTATCTGCTCGTCTTCCAAGGGAATATCGACGAAAAACACTTCGTCGAAGCGGCCTTTGCGAATCATCTCCGCCGGCAGAAGATCGATGCGGTTGGCGGTCGCGGCGACGAACAGGCCGCGGGTTTTCTCCTGCATCCAGGTCAGGAAGAACGCGAAAATGCGGCCCTGCTCCCCGCCCGATTCAGACGACGTGATGCCCATCTCAATTTCATCGAACCACAGCACCGCCGGAGCCATGTCTTCCATCATGCGGCACGCCTCGACGAAAGCGCCCTCCGGTTTCCCGTGCCGGCCCGAAAAAATCTCCACCATATCGACCCGATATAAAGGAAGCTGGAAATACGACGCCGTGGCCTTCACGGTCAGACTTTTTCCGCATCCTGGAATCCCCATGATGAGGATTCCTTTGGGTACGATTTCCTCGCTCAGGCTATCGCGCATTTGAAACAGCTTGCGCCGTTCGAGCAGCCAGGTTTTCAGACCTTCGAGTCCGCCGACCTCGCCCAGTTCGGTGCCGGTCGAGATATATTCAATCACGCCGCTGCGATTGACCAGCAGCCTCTTTTCTTCGAGCAGCGCCGGAAACGACTCCGGCCCTAACTCGGGACTGACGGCCAGCGCCCTGCGCAGCGCATACTTAGCCTCATCGAGCGTCAATCCCTGCAAGGCGCGCGCCACCTGATAAAGAATCTCCTCACTGGCGGATGTCTCTTCCTTGAGGAATTCGACCAGCTCCACCAGATCCGGCGGACGCAGTTCGAGAAACATCATGCTGCGCTCCAGTTCCTCCGGAATAAACCGGACGGGGGAGCTGATCACTACAAATTTTCCCTGATCGAGCGAGTGTTCATAGACATCGCGCAGCCGCCGCCGGATCTCCGGCGATTCGCGCAGGGCCTCGTGAAAATCCTTCAGATGAAAAATGGCCGTGCCTTGGTAAGCGACGATCAGATCCAGCGCCGCGCGAGGCGTATCGGCGCCAGGCATGCCTTCGGTGAGGCTCCAGGTCAGGATGGGAGCGCCAATGCGCTGCCCCACCTCGCGCAGCACTCGCGCCACCCGCTGTTCCTCGGCCGAACGGATATAGGTCAACGGACGGCCTGAAGCAAAAACCTCCCGAACCGTCTTCGCCGCGCGGCTCTCAATATTTTTCGGCATTGTGTTTATTATCGCTGGCCCTACCGTGGAATCTGCAAAGGAAGACTCATCCAAGCCAGACCGATGTCGCGGCCCATATTTCCGCTACTCGACGTCGAAGCATCGTAAAACAGCACCAGACGGTGGCCTACCGGGACAACCGAAGGCATCCCGATACAACGCTTGCTCCACCCGCAGTTGGTCTGGTCGAGCACAATGGCGCGCTGTTCAGGATTCCAGTGGTTCACGTCCTGGCTCCAGTAAACCCAGATGCTCTCGGTATACTCGCCTTCCGCATCCAGACCGATGTGGTTGGTGAAGAGAAACCACGTCTTGTTCGACGCCTCGAAATACAGCGCCGAATTCTCGATCTGATGTTCCGGCGGCAGAGCCGGTTGGAGGTCGATCTCCCAGGGTCCGTCCAGATTTCTGGTGCGGGCGATCGACAAAGTTCGCAGCAATCGCCGCCTCGATGGATCCGTAAACGCGGCGGCGCTGAAAAACATCAGGTATTCATCGCCTTTTTTGACGATCTGCCCCGGGCTGGCCGTATCAGCGTAATAAGTGCCGGGCTTTGTGCGGAACGGAATCACGCCCCGCTGCTTGATCCATGGACCTTCCGGGTGAGGACTCTTTGCCGCCAGCGTGAAATACGGCACAGCAGGAATGCGGTTCGGCGCGGCGCTAGTCGTGCGCGAACCGACGTAAAACATGTGCCATTCCTTGCCGTCGAACACAGTCCATGGCGAACTTGCTGTTCCGGCATCGTCTTCGCCGGGCGCGCCGAGGTCGAGAACGGGACCCTTCAGATCCCACTGCCGCAGATCGCGGCTGATCGCCAAACAGGCTCGCCATCCCGTTGGTCCTGCGCCATCGTAATGCAGATAGTAAGTGCCGTTAGATCGGAAACAGATCGCTTCCCGTGCGCCGAGATCATCGCAGCGAGCCGGACCTTCTCCGTGCCGAATAATAGGACCGGAGTCTTTTGCGTCAAGACGCAGCGACGCGGTTGGCCGGCCATCGGGATAAGACTTCTTCGCCGGGACGCTCTGCGCCAGGACGCACAGAGGCGCAAAAAACAATCGTCTGCGGGTCATGCCGCCGAATCCTAATTCAACTCCCTGACCCAGATATTCCGGAAGCTGACCGGCTCGCTGTGGTCCCCGTGCGCTTGCAACTTGATCGGCGCGGATTCGTATTTTTTATAAAACGGCTTTCCGATGTACAGCGTCTCACCCTTCAACTCGAAGTGATTCTGCACCAGCACGCCGTTGAAGAAAACCGTGGCATAGGCTGGACTCTTCAAAGAACCGTCGCCGTTGAACGTCGGCGCGGTCCACACCACATCGTAGGTCTGCCACTCGCCGGGCTTGCGATTCGGATTCGCTAGCGGAATGCCCTGCTTGTAGATGCTGCCGGCCTGGCCGTTGACGTAAGTCTTGTTGTTGTACGAATCGAGAACCTGGAGCTCATATCCCGCATCGCCGGCTCCGGTGGACGCCAGAAACACACCGCTGTTGCCGCGCGCCTGATCGCTGCCGGTGATGTTCTCGGGAATCTTCCACTCGACATGAAGCTGATAATTCTTGAAGGACCGCTTCGTCTCAATGTTTCCGACGCCCTGCGCTTTGTTCACGGTCATCACGCCGTCTGCAACAAGCCACTTCGCAGGAGACTTATCGCGGGCCGACACCCACTCATCGAGATTCTTGCCGTCGAATAGCACAATTGCATCCGACGGAGGCGCGCCGGCCGTGGCTCCCGGCGTCACGATCTTCGGCACCGGCTCCCATACTTCCGTGTCCTCATGTTTCGGCTTGGCGTCTGCGGGCTGTTGCGCCTGTGCTGCGGCGGCCGCGGCAAGCAAGGCCGCGTACGCGAGAAATTTCGAAGAGTTAATGCGCATAATTCTAAACAATGAGCATACACCCTCGGAAGATTAGTTATCTAGTCAGCCGCAGGGGTTATAACCCCATCCCGTGAGGGCGGGGATTCTTATACTGTAATTATCGGGACCGTTCCACATGTTCAGCCAGAAACGCCACCTCCTCTTTTTAGTCGGCATCGCGCTGAAGGCTGAGGTCGTGTTCTCGACGAACGTCTGGCCGATTCTTGAACGCCATTGCGTGGCCTGCCATCAGCCGGGTGAGATCGCTCCGATGCCGCTGACCAGTTATTCTCAAGTGCGGCCCTGGGCAAACGCAATTCGACAGGCCGTTTTGACCCGCAAAATGCCTCCTTGGGATGCGGCCGGCGAAACCGCGCACGATTTCCGGAACGACAGGTCGCTGACGGAGACGGAGATTCAGACCATCACCACATGGGTGAAGGAAGGTGCTCCTGAGGGCGCGCCGCTGAAGACGGCCTTTCACCCGGCCAGCGTCGAAGGCGGGTGGAAACTCGGCAAGCCGGATATCGTAATTCGAGTGCCCGGTTTTCATGTGCCCGCCTCCGGCCTGCTCACCTATCGATATCTGATCACGCCCGGCCTGTTTCCAAAGGACGTCTGGGTGCGTGCGGCGGAATTTCGCATCGATCAGCGCTCCGTGGTTCATCACATCAATGCCTATGCGAGAGGGCCGGAATCGAGCTACCTCGAAGGATATCCCAAAGGCCAGATTGTAACCGCGACGGTGGCGGATCGGGGGCGCAGACGCGAAGGCGAGCGAGTTTTCGACAGGCGTTTGCAGCTCATCGGATGGGAACCGGGTTATCAGCCGATGCCTTGGCTGCCGGATGGCGCGAAGCAGATCCGGGCCGGCTCCGACATTGTGTTTGAGATGCATTACAGCCCGAACGGGAAGGAAGTGACCGATTATTCGGAACTAGGAATCTACCTGGCCAACGCACCGCCTACGGAACGAGTGATGGCGATCGACACGCTCCGCGATCTCGATCTGGCGATTCCCGCGGGCGATCCGGACTATGTATCGCGTGCTTCAATGACGCTGGCGCAACCTGTGACACTCGTGTCCGTACAGCCGCATATGCACCGCCGCGGAAAATCGATGGAAGTACGGGCAATCTATCCGGACGGTCGAACGCGATTATTAGTGAGCGTCCCGCGTTACGACTTCAATTGGCAGACCACATATGTTCTGCGTGAACCGCTGCTGCTTCCCGCGGGAACCAGGCTCGAATCAATTGCGCACTTCGACAATTCTGCGAACAATCCGACCAATCCGGATCCTTCCGTTCCTGTTCATTGGGGAGATATGACCACGGACGAGATGCATATCGCATTCCTCGAGCTCGCGATGCCAGTCGAAGCCGATCCGGAAAAATTGTTCGCGGCGCCACCGAGGATGATCGGGGCGCCGCCTGGAAAAAAGTAACTCTTCATGATTAGGTAGGGCGGATCCCCTGACCCGCGCGCGACCCCCTGGTCGCGCTCCGAGCCCACCCGATTGGCCTAATTAACCTTATTCGCGTTCTGATTCATGATTCCCGCCAGTGCACGCATACGATCCGCGTCCGCCGGAGTCTTCGCCGTGCCCGCATCCTTGTCGAGGCTGGCCGCCAGGGCCTTGAATTCTTTCCCTTGCGAATGCGAAGCTTCCGCCTTGTCGATGGCCGCCTTGAGCGCAGTCAGCCGTTGTGCAGGAAGAGCGCTGCTGCGAGTCAGTTGGTCGAGATAGGCGCGAGCCACCACGAAATTTGCCGGCCAGGTGATCTTCGGTTGATTTTGAACATTTAGCTCGTCAAAATGCACCTGATTGGAGGCATCGATCTCATTTTGCGTAATGTACTGGTTCGGCACCAGCTTCAACACGTCCACGCCACGCGTAATTTCCGAGCCGTAGATGTAGCCGTTGAACCAGTATGCCGACCACTGCCCGCCCAGTACGCGCTTGGCGCCGTCAATAGGGCCGCGATCGAAGTAGCCAATCTCAATGGGATGCGTTGGATCGGTGAAATCCACCATGGAGATGCCGCCCTGATACCACGCCTGCACCAGGATGTCGCGTCCGGGAATCGGAATCAGCGATCCGTTGTGGGCCACGCAGTTCTCCCATTCCGTCTGCGCAGCGGGCATCTTGTAATACGATGCCAGCGTCATCTTACCCTTGGATAGAGTAAAGATGGCATCGGCGCCCCAGTTCATCGGATCCGTCGCGCGGCAACGCGGTTGACCACCGCCGCCCCACTCGTCCGTGAACAGGACTTTCGTGCCGGAATTGTTGAAGTTAGCGGAATGCCAGAAGGCGTAGTTCGGATCGTTCACAGCGTCGATACGGACCGGATGCGCGGGATCGGAGATGTTCAGCAGGATTCCGTTCCCGGAACATGCCCCCGCGGCGAGACCGATGGCTGAATAGACCGTGATGTCGTGGCACATGTTGGTTTCGGACGTTTTCTGGGTCCCTTCGCCGTGTGTGCCACCCTTCCAGAGGCCGTTGATGGCTCCGGTTTGGCTATCGGTAAAGATGCGCGGGCTGGAGACGATCTTCGCCAGCTCCGGATGGGCCAGCGGCACCTTGATGATATCGATCCTGAATAACGAGGTGTTGGGATCTTTGTCGGGAGTCGCGCCGGAACATCCTTCCAGCTCTTCCGCCTGGCGGACGTTGCCGGTACCGGAGATGTAGATATAAACGTTGTCCTTATCCTTGGGATCAATCACCAGCGTATGGGTGTGCGAGCCGCGGCAGCTCTGCACGGCGGCGACTTGCTTGGGATTCGACATATCGCTGATGTCGAAGATGCGGACTCCGCGAAACCGGTCCGGGCTGGGCGGAGGAGGCGGCGGCCGCACGCGCGGTGCATCTGGTTTATCCGGGTCCGGCGGCGGCGGGGGAGGCGGCGGAACATAACCCACCGGCAGAGGAATTCCTTGCGTGCCGCAATCGATTCGCCCATTGGCCGCCTCGGCCGACATGAACAGCAGATGTCCGTAAACCGAGACGTCTCCCTGACCGCCGGGGCAGACCAGGGAAGTGCGCAGCTTAATTTCCTTCGGGTTATCTACGTCGTAGAAATTAATGCCGTTATAGTTGCCGACAAAAAGGTGATTGCCGCTGAAAGCCATATCGGAGTTGGTGGAACCCCATTGCGCGCGGGCAGCCGCGATCGCCTCCGGGCTACCCTCGGCAGGCGCCGGAACCGGCAACGGAACGGGCGCGAATCCCGCCGGCTTCGGCAAGGCGGCAATCCGCTCCAGGCCGGACGACGCTTCTCCGGCATCGTACAATCCCGCTTTGAGTCCGATACGCGGATCGTCGGCCCCGGCGCGCGGATTGGACGGCGCGGGAGTGCTGGCTTGTCCAGCGCAAAGCGCGGCTGCCAGCGAAATCATCGCGGCATTACGCAAAAACTCAATCATTTTTTCTCCTTGGCAAGCATGCCCTGCATGATCTTGATTTCCGCCCTCTGCGTGTTATCCACATCCGTGGCGAAGTCGAACAATACGTTATCCTGGCCGGCTCCCGCGGTGTTGAACAGATCGTCCACCATGATCAAAGCGCCGGTGTGATGCTGAATCATTCCCGTCAAAAACAGATGGTCGAAAGCCGGGCCCGTGGCCTTCGCCAGCGCCTGCATCTGCTGCGGAGTCAACATGCCGGGCATCATCATGGGCATCATGTTCATATGAGCATGATTCATATGCTCCATCCCTGCCATGTTGCTCATGTCATGTTCCATGGTGGTCGGCTTCCCGCGCTCCTCCAGCCACTGCTTCATGTATTTCATCTCATCGGTTTGGGAGATACTGATCCGCTTGCCTAAGGCCAGCAGGTCTTTATTGTGGGTATGGGTGGGCATCAGCGCCGTCATTTCGACGGCCTGCGAATGATGCATGATCATGCCCTGCATGAAATCAGTGTCAGCCTTGGCGGGTCCGCGCACCGGGGTGCCGGCCGTCGCCGGTGTGAGGATTTTACTGCTCTCTCCAGGCGCGCCCGGCTGCACGATGGGAGCTTCCTGACTCAATGCCGTTGCCGCGCTGAAGCAAAGAAAGGGCGCGGAAACAAGCCAAAACCTAAGTGCCATGCAATACTATAAAGGCTGGCGTTTCACCGGGTCAACTAAAATCTCTCTCATTGGTAGGACGGGGCGATCGAAAAATAGAACGAAGCGCTGCTGGTGGCGTACTCGATTCCGGGTATGCTGATCACCTTTGGCGTCGTTGCGCTTTGCACCGTGAGACTTCCCGTTCCAATCGGCATACCCAGCAAAATGGGAGCCGGCACCGTGAATTGCCCCGCGCTCACTGCCGCGTAACAGACGAAGCCCGCGCCCAAAACAGGCGTCGAGGGCGTTTCAGCGGAATTCGAAGTGCCGGAAATCAGAACGTAGCCGTGGGGGTCGCCTCCCGTCCAGGTAACAGTTACCCCCTGCGAACGGCTCACTGACGTGATGTCGTTCATGTTGGTCCAGACGATAGGATTGGTATAGTTCACGGTCCCAGTAAACGGGCCCACGTCCTTGCCGCCGGTGCCGGTGAACACAAACGATCCGCCGCTCGTGGGAACGAACCCGGTTGGCAGCGGTGAGGCAGCATAATCCCCCGGTAAAGATGCGACCGCGGGGAGCGGCTGCGTTCCGGATGGACCGGTCACGGTGATGGTTCCCGCGTCCAGGTCGGTTGACGTGGCCGGACCAGTCGGGCCGGTCGCTAAGATAACCGACTGGCTTTCGGCGCAGTTCCCAAGAGTGTACAGGCCATTTTGGTCGGTCTCGTTGGTTCCCACCTGGCCGGAAATGCTAATAAAATCGGCGCTCGCAGAACTCTGCGTGGTCCCGTCCCCGGTGGCCTGAACGATGACCAGAGTCCCGGATGTCAGAGGGCTCACGTTGGGAACCTGGCCGGTGCCATTAATCACGGGATCGGAGCAGGTGCCCCCGCCCGGCTCGACCGGGATGCTCACCGTATTGCTGGCGATGTTTCCGCTCACCGCGACGATTGAGATTCCACAACCGGTCGGAACCGACGCCGGAATCGTCACGTTAATCTGGTTCACCCCGGGAAAGCCGGACGCGCCCTGATATCCGATACTGGCCTGAATTCCTCCGATATAAATCTGGAGCGGCACATTGATCGCGTGCGGAGTCCCTGTGAATACGATGTCGCTGTCGGCGGGGTCCGCGCCCAATCCCGAACCCCACAGCACGATCGTCTCTCCCGGAGCGGCAGAGTTGTTAAAAAAGTAAGGAACACCGGTAGTGGGACTGGTCGCGACTCCCAGCCCCTTCCCAGTGTCGAAATACGTGTCGAGCCCGAGAGCCGTCGGAACCACCAGAATAGGCGCCGCCGAGCTCGGTACGCCGTTGTAAGTCACGGTGAGCGTTCCGGTCCCGGCTGGCGTCGACGACGGCAGCACCGCCGCAATCTGGGTCGAAAACGCGTAGTAAATTCCTGGCTGGGTAGTGACGCCGTTGACCGTCACGGAAATACTGGCGCCGTTTAAAGTGAGGGGAATTCCCGATCCGCCGCTCGATTGGAGCACCGGAGTCGTCGCGCTTGCCAGGTCCGTGCCCTTTATAATGAATAAGCTACCGGGTGCGATTCCGTAATTCGGCAGGCCCGCTTGCAAGTAGCTGAAATTGTTCTGAATCGCCGTGATCGCAGGACCGGCGGGCGGGGCAGTCGCGCCATATGTATAGTATTGAAGGGTCGCGGAGGTTGAGCTGATTTCCTGAACCAGAACTTTCGCCCAATAGCTGCCGTTGGTCAGCACGACCAGCAAGTCGCCCTGCTTTGCCGTGACGGGAAGATTTTCCAGCCCCGGCCCATACGCCTGCAAATTTGTGAGGAGAAACTCGCTGAAGCCAAATGATCCAAGGTTGCCGGCATCAAGCCCCGTCGCTTTACCTTGAAACGTAAACTGGCTTCCGGTAAACGCAATGTCGCCCCCGCTGGCGACAGCGCCTGTAGCCAGATTCAAGCCGGAACCAGCCGGTACCGTCGCTGTTCCGCTGAAATCCGCCCACGCCGCGCTGGGGATCATGAACAACAGGACGCCTAAGAAAGCGCGATTCAGATGCAAAGAAAAGCTCATTTCAGTCTCCAAGTCCGCTGTGCGTCAATTGGGGGCCAAAACCGTCATTGCCACGTCATAAAAGGGCATAAAGTGACGTTTGTGAGCGTGTATCGAGCCTTAATTGACCTTAATTCGCACAAATCTGGCGCATAACAACACCATGCCCGAACCGAGCAGCAGGAAGGTGGATGGCTCCGGGATTGCGCCGGGGACTTCCGCCAAACCGCTCGATTCACCGCCCTCGAAGGTGCCCACCAGAGTCTGAGCGAACGTCGAAGGATTGACGGTGGTGAGGAGGCCTCTAACATCCAGGTCCCACAACAGGTTCGTCGACGGATCGTACACGATTCCGCTGTCGTTGCTATCCAGGCCGGTGCCGGAGAGCAGCGTTCCCACTCCCGTGCCGGTATTAATCGAATAGAGGGCTGCGCAGCCCAGACAGTCCGACCAGCCGTAGAGCACCCCATTTGTCGGATCGTACGCCAGATTGTCGACCTCGCCTGAAGCGATTGCGGTTCCTACGGGCGTAGCGGCGCCGGTATTAATATTCAGAATCTCAAGCGGCAACGCGCTGCCAAGTTGAGCAGCGTACAGGGTGTTATTGGCCGAATCGTACGTCAACCCAGTCACATCGGCGGGCAGTCCGGTCGAGCCGATCAGCGTGGCTGCCCCGGTAGTAAGATTCACGCTGTAGAGCGAGGAATTGGCGGTCGTCGAATCGTTGCCGGTCCCGTCCACCATGTACATGGTGTTGTTGCCGCTATCATAGGCCAATCCACCGAAATCGGCCAGAACGCCCATGGGGCCGATCACCGTCGGCGAGCCGGGACTGCTGGCATCGAAAGATTCCAAGGTTGCCGTGGAAGCGCCTACGCCGCCTTGAACCATGGTGTAGAAAACAGGACCCGCCGTGAGCCCGGCAGACGTCAGCGCGGCCAAAACAGCCAATACGCACAATAAACGTGGAAACAAGGGATGGCCTCCTCCGAAGCACCACTCATCATAAGCTTTAATATGCTGAACGGTCAATATGACTAGTCAAAACCTACTATTGCCCCGCCGGTGTGGGAGCCGATAACATCGCTTCGAGTCTGGAGAATGAATGAGACGAGTTAACCCGGCGCGGACCTTCTGGATTTGCTTCCTGCTCTGCTTTCTGGCAGCCGCCGCAGCGCTGGTTTATCCGATTTACGTCATTCGTCCCTTCAGGCATCAGGCGCCGCGGGAACTCATGATGGCGCTGGCAGTCTGGCGATACCGTCCAGTTGTCATGGCTCTCTGTGGCTTGACCTCTTTAGTGGCTCTGGTATCGTATTGGCGCCAGGAAACGCGCTGGCTTCGCCGCACCGGCTCCGCGATGGGCGTGGTGGCGATGGCGGCGGTGATTGTCCTTTCCCGGATCAATGTTTACGAAATCATGTTCCATCCCATCGACCGCGCGACATTTTCCCGCGTGGACCAATCGAAGCTGGATGGCGACGAGAAGGTGATCGCGGTCAGTGTGGGCAGCGCGGCGCGCGCGTACCCGATCCGGATCATCTCCTATCACCACATCGTGAACGACGTGCTCGACGGCGAGCCGATCGTGGCCACTTATTGAACGCTCTGTCACACCGGTCTGGTGTGGAAAGCGGAAGTCGACGGGCTGCGCCTGAAGTTTCATTTAGCCGGCATCAATAACCAGAACTTTCTGATGCGTGACGAGCAGACCGGCACGTATTGGCAGCAGATCAGCGGAGCCGCCGTTTCCGGTCCTCTGGCCGGAAAACACCTGACGCTGGTTCCTTCCGATGAGCTTACCTGGGCGCTCTGGAAAACCGAGAAGCCGGATGGTACGGTTCTCAACGATCTGGTCGAATATGTCCACGGGTATGCGCGCAAGGATTGGGACGTGCGCATGGCGAAAGCTCCCACCGTGCTGACTTATCCGGAAGACGGAATGAAGCAGCGGGACGTGATGCTGGGCATCCAGGCATTCGGCGTCAGCCGCGCGTTCCCCTACGAGACTGTTTTGAGGGAGAAACTAATTCAGGATCGCGTCGGATCCGAGCCCGTCATTCTGGTGGTCGGTCCGGACGACCAATCCGTCCGCGTCTTCCAGCGCCGGATTCCTGCCCTTCCGCAGATCCCCGAGTTCTATCGCATCGCGCAAAAAGACGCCCTCTTTATGGACGACGCCACCGGCAGCAATTGGAATTTTCAAGGATGCGCCATCTCCGGCAAATTGCAGGGAACGTGCCTGCCGCGCGTCGAAGTGATCAAGGATTATTGGTTCGACTGGCGCCACTACAACCCGGCGACCACGGTTTATCGGCCCGCCAGGAACTGATTATTTAACCGTGACCTTCACCTGGGCATTCGTCCAGCAGCATTGGAAGCCCCGGCCGCCGTCGCCTGTCCAATCGTTTGCGACCACGCGCAGAATGTATTCGCCAGGTTCGCTGAATCTTGCCGTGGTGGTCGCTCTGCCGCTGAATACAGTTCCGTCCGGAGCCTTGAACTGGGCTTCTTCCACGATCGGCTTCTCACTGGCAAATGAAACCGCGCCGGGTCCCCGAAACTTGCTCCAGGTCACCGAGACCGGCAGCCCCGGTGGACGCACAGCCAGGGTCGACTTCGCATCATCGGCGAGCCATAACGTCACCGTCACCGGATCCGACACCGTTGTCATGAGTTCCTTGCTCTGCCCGCGCGGCCCTTGCACGAAAGGACCGGCTTCGGAAAATCCAATGAACGGCGGAGTATTGCCCGTCGCGTCCGTGAACGGCTGCACTTCATAGAGAGGATGCAGGCTCAGCGGAATCACCGCGGTCTGGCCATTGGCGACCAGCGTCCAGGTAAGCTTCTTTTCGCCAAAATCCTTCGGCAGCGTAATCGTGAACACACCCCACTGGCGTCCCGGTAGAAAATGCGTGGGCTGACCCTGATCCGGCCCTCCCGGCTCGATGCGATTGTTGGGCCCGGCTGGAATTTCGAGCGTTTGCTTTTGATTCCGGTTGTAATATCCAATCAGCAGGCTGAAACTTCCGTCTGGATTCGGGAACCAACCTTCAAAAGCTCCGGTGACGCTTTGCCCGGAGTCATGAGTGGGCTCGAAAGGCAACGATTGTGCCCATCCCGCGCCGATCAGCGCGATCCAGGCCAGAAATATTCGCGGCATAGCAGATTATTGTCGGGCGGTCCGAGCCGGCTTATGATTGGCGAGCCACTGGTTGTAATCGTCGTCTGAGATATAAGTGACGTTCACCCATGCGTGGCCCATTTCATCGACCGTGCGGTCGCCGTAACCCACCCACTGGTCGTGATCCGGATTGTTCGGATTGTTGGCGGTGTTGTCATACCAGGCCGTCACGTGGATGACGGTTCCCTTAGGCAGCACCGGCGCGGCGTCATCCGCGTAAATGTAATTGTTCATCCAGTTGAAGTTGAAATGGTCGACGTAGCTCAGCATCCGGGTGGTGCCGTCCGGCAGAATGGCTTCCATCGCCATCGCCTTGCCGCGCCAGTGCATGTGAGGCTGAAAGTTTTCGAGGCGCGCCGGCTGTCTCAGGACCTGGTAGGTCTGATTCGCGACCACGCTGTTCGGCGGAATATCGAAAGGCCCTGGATTCCCGGGCGAGGCTCCGAACAGACTCAGCCGCGTCCTGTACTTGGGAACCTCGCCTTTCGGATAAAGGTACACGGCGAGCTCCACATGATCGCGGATCTGTTCGCCTACCGCGTGAAGATGAAGCTCCCAGCGAATTTGCGCTCCCGGCAGCAGCAGCTTTCCGGTGCCCGGCCGGTAGACGTCATAACTTTTCCCAACCGCCCATTCCATTAGAAGGCCCGGTCCGGCAGCGTCGGCTCCAGGCTCATCCTGACGGAGACCCGCGAGCGCGTGATGAACGATCCGGCGTCCCGCGGGCGTGCCTGGCCGCATCTCAACCGCGCGCACCCAACGCTCCTCCGTGATACCGATATCGGTAAGCGGCTTAAACCACACATCCTGGCCGTGAGCAGGCATGGTGTATGCCTCCGATTTGACCACGAAGTCGGGCGGCCCATATTGCTTGGCGAGCTGCCAGCCGTCATCGGCAGGCCATTGCCTGGGAGCCGGCATATCCTTCGGGTCGCCCAGTGGCGCGCCGGCATCGGCCCACTGCACGATGGTCGCGATCTGCTCCGCCGTCAGCGACCGGTCATTGGCAAAATGCTGGATTCCCACTGTCTTATCCAGATGCCAGGGAGGCATGTTTCGCGTAATCACGCGCTCCCGAATGGCTTTTACCCAGGGCCGCGTCTCCTGATAAGTTACCAGCGACATCGGCGCCATGGATCCCGCGCGGTGACACGCTTCGCACTTGTCTTGGAAGATAGGAGCGATATCCTTCGCGAATGTGACCGGCCTGCCGGAGTCAGCGCCGGCTAACAAGCCTTCGAAAGCCAGGACAGCGCATAACCCGACGATGTTTCGATGCAACGTGGCGTCTCTCATCACGGCTCCTTCCCCAAAGGATGTTATAGAGAAGTCTATTTATTTGAAACCCCGATGTCAATGCTGGTTAACTTCGCTCAGTAACTTCACGCAGTCTTTCGCCTCCAGGACCAGACGGCCCATCCGCTCCCTATCAGTGACGCGATAATCACGGTAGCCATCACGCCTTCAAAAACAGGCGAGTCCACCACCTTCAAGATTTTCGTCCCGAACTGCACCGCGAGCAATCCCTCCGCGCTGAAGCGAACAAACCGGAACACCCCGACAATCCCCAGCACCTTGGCGCGCGGATATTTCAGCGCGGCCGCCACCAGCACCACCACTGAAAACGGGAATCCCGGAGGAGCCGCCGCCGCGACCGCCAATGCGACCCCCGAGCTTGCCTGCACGCGCTTTTGAAAAAAACGCAGCCGCCGTTTTGGGACAAATTTTGCGAGCCCTTCCTCGCCTCCCTTTCGTCCGACCCAATCGGTGGTGAAGCAGCCCACCACCGATCCCAATGCTGCCATCGCCGCATAGTACGGCCACCGGTTGTGATGCCGCGCCGCCAGTACGACAACCAACAAGTCGATTCCTAGTGGAAAGAAAAGCAGCGAGGCATCCAAGATTCCCAACCAAAAAATACCGATGCCGCCCATCGAAGCGAACAGCAGCGCCACGTGTTTGATGATTGCCTTCAAACCCCGATGATCGCACGCCAGGGCCGGATCTTCGTATGATCAGTTCATGCCGGCATTGCGCATTTACTCAATATTCATCGTCGCTGCGACGCTATTCGCCCAGCCGCGCGAGCGGTCGTTTTCCTTCGAATATCGAGCCGCCGTGCCATCGACCGTGACCGGCGGCCAGTACCTTCTTTGGGTTCCGATCCCGCATGACGACGATTATCAGCGCATCGCTAACCTGCGCATTGAAGCGTCCGCGCCCTATCGAATCGAAACCGATGAACTGGGCAACCGGATCCTCAGCATCGCCGCGTCCGCGCCTCCTTCGGTCACGGTGAGATTCGATGCGGTGCGAAAGGAGCATCGTTTACAACCTGTTGTCTCCGCCAGCGCGGCTCCTTTGAGTTCCGTTGATCAGGCACGCTGGCTGGCGCCGGATCGCCTGGTTCCCATCGACGGCAACATTCGAAAATGGGCCTCTGAAGTAGTCGCCGAGGCGCACGCGCATACCGACCTCGAGATGGCGCGCGCAATTTATAACCACGTGGTCGCCACCGTGAAGTACGACAAAACGGGAAAAGGCTGGGGTCGCGGCGACATCTATTACGCATGCGACGCGCGCCGTGGAAATTGTACCGACTTCCACGCCATCTTCATCGGCTATGCCCGCGCCATGGGCATTCCGGCGCGTTTCTCCATCGGCTTCCCGATTCCAGCCGAGCGCGGCCAAGGCTCCATCGCCGGCTATCACTGCTGGGCTGAATTTTACGCGCAGGGCATTGGCTGGATTCCCATCGATGCATCGGAGGCGTCTAAGAATCCGTCCATGCGCGAATATTTTTTCGGAGCCCATGATGAGAATCGCATCGAATTTACGCGCGGACGCGACCTGAAACTCAGCCCTCGGCAGACAGCCGATCCGCTGAATTATTTCGTCTATCCCTATGCCGAAGTGGACGGCAAGCCGGTCGACGATGTGGATCACACGTTCTCCTGGAAAGATCAAACGGCCCAGTAAATCTTATAAATCGGGGAAACTCCTCGCGGCGATGCGGGTTTTAGAAATCAGATCGCCGCGTAATGCCGCGGCCGGTTGAATCAAAAATCAGAGGAGAAATGTATGTTTAAAAACGTTAGTCCGAAGTGTGTCCGAATGCTTGCCGTGCTGTGTTTCCCAGGCGCTTTCGCTCTGAATGCGCAGGTCATTACGCCTTCACCGGTTGTCAAAACCACCGGCATCGTCGGGATCGCCTTTGGCGAAACGGCGCAATTGAATCTGTTGAATCCCGGTGTCGAACCACCTGCCGCGGGAACAAGCTGTACGGCCTCCGTATCCTTTGTGGATGCCGCCGGAACGGTCCTGAAATCCACGTCGCTCACCGTGGTAGCCGGCCAAAGTCAGTCGTTCGCGCTGCGAAGCGATATCGATTTGAGCCTTGTTTCAGGCGCTCGCCGTGACATTCGCGCCACCATCACGCTCCCCGGAATTCTTCCTCCAACCTCTGCCACAACCACCACCACGGACGCGTTGATCCCCGCCTGCAGGCTGATCCCGACGCTTGAAATTCTGGATACAATCACCGGACGAACGCTTGTCGTCCTGGGCCACGCGGATAGAGTGCACGCTGCCTCAACCACGGCTCCATAGCATTTGTTTTTAGAGAGCGGATACGAATCTCGTATCCTGATTCAGTGATCCGCTCTCTCTTGCTACTGCTGGCTGTCCCGCTTTTCTCGCAAACCTTCGAGGTGGAGGAAGCCACTATTGCGCAGGTTCACGACGCGATGAAGGCTGGCCGCCTCACCTGCCGCGCGCTGGTCGATCAATACTTGAAACGTATCGATGCGTACGACAAGAATGGCCCGGCGATCAACGCCATCGTCCTGATCAATCCCGATGTGACCAAGGAAGCCGATGAACTGGATCGCCGCTTCGCTCAATCCGGCTTCACCGGACCTTTACACTGCGTGCCCATGATCGTCAAGGATAATTTCGAAACGAAAGGAATTCGCACCACCAACGGCGCCCTCGCTCTGGCGAAATTCATTCCCAACAAGGACGCCTTTTTAGTCAAGCGAGTGAAGGACGCGGGCGCACTGGTGCTGGCCAAATCCAATATGGCCGAATGGGCCTTCAGTCCTTATGAAACGGTCAGTTCGATCCTGCCCGGCTACACCAGAAATCCGTACGCGCTGAACCGCGTCACGGCCGGATCGAGCGGAGGGACGGCGGCCGCCATTGCCGCCAGCCTGGGCCTCGTAGGACTCGGGAGCGACACCGGCAACTCCATTCGCGGACCTTCTTCGCACCAGTCGCTGGTGGGCATTCGCTCGACCATGGGGCTTACCAGCCGCGCCGGCATTCTGCCGCTCAGCCTTCTCGCCGATATCGCCGGACCCATCGCCCGCACCGTCGAAGATGCCGAAAAGATTTTTCAAGCTATCGTGGGCGAAGATCCCAACGACCCCGTCACCGCCGCGGCGCCGGCGCATCTTCCGCAGGACTATTCGAAATCGCTCGATCGCAACGGACTCCACGGCGCGACCATCGGCATTCTCCGCCAGGCCTATGAGCGTGAATCGGCCGACCCCGAAATCATCGATATTTTTATGGCAGCGGTCGAAGACCTGCGCCGCGCCGGAGCCACCATCGTCGACCCCGCCACAGTCGAAGAAATTCGACGCGAGCGCGGCACTGGCCCCTGCATGGGTTTCAAGTACGACATCAATCATTATCTTGCAGCCCGGGGCGACCAGGTGCCGGTGAAAACGCTCGCTGAAATTATTAAATCGGGAGGCTTCCATCCCTCCTCCCAGCGCCGCCTGGAACAAGCCGACCAAGGTCCGGAGAACGG
>JBEKPC010000063.1:0-45436 GCA_049521155.1 Bryobacteraceae bacterium
CCACCGAACTCACTAAGAAGCGTAGCGTAATCGAAGTTTATCCCAAGGCAACGCTTTGTAGCCTGTCGCGGATGGCAAAGGCAGACTTCAATAATCTACAGCATTATAAAAAGGGCGCTAGAGCTCCGGCTAACCGTGGGGAGATCTGCGAGTTGGTCCTACGACGACTGTCTATCAAGTTTGAAGACCCTAATAAAGCCTGTCAGGACATGCAGACGCATCATGACGCGCTTGATGCTGCCTTGGCGTTGGTAACTGCGGATGCGTTCTCCCGAGGTGAAGTCCTGCCTCCGCTGCAAAACGCGGATCAAGCTGCTCAGGAAGGGTGGATTTATTATCCTGCCGACGCGTACGCAAAGTGGCTTGCGAATTAATTCTTCCCCAACCTCACATCCCTCATCGTATGCACCAACACCACCGGATCCATCCCATACCGGCCCATCCCTTCCCCATAAATCGAAATCCCCTTCGTCGCCTCGATCCGAATCAGCCACTCCGTCGCATCCTTCGGAGCCTTCGCCGAGACGTGCGTCAGATAGCCGTAACTGGCGTAATGAAACTTGGCCTCGCTCGATAGGAAACCTCGAATATCCGCCGGATCGTCAGCCAGCGTGACCTCGCCCGCATCCACGCCCGCAATCAGGACGTGAGCTTTGCCGGGGAATTTATGGACATCGGTTTGCGGATAATCGACCGCCTTTTGCCGCCACGGCCAATCGAGCTTCGCCGTCCCCGCGTGCGTTCCCATTTCAGCCGTCAGTTCAATTTCTTGTGGTCCCGCCGCGATCACCCAATCTGGCAGCACCACTCGATACGCGACTTCGGCCTCACCCGCGGCCCAGAATTTGCCCGCGTGGATGCTGCTATCGGGACCCTGCTCCCGCATCTCGACCGGCGAAAATCGCAGCGCGATGGTCTGCGCATCGATAACTTCAATGCGCGGCGATTGCGCGGAGCGCGTCGCCACATTTACGAAATTCGCCGCGATACGCTTGCCGTCCGAATCGATCAGCTCCATCGCCACCGCGCCCGTGAATGGCCGGTTTCCCGGGACCTTCACAGCCAGCGGAATCTGGCTCGTCACCCGCAGCCGCTCCCATTTGACCGGCTGAGTCTGCGCCGCAGTTGTTACCGCCTTCCCGAAATCGTCAGCGCCGGTCAGCCACCAGCGCAGCGTGGCCTGCTCCGTCCTCGCCGAAAAATGACTGACGAAAACCGGCAGCGTAAATGCCGGAGCCTTCATCATCGGAGGCCCTTCATAGCCGATAAAATCCTCCCCCTGCAAATCCTTGGTCGTCATTTCCGGCACAAACGCGTCATAGCCGAAGTCTTTGGCCGACCGGTCGTAATTATAAAATCCGTTGTGCTCCCATTCGATATCGCTCAGCTCGGTATAAATGTAGCCTTGAATCTTCTCGTGGCGCCGCAATTCGTTGGTCAGGAAATGGAAGCCGTAAGAAACGTCGCGATCGCCTCCGCCCGCGCCCACCGCGCCGTATTCCGAATTGATCAGCGGTGCCGTATCCTGTACGCGCCCCTTCACAAAATTGAAATTCGACCCAACAAACGTCTTCGCCACCACGTTTTCAATCGCGTCCTTCGCCCGCGCATAGTCGTCGATATAGAAATGCCATGAGTTGATATCGGACGCCACGTGATCCCGCTTGTCCGCCGAATTATCCTCCACCAACCTCGAAGGATCGATCGCCTTCATCTCCTTCCACATCGCTTCCACCCATTGCTGCGTGTCCGGATTCTGCGGATACACCGGCTGCGAGTCGTGCCGGTACGATAATCCCCACGTTTCGTTGAAGGCCACCCACGCGAAAATCGATGGATGATTGCGATCGCGGCCGAGCGTCGCGCGCATCGTTTCTTCCCACGCGCTACGCTTCTCCGGATTCTGAAAGGACGCGCTCGGCATGTCCTGCATGATCAACATGCCCAGCTTGTCGGCCCAATAAAGCCGCCGCGGCTCGTCCGCCTTAATATGGATGCGCAGAAACTGAATCCCGGCCGCCTTCGCCAGTTCCATATCGTGCTTCAGGAACTCATCGGACGGCGCGGTGTAAATTCCTTTCGGATTGAACGATTGATCCAGCGCGCCGCGCCAATAAACCGGCTGCCCATTCAGAAAAATCGACTCATAGCCGAGAGTCCCAAACTTACCGCGCGAAATCGTGCGCAGCCCGAAATACGTCTTCACCCGATCGTCACCTGCTTCGAGAGTGATGTCGTAAAGATAGGGCGAATCGGGCGTCCACAGCTTAGGATTTTTGATCTCGATGGACCCGCGTGCATGGTCGTTTTGAAATTTGATCGGCGCCGCATCGATTCCCGTCACGTGCAGTAAAGGAGTGGATTCACCTGTCGCATCCACATCCACGAACCACTTTTCACCTTCCTGCCGCGGTGTCAGCGTGAAGCTCTTTATATAATGTTCCGGCCGCGCCTCCAGCCAAACCGTCTGCCAGATCCCGCTGGTATAGGTGTACCAACTGGGCGTCTGTTTCCCGACCGGCAATTCCTGATCTGTCAAATCGACCACCCGCACCACCACCGTCGCGCTCTCGCCGGCCTTCGCAACTTTATTTAAATCGAATTCGAATGGCGAGTATCCGCCATGATGCGTGCCAAGGTCCTGCCCATTTACCCAGACCTGCGCCTGCTCATCGATCGCGTCGAAATGCAGCCAGGCGTGTTTGCCGGACCATGCTTCCGGGATGCGAAAAGTTCTTCGATACCAGCCGGTAGTCTCGTGCTTTTCCCCAATGCCCGAAAGCTCGCTCTCCCAGCAAAACGGCACGTTGATTTTGCCGCTGAAGCTGGTCAGTTTGTCGTCGAATCCGAAATCCCATTGGCCGTTGAGGGTCATCCATTGCGGGCGCTCGAAATCCGGACGCGGGTGTTCCGGGCGCTGCGCGGACAAGGCGCCGGCGGCAACAACAAACAGGAGGAGTCGCATGATGCTATTCTGCGCGAAGGTGAAATTAAGGTCAAATAAGCTCTCTTGGAACGCTGGAAATGGCAACTTAAGCCTCATTAGCCTCGTCGGAATCGTCATTGTAGCGATCATTTTCACTCCTACGCGCATCTTTCTCGATCCCGGAAATCTCACCGACATTTTGCGCCAGGCTTCCGTGACGGGGATCATCTCGCTCGCCATGACGTTTGTGATTCTAACAGCCGGCATCGATTTAAGCGTCGGCAGCACACTCGCGCTCGCGACCTCCGTGGTCGCGATGGGCCTGACCAGGCCGGGCGGCAATATCACGACGGCGATTTTGATGGCGCTGGCGGCTTCGGCGGCAGTGGGCGCGGTCAATGGAACGTGCGTGGCGCTGCTCAAAATCCAGCCGTTTGTGGTGACGCTGGCCACTATGATCGGCATTCGTGGATTCGCCAAATGGTTGACGGGGAACGCCAATATCGATATCGGATTCGGGCAGGACATCGCCGCTCGCTTTGCCGAATCGTTCCGCACGAAGCCCGTCGTGATCGGGACGTGGGTGGTGCTCGCCGCGATTTTCTGGCTGCTGTTGCAACGCTCGGTTTTCGGACGCTACGTACGCGCAGTCGGAGATAACGAAACAGCGGCGCGCTATGCCGGATTGCCGATCGGACGCGTAAAAGTGTGGGTTTACACGCTGGCCGGCCTATCCACGGGAGTGGGCGGCGTTTTGTATGCGGCCCAAAATCATCAAGGAAATCCCAACGCCGGAGTCGCCTATGAGCTCGATGCGATCGCGGCGGTAGTGATCGGCGGGACTCGCCTGGCGGGCGGCAGCGGATCGATCGGGGGCACCATTGTCGGGACGCTGACAATCGGCGTACTGACCAATTTGCTGCGGCTGAATAACGTTGAAAGTAACATCGATATGATGCTAAAAGCGTTGATTATTCTACTCGCGGTGACGCTTCAGCGCCGGCAAGATTGAACTTGACTTTGGTACTGGCGCTGTAACATAATCACAACCACTGCCATTTTTGCATGTCTCTTCGTCGGAGGATGAAGCGATAACAGTAGCAAGTCCGTTCACGCGGTTTTGGAGGAAAGGGATTCGCACATGAGAACTTTACAGAGGGTCGGGTACTTGATTTGTTCGCTTGGGCTGCTGAGTTACGCTCAGCCGACGGGCCATCCTGCTCGGATGATTACCGGAACCATTGATGGAGCCAAGTTACGGACGCTGGAGGGCAATACTCGCCCGGAAGCGAACGCTTTGAACGACCGCGGGATTGTGGCGGACGATTTTAAGGTGGATCACATGCTGCTTCAGTTGAAGCGCTCCCCGGAGCGGGAAGCGGCGTTGAAGCAATATATCGAGGATCTGCACAACCCGAAATCGGCGAACTTCCATAAGTGGCTGACGCCCGATCAGTTTGCCGAGCATTACGGGATTGCCCAGGAAGATGTCGCGACAGTTAAGAGCTGGCTGGCTTCGCAGGGTTTCACCATCCACGGAGTACAGACGAGCGGACTGACCATGGATTTCAGCGGTACAGCCGGACTGGTGCGCAGCGCGTTCCACACCGAGATTCATAATCTGGAAGTCGACGGCAAACAGCACTTTGCCAATGTCAGCGATCCGCGGATTCCGGAAGGGTTGACGCCGGCGGTGGCGGGCGTGGTTTCAATGCATAACTTCCACCCCAAACCGGCGCTGGTGCCGAGAGGGCAGTACACTTTCACCAACAGCAACGGGACCTTTCATGGGCTGGTTCCCGGCGATATCCAGACTGTTTATAACATGACGCCTGTGTACCAGGCCGGCTTCACGGGACTGGGCCAGACAATCATGGTGGTGGAAGATACCTACCTTTATTCGGTCAACGATTGGACGATCTTCCGCAAAACCTTTGGCCTGACGCGGCCGTATCCTCACGCAACTCTTAGCCAGGTGAGTCCGACGGGTGCGATTACCTGCACCAACCCCGGATTCCAGGGTTCTGAAAGCGATCCCGGCTTTGGCGATGACGGGGAAGCGGCGATCGATGTGGAGTGGGCTTCGGCGGCGGCGCCGAATGCCGCGATCGTGCTCGCTGCCTGTACCGACACCACGGCTTTCGGTGGGTTGATCGCGCTCGAGAACACGTTGAACGGGCCGGTGGGCAGTCTGCCGACGGTGGTCAGCATCAGCTACGGTGAAGCCGAGGCCGCCAACGGCGCGACGGCGAATTTGGCTTATTTCAACGCTTACCAGCAGGCGGTATCGGAAGGCGTCTCAATCTTCGTATCTTCCGGCGACGAACTCGCCGCCAGCGACGATGGCGGCAACACCTCCACTCACGGTATCAGCATCAGCGGCTTTACCTCGACGCCTTACAACGTATCGGTGGGCGGACTCGATTTCGGGTACACAGCCAACAGCGTCAACCCCTCGACCTATTGGAATTCCACCAACAGCAGCACCTATAGTTCGGCGCTGTCCTACATTCAGGAGATTCCGTGGAACAATAGCTGTGCGAACAGCTTGCTCGCGCCATTTTTGGCGCCCCTTCTTGGCACTCCTGCCGACCCGTTGACTTTCTGCAACACGACAACGGCAAACAGCGACGGCTTCCGGAATGCCGTTGGAGGCAGCGGCGGTCCCAGTGGATGTGCTACGGGTACGGCGACCACCCGCGGGGTGGTGAGCGGAACCTGCGCCGGATACTCCAAGCCGTCCTTCCAGAGCGGCCTGCTGGGGAACCCAACCGACGGAGTGCGCGACATTCCTGACGTTGCCTTGTTCGCTTCGAACGGCTTCTGGGACGCTTATTACGTGGTCTGCTGGTCGAATCCCAATACGAACCCGGAGGTGGGGGGTGGATTCACCTGCACCGGCGCTCCCAGTACTTGGGCTGGTTTCGGCGGAACCTCCGTGTCCTCGCCGATCATGGCAGGGATCCAGAGTTTGGTGAACCAGAAAACCGGCAGCACCTGGGGGAATCCGAATACCACCTACTACACGCTGGCCAACATCGAGTACGCGACTGCCGGGACGGCATCCGCCTGCAACTCCAATACGGTGAATAAGTTCTCGAATACCTGCATTTTCTACGACATCACGCAGGGCGATATCGACGGGGCCTGCAAAGCGAGTGGCACAACTCTGCGCAACTGCTATCGGCCATCGCCCGACACCATCGGGATTCTTTCCACTTCCAACACCGCCTCTCAACCTGCCTACACCACGAACACCGGTTGGGACTTTGCGAGCGGAATCGGCTCAGTGAACGCGTACAATCTGGTCTTCGGTTGGCCCATTGTGCCCTAAGGGCGAACGGAATCTTATGACGAACCGGATTGCTGATTTCAAAATTGACGGAGAGAAAAAATGAAAATTACCTGCGGACTTCTTTGCGTGGCCTTCGGCCTCTTTCTGGGTGCCCCCCAGAGTAAGGCGAGCACCAGCTTTTGCGCTGGGAATCCTAACAATCTGATCGGCAACTGCGCCTTTGGAACAGGCGACTTCACCGATTGGACGGTCACCGGAAACGACACCCCCGGTGAAGCGGGAAACCTGTACGGCGTGGAGACGGGCGCCGACCCGGTAGATGGAATCATTCCGCCGAACGGCGACACCAATCAGGCCTTCTTCGCTGACCTGGTGGCCAATTCCACGACCATCGCGGAAACGCTCAACACAACCCCGGGCGTGATCTATACGATTGAATTTTACATGGCGCAAGATACCACGCCGGGCACGGGTACTGCCCCGAATTCCAACCAGCTTGTTCTTTCGTTTGGCGGGACTACGGTAACAACGCTGACCGCGACCCCGGTTCAAGGCTACACCTTCTATAAGTTTACCGGGACGGCCACGGGAGCATTTAGCGTAGTAAGCTTCACCATCGGAAACGATCTCGGCGAGACCCTGCTCGATGACATCTCCGTCACCACACCGGAGCCTTCGACGTGGATGTTGATGGGCGCCGGTCTTCTCGGTCTAGCATTTGTGGCCCGCAAGAGAACGGCCTAACGGATCCGGTTATTTCGAACCAAAGGCTCCCGCTTCGGTGGGGGCCTTTTTTGTTTTAGCGGGAGTCGTGACGCTTAGGATCGACCGCTGCTTTGGCGCTGAATCGGGGAGGTTTTGGACGAACCGGGACGCCTACCATGGCATACTCGTGGGGATCTTCGGGCGGTCTGGTCAGCAGGCTCCGGATCTTTCTGGCGACGCGCCGGAGTAGAGGATTTAGAGGCATGTGCGCGCTCCTTTTAAAGAAGCTTACCATTTTTCCCTTGACAAGCATGGAAGCGGACCCCAATAATTGCTAACAACCGGGAGGCTGCCATGCTGCCTCCTCCTGCCGCGGCGCCCCGTCGACGAGCGAAACTTAAATGGAGAAAATAATGGCCCTTCCAGTGGAACAAAAAGAACTGCTGCTTGAAAAAGGATTCTCGCGCCGCCAGCTTGGGCGGATTACGAGCTTATTGACTGCTGGAGCGGCGCTGCCGTTTTACAACGAATTCGCGATGGCCCAGGATGCCGAGCGCCGCATGATGCGCGGAGCGGCCTCCGGACGAATGAACGACCCGGACATGGTGCGCATCAGTTCCAATGAAAATCCCATGGGTCCATGCAAGGAAGGCGTGGCGGCGATGGCGAAAATCGCGCCGCTGGCCTGGCGCTATTCGCCCATCGGGGACGATCAGGATTTTTCGAAAACCGTGGCCGGCATTGAAGACGTGCCGGAGGACCATATCGCCGCATTTGCCGGCTCCAGCGATCCTCTGCATCGCTGCCAGTGCGCGTTCACATCGCCAACCCATAGCTGGACCATGGCCGATCCTGGATATGGCGCCGGCGCTCCGGCCTTTATCGGCTCGAAGCTGAATAAAGTACCTCTGCGTCCCGATTTCAGCCATGACGTAGAGGCGATGATCAAGGCCGATCCCGACGCAGGCGCGTATTACGTCTGTAATCCGAATAATCCGAGCGGGACGCTGACGGCTCGCAAAGATATCGAATACCTGCTGGCCCATAAATCGAAAGACGCGGTGGTGGTGATCGACGAAGCGTATATTCACTTTTCGGGCAAAGCCCAGCCGGCCAACGATCTGGTGGCGCAAGGCAAGGATGTTGTGGTTCTGCGGACGTTCTCGAAGATCTATGGCATGGCGGGGATTCGCGCCGGATTTGCCATGGCGCGGCCGGATCTGCTCGGTAAGCTGCGTCCTTACGGCGCGGGGATGCAGCCGGTGATGGGGCTGACCTGCGCGACGGCCAGCATGAAGGTGAAGGGCCTGATCGCGGAGCGGCGCGCATTGAATAAACAGATTCGGGAAAATACGTTTGAGTTCCTGGAGAAGAAGAACATCAAATATGTTCCCAGCGAAGCGAACTTCTTCATGATGGAAGTGAACCGTCCCGGTCAGGACTTCGCTAAGGAGATGGCTGAAAACAAGGTCATGATCGGGCGCGTGTGGCCTGCCTGGCCCACCAAAGTTCGCGTCACGGTAGGAACGCAGGCGGAGATGCTGAAGTTCCAGGCCGCGGTTTCGAAGATTATGGGCTGAAGTCCTGTCACAAATTTCGCTTGGGCGGCGTTGTTATATTGTGAACGCAGCAAGCGAAGTGATGCAGGATGAGGCATTCGATTTCGAAGCGACCTTTCGCGCACAGTATGGCCGTATCGCGCGCGTGATTGCCAGGGTGGTTAAAGATCCTGCGCGCGCCGAGGAACTGGCGGTCGAGGTTTTTCTTAAATTCTGGCGCAGTCCCCGCGCGCATGGCGAGAACGCGGAAGGTTGGCTCTATCGGACCGCGGTCCGGCAGGGTTTAGACGAACTGCGGCATCGGACCCGCAGGAGCCGTTATGAACGGCTGCTGGGATTCGGTCCCAAGGTGCCCACGCCGGAAGACGTGCGCACGGCCTCAGAAGAACAGGAAGGAGTTCGTCTGGTGCTGGCCGCTCTGGAGCCTCGCCCAGCCGAATTGTTGGTCCTCAGAAGCCAGGGCCTCAGCTATGAAGAGCTGGCGGCCGCGCTCGAATTGAATCCCGCTTCGATCGGAACCTTGCTCACCCGCGCTCAGGATGCGTTCCGGAAAGAGTACATCAAACGATATGGAACAGAATAATCAGTGGGTCGAAGATCGTCTGGCGAAGTTGGATCCAGAGGTGAATCCGAATGTCACCACGGCGTTCGCCCGCTTCGAGCAGCGCCGCGCGCGGCGGAAATTTACCGGACTGCGCACGATGTCGGTGGCCGCTGTCGCCACGGTTTGCGTGGTTACATTTCCTGCGCCAAGGGCTTTCGCGCAGCGCATGATCGCTCCCTGCGTCGAGGCGTGCCAGAGTTTCGTCCTGGGTCAGACGGATTTTCATTCTCACCTCCAGCAATTGTTTTGGCACGTCCACAGCTTTCTGGGTTTGGCCGCGCCGGATTTCACCGCGACCGATTCCGACGGCGCTAATTTCCAATTGTCCGATTACGCCGGCAAGGTGGTTCTTCTCAATTTTTGGGCCACTTGGTGCGTCCCTTGCCAGAAGGAGATTCCCTGGTTCGCGGAATTCCGGCGCGCGCATGCCGCCGACGGATTTGCCGTAATTGGGATCTCTCTCGATGAGGACGGATGGAAGTCGGTACGGCCTTTCATGCTCGCGCAGAAGATCAATTATCGCGTTGCGATCGGCGATGAGGGGTTAGCGAAGAAATACGGCGGCGTCGAATCGCTGCCGCAAACCTGGTTGATCCGCAGGGATGGCATCGTGGTGCACAAGCACGTGGGATTCACCAGCAAGAGCGATTTCGAGCGGGAAATCGCGCACGAGATCGCCCGAAACTAAGTGGGATTCACGGTGACCGACTTCGCGCCCAGCGCCTGGAGCAGATTTCGGATCACCGTTTCCGCGTTGCGCCGCGCTTGATCGAGAATGCCCATATCGAGCGCGGCCTGCTCCACCGATTTGCTGGCGGCGAGGCGCGCCTGGCGTTCCAGATCCGGATCCGGCGAAACCCAGGGCGTCCACCAGGTGATCTGGCGGTCCCAAACTTTGGTCTCCTTATCGTCGATCACCACGTGAAAGATCCGCGCCGGCGGCAGTGCGATTTTGATCTCGTTATGCGGCAGAATTTTGATCGCGCCGGGCGATAATGCGGCCAGATCGACTCCCGCCAGGATCTCCGCCTGCACGATTAGCAGCAATTTTTCCGATCCGACCGGCGACTTTTTCTCTTCTAATCCAACCACTTTTTGCACCGTGTATTTGACGGAGACCAGTTCGCTCAGCGCCTGAATTTCGCGCACCATTGCCGGGGCGTCGACCAGACCTGCGGGCGGCCGGTGATCGATCGAAATGAAGAAGACGGCGGCGAGAAGGATCCCCGCGACAAGTCCGCCGACGGCCCATGAAAGTCTCAAGATTTATTGTATCGCTCCGTTTACAACTACAATAAAAACGTGCTTCTGCTTCGTTTTTTCGGCTGCATTGCGATTGCCGCGACGCTCCACGCCGCTCCCGCGATTTTTCCGCTTAAGGATATTCGCGCCGGACAGCACGGCGTGGGACGCACCGTTTTTTCCGGCTCCCGCGTCGAAGAGTTTGACGTGGAAATTCTCGGCGTGCTGGAAAATATGAGCCCCAAGGAATCGATTATTTTAGGGCGTCTCAAAGGCGGCCCGCTGGAACACACCGGCGTCATGCAGGGCATGAGCGGATCGCCCGTCTACATCGACGGCAAGCTGGCCGGCGCGGTTGCGCTGAGTTTTCCGTATTCGAAAGACGCCATCGCCGGGATTCGTCCGGTTGAAGACATGCTGCGCGTCGAGCCGGATGGTCCACGCGTGATGGCGCGGCAGCGATTCATGGCCCGCGACGCGCGATTGGAAGAAATCGCCACGCCTGTTTCGTTTTCCGGATTTACGTCCGCCACGCTCGAACATTTCGGCGTGCAGCTTCGCGAAATGGGCATGGACCCGCGGCAGGGCGTTTCGGGCGGCGGCAAGCCGACGGACCGCATGGGCGATCCGAAAAATATCGAGCCGGGGTCCATGATCAGCGCGCAGCTTTTGACCGGCGATTACAGCATCAGCGCCGATGGAACCGTCACGTTGATCGATGGCGATCATGTTTATGCCTTCGGGCATCGGTTCATGGATTCGGGGCCGAGCGATGTTCCGTTCGCGCGCGCCGAAGTGCTGGCGTTGCTGCCGAATCTGAATAGCTCGTTCAAAATTTCGGCTGCCAGAGAGTGGATGGGAACGCTCACTGACGACCGCTCGATGGCTGTTTCCGGAGTGATGGGGCGCCGCGCAGCGATGGCTCCGATCGATATTCACGTGGGGAAGAACGTCTACCACATGCAGGTGGTGCAGGATCGCGTGATGACGCCTTTAGTCACGCAAATGGCCCTGTTTTCGGCGATTGATGCGACGGAGCGCGCGCAGGGCGGGTCGACATTTTCAGTAACCGGGCATCTGGATTTCGAAGGCGGCAGCGTGCGCGTCGACAATGTTTATAGCGGCGATGTGGCGGTGGCGGCGCTTGCCGCGCTGGGGGTCGGCACGTCTCTGAATTACGCCATGGCGAGCGGTTTCGATGCATTCAAGCTGAAGGGCGTCACGCTCAATGTCGGCGTGGTGGATCGGAAAAGCCAGGTGCAGATCGCCGATATCGCGGCTCCGCGCAGCGTTCGGCCGGGCGAGAATGTCGAGTTGATCGTCACGCTAGAGGGGGAAAATGGCGCCGAATCGCAGCGCAAAGTAATGTATCGGGTGCCGGTGGGCGCGCCGCCGGGCCCGATCAATTTCACTGCGGCCGACGCATCGACGACGAATGTGACGGAATTCGGAGCCTCTATCGGATTGCAGTATCATTCGCCGGGCCAGGTTCTGGAATTTCTGAACGGCCTTCGCTCCAACACGAAAGCGTACATCCGCGTGTGGCGCAATGAAGCCTCTTACACCATCGATGGGCGTGATCTTCCCAGCCCGCCTCCGTCGGTCGCGATGATTTTGAGTCGAGCGCAAACGCAAGCTGCGCTGCTACAGAATCTGCGCGGATCGAAGCTTGCCGAGATCGAAATTTCAGCGGGCGATAGCGTTGTGACCGGTACGAAGACGGTGCAGGTCGAGGTGAAAGAGCAA
Organism: Bryobacteraceae bacterium; assembly: GCA_049521155.1. Classification (GTDB taxonomy): domain Bacteria; phylum Acidobacteriota; class Terriglobia; order Bryobacterales; family Bryobacteraceae; genus Palsa-187. Next base: position 12,078 of record JBEKPC010000063.1, read on the forward strand.
TGAAATGGCCCGTTCTGATCGCTTTCGCCTCCTGCTCCTTCGCGGCGACCACGGCTACTTGGGAGATGACCGGCTACCAGGATTTCCTGCGCGGACGGCTCAACGGACTTTCTCTCACGCGCGATGGACGGCTGATGCTCGGCTCGAAGCTCGATACGCTGTTCGACTCGGGCCAGCCGGAAATCTGGAGCATCGCGCAGGCGCCGGATGGCTCGCTGTATATGGGCACAGGCCATCGCGGGCGTCTTTATAAGTTGGATGCGGCGGGCAAAAGTTCGCTGGTCTGGACGGCGGATCAGTCGGAAATCTTTGCCGTCGCAGTCGATGCAAAAGGCGTGGTGTATGCGGGAACGTCGCCCGACGGCAAGGTTTATCGCATCGAAAACGGAAAAGCGACGGAATATTTTTCGCCCGGCGCGCGCTATATCTGGGCGTTGAAAACGGCCGCGGATGGATCGCTTTTCGTAGGCACAGGGGATCAGGGACAAATATTTCGCGTGACCAGCGCCGGCGTCGGCGCTGTCTATTATGAGACCGGACAATCCCATGTGACGTGCCTGGAACTGGATTCGCACGGCGCTTTGCTGGCCGGCAGCGAGCCGAATGGAATTCTCTATCGCATTACCGCCGCGAATAAAGCGTTCGTATTGTACGATGCGAATTTGCCCGAAATCCGTGCGATTGTGCCTACGCCGGATGGCAATCTTTATGTCGCGGCACTCGGCGGCAGTGTCGCGCGGCGAATCGGATCCGTGACCAACGGGGCAAATGGCGCGGGCGCAATCGTCGCGCCGACTATTGCGACGGTCACGGTGACCGATCAACAGGCTGGTCTGACGCCGGCTCCGAAACCCGAAGCCGCGAAGACCGCGGTGGCGACGGCAGTAGCGGTCGCGTCGGCTGGAGTCGTCGATTACGCGGGTGTCGACAAATCCGCGCTCTATGTGATTCATCCCGATAATACGGTGGAGACGCTGTGGAGTTCGAAGGACGAAAATATTTACGACGTGGCGATGTTGAACTCGTCGCTGTTGTTTGTGACCGACGTGCAGGGTCGCTTGTACCGTCTGGAACGCGACCGGAAGGCGACGCTGGTGGCGCAGTCGAATGAGGGCGAAGCGACGCGGTTGCTGGAATCGCGAGGCTCGCTTCTGGCCGCGACCGGCAATCTCGGGAAGATTTTGCGGCTGGATGCGGGAAAGGTTGCGACGGGGTGGTTTGAATCGCCGGTGCACGATTCTTCGACCGTGGCGCGCTGGGGCAAGCTCTCGTGGCGGGGCGATACGAAAGGCATCGCATTCAAAACGCGTAGTGGAAATTCGCTGCGGCCGGATGCGACGTGGAGCGATTGGTCGGCGCCGCTGACCGATCCGGAGCGCGCGGCGATCACCAGCCCCAACGCGCGGTACATTCAATGGCGCGCGGAGTTTGCGGGACCGTCGACACCCGCGCTCGATAGCGTGACCATCGCCTACCTGCCGCAGAATACTCCTCCGAATGTGCGCAGCATCAACGTGAGCGCGGTGAGCAGTTCCGGCAAATCGGGTCCGGCCGCCACGGCTGCCGCAACCGCGAGTTATGCGATCACGGTGACCGATTCGGGCGAGGCTCCGGCCAGCGCGGGAACTCCTTCGCAGACGCTTTCGCGGATTCCAGGACAGCAGGTACAAATCTACTGGCAGGCCGACGATCCGGATGGCGATCGCTTGATTTATAACCTCTACTTCCGGGGTGAAGACGAGACGCAATGGAAGCTGCTGCGGGCGAATATGGTGGAGAATACGTATCTGCTGGATGCCGACGTGTTCGCGGATGGGCGCTACTATTTTCGCGTGGTGGCGTCGGATTCGCCGTCGAATCCGGCCCATCTGGCGCGGGAAGCGGAGCTGGTGAGCGCACCTATTTTGATGGACAGCACGCCGCCGGTGGTGACGGCGAGTGCGGCGCGGCGCTCCGGCAACATGGTTGAAGTCGATATCGATGCGGAGGACCGTGGTTCGGTGCTGCGCCGCTGCGAGTATTCTCTGGACGCGGGGTTGTGGATGCCGGTCGAAGCCGCCGACGGCGTTACCGATTCCGCGCGGGAGCGGTTCCTGGTAAGAATCGATAAAGTGTCTCCGGGCGAGCACCTGATAGTGATTCGCGTGTACGATGCGGCGGGGAATGCGGGATTGACGAAGGTGGTCGTGCGCTAGAATTGCGTTGGAAAACCCGCGAGCGAAGATGGCCGCAGTGGTGCGAGGGTAACGATAATTTCGGCGAGAATCAAACGCGCCGTCTCATGCGGACTCGACTGGTGCGTAGTTGCCTACTTTGTTGATGTTTAGCACCATGGTTCCGGTTTCGTCGAAGTCGAATGCTGGGGTGAACTTGGCGTTCCAGGCGATCTCGTCGAAACGGTAGGAATAGCGGGCGCGGACGCTTTGGCTGAAGGTTTCGTCGAAGCCCTTGATCAGAATAATCACCTCGGCTTGCTTCTGTTGCAGATCTTCTTTCGTCTTTCCGAACAGCGGGCTGGATTCATCGATCGGATGCACGATGGTCCACGTCAAGGCCAGGAAATCGACGGTATTTCGTTCCAGAGACAAGCCTTGGAACGCGCGCTTTAGCTTGCCGGACTCGCCTTCCACCCACATCAGGATGATGGTGGCTTCCATATCCATCAGCGTGTTGGGCCGGCGGTTTACGATCCGAAACTGGAAGCTGGTGCGACCTTCATAAGGGGCGATCAAGGCGCGGTCGCTGAAGCCGATTCGGGCCGAGGGGCGCGAAAAGCGTCCAAATAAAATGCCGGTGGCCAGCGCGAATCCCAAGAGGCCGATTAGAGCTTCGAGCGCCGCAAGAAGGTTCGCGGATATTGTCCGTGGCGCAATATTTCCGTAGCCGACGGTGGTCAGCGTGTGGGCGCTGAAGAAGAAAGCATTCAGAAAACGTTCGAGCTTATATGGAGCGTCGCCGCCGATGAGGTGTCCTGGCCCGAGCGAATAATAGAGCGCCGCGAAAATCGTATTCACGGCTAAATAAGCTGCGAATACCAGCGCTAGAAAGGTTGGCCACGGTAGGCTGATCAGGTGCAGGTAGGGATGGATATCGCGCCAACCGGTGCCATGCCGGGATACGTTAAAGCTGCCATCCCGATTGATGGTGCGGCGCAGGAGGCCAGTGTATTGCTGCGTAAGGCCGGGGTCGAAAGTCGGTTTCGCCATATCCATTAAACTATACACAGGAGAACGATTATGATTCGTCACGCAGAAGCACAATGGAACGGCTCGATTAAAGAAGGCACCGGTCATGTGAAGACCGAGACGGGGGCGCTCGATAGCCCCTATAGTTTCAAATCGCGATTCGTAGGCGGAGGCGAGACGAATCCGGAAGAGCTGTTGGGCGCGGCGCACGCGGCTTGTTTTTCGATGGCGCTTTCCGGAGTGTTGACGCAAGGCGGGCATCCGCCGACGAGCATTCATACCACGGCTGCGGTGCATATCGATGCGGTGCCGGGCGGATTTTCGATCACGAAAATCGAGCTGGAAACTGTGGGCGAGGTTCCGGGCATCGATGCGGCTGCGTTTGAAGCAGCGGCGGCCGGCGCGAAGGCGGGTTGTCCTCTTTCGAAGGCGCTGGCGGCGGTTGAGATTCATTTGAAGACTACGTTTAAGGCGTAGCTGTCAAGACACACTTCGGCATTCGTGAGCGGCCGGATTGCTCCGGCCGCTAGTGGATCGGGAAGTCTCTCGCAAGGGGCCCCGGCTTACGATCGCGTCCCACCGACCGACGGCGAAACTCACGCATCCGGTATTCCATGCTTCGATGCACAACCCTCTGAAATCAATCGGGTGCGGCAATCCGCGCTATCCGCCCGTCCCGTGATCTTATGAGATCGATCCCAAAGTCCTTTCGTCGACGCAATACATATAGTTCACGCCGCAAGGCTTCTGAGGGCCTCCGAAAGCTCAGGACCACCGTATCGAACTTCTTCTGGCTCGAGAGTACGCCACGGGGAAAGCATCGACCCACGCTATGGGAATTAAGTTATTAATAATACGGGAGATGTTGGAATATTTAACGTTGTGATGGGTCTCCGACACTTCTCGAAAGCCTGCGGAGGAATCCCCTCCTTTACAGTCGGGGTTCGGTGGGGGGTTACGAAGAAACCGCTCCCGATGGTCGCGGCCCTGTTTCAGCGCTGGCAGCAAACGCTGCCCCACGACGGACAATGGTTTTCATTGGCTTAGAATTGAACACGTGGCTCTTTCCTTTTTCGCCGAGGCGGTGAATGCCGGCGAACGGCTGGATCATTATTTGCAGGCGCGGATGGGCGGATATAGCCGCGCGCGGTTGCAGGCTTGGATCAAGGACGGCCTAGTGAGCGTTAACGGGGCGCCGGCCAAGCCATCCACGATACTTCGCGGCGGCGAAAAAATCGAGGTAAGCCCGGCTGATCTTCCTCCGCTCAAGGCCGAGCCGGAAGATGCGCCGATCGAGATCCTTTATGAAGATGCGTCGGTGATCGCGGTGAACAAGCCGGCCGGCCTGGTGGTTCATGCCGGCGCGGGCGCGGTTTCGGGGACGCTGGTAAACCGGCTGGTGCATCACTTTAACAACCTTTCGCAAATCGGAGGCGACTTGCGGCCGGGAATCGTGCACCGGCTGGATCGCGGAACCAGCGGCGTGATGCTAGTGGCGCGCACCGATTCGGCCCATCGCGCTTTGGCCGCGCAATTCGCCGGCCGCACTACCGAGAAAACATATTTGGCGCTGGTAGAGGGACGGGTGAACGCCGATTCCGGCCGCATCACCAAGCCGATTACGCGTGACCCCGTGCATCGGACCCGCATGACGGCGCGTCTTGAACATGGGCGCGACGCGCTCACCGAGTATCGCGTAGTGGAGCGATTTGAGAAATTTACTTATCTCGAAGTGCGCATCGGCACCGGACGCACGCACCAGATCCGCGCCCATCTGGCGAGCATCCGGCATCCGGTGGCGGGCGATAAATTGTACGGCGCGCAGATTGCCGCGCGGATTTTCCTCCACGCCTGGCGGATCCGGTTCGACAGCCCGGCGACGGGGGGGCGGGTTACGGTGGAGGCTCCTCTGCCGGAGGAGTTGCAATTGTGGCTCGGCAGAGGAGGGCTATAATTTAAAGGAACTCGCATGAAACACGTGGTTGCCATATTCGCAGTGGTTCTGACACTCGGCGCGCAGAGTAACGATCAGTCGCATTTCGGCCTCGATGTTACGCGCGTCAGCATGCAGTTCACGGTCTCCGACAAGAAAGGCCGCTTCGTCACCAATCTGTTGAAGGACGACTTTGAAATTTCAGAGGGGAAAAAGACGCAAGAGATTGTCGAGTTCACTTCGGAAAGCAATTTGCCGCTGCGCCTGGCGATCCTGATCGACACCAGCAACAGCATCCGCGACCGCTTCAAATTCCAGCAGGAGGCGGCCACCGATTTCGTTAACGCGGTGATTCGTCCACGCCAGGACAAGGCGATCGTGGTGAGTTTCGACATGAGCGCGGAGCTGGTGCAGGACTTGACCGACGATACGCAAAGACTTGCCGACGCGATTCGCGGATTGCGGCCTGGCGGTGGGACGGCGATGTATGACGCGATTTTCTTCGCCTGCCGGGACAAGCTGGTGCAGGATCAGCCGCTCGAAAAGTTTCGCCGGGCGATGGTGATTCTGTCGGACGGCGAGGATAACCAGAGCCGCTGGACCCGCGAACAGGCTCTGGAGATGGCGCACCGCGGCGATGTAGTGATTTATGCTATTTCGACCAACCGTTCCGGCGTCGAAACCGACGGCGACAAGATTCTGAAATACTTCGCGCAGGAAACCGGCGGGTTGGCGTTTTTCCCGTTCAAGGCGCAGGATATGGCGCAAGATTTCGAAAATATTGCCAATGAACTGCGGCATCAGTACAACGTCCTGTTCCGTCCGGATCCATTCAAGCCGGACGGGCTTTATCACGCAGTGAAGGTGGTGGTGAAGACCCATAGGGACCTGGTGGTGCGCGCCCGGCACGGGTATTACGCGCCGACCGTGAACTAGCCCGCCGTGTTCGGACAAACTTACAGTCCGCAGGATCTTGGTGTAATTGCGCTGCTGGTCCTGCTCGAAGGGCTGCTCTCGATCGATAACGCCTTGGTCCTGGCGCTGCTGGCAAGACGGCTTCCGAAGGAACTGCGGGGAAAAGCGCTGACGTACGGACTGGCGGGCGCGTTTGTTTTCCGCTTCATCGCCATTGGCTTGGCTGGGTTTCTGCTGCATTGGAGGATCGTCAAGTTGATCGGCGGAGGATATCTGCTATGGATCTCCCTGCAACATTTCTTCCGGAAAGAACCGGAGCCGCAACCGACGCTTAGCGATGAGCCGGCGAATCGGCCGGCGGGATTCTGGTCGACTGTGGCGCTGATCGAAGTGACCGACATCGCCTTCGCGATTGATTCGATCCTGGCCGCGATCGCGCTGGTGGGCAGTCCACCGCCCGGACATGTGGGACCGCATCCAAAGCTGTGGGTGGTGATCACGGGCGGGATGATTGGGGTGATGCTGATGCGAGTGGCGGCGGCGGGATTCATCCGGCTGCTGGAACGGTTTCCGCGTTTCGAAATGTCCGCCTATCTGCTGGTCCTGGTGATCGGAGTGAAGCTGCTGATTGATTGGGGGTTCAACTCGGCCGAGCGGCCGGACCGCGCGGACTTCCATAATCCGGCGTCGCCGTTGTTCTGGACGTTCTGGGCGGTGATGCTAATTTGTATTGCGATTGGATTTCTGCCGCAGAGAAAAGATGCCCATCCGGCATAGGAGCCAATCGAGTGCCTGCGAATTCTGAAATCCTGATCTACACCAGCCCTGACGGGAACACCAGAATCGACGTTCACATCGACGGTGAGACGGTCTGGTTGTCCCAGGCTCAGATGGCGGATCTGTTTCAGACAACGAAGCAAAATGTGAGTCTCCATATCAGGAACATCTTTGAAGATCAGGAGTTGCAGGAACTTTCAGTTGTCAAGGAATCCTTAGACAACTGCTCAAGATGGGAAGCGGTACTCTACCAAATTTTACAATTTGGATGTGATCATTTCGATCGGTTACAGAGTAAAGTCTCATCGCGGAACCCAATTCCGCCATGTGGGCCACCCAGCGATTACGCGAGTACATCGTGAAGGGATTCACCCTTGATGACGAGCAGCTGAAGGATGGCGGCACGCGAAACGATTATTTCGACGAACTGATTGAGCGCGTTCGCGAGATCCGCACGTCCGAGCGGAACTTCTATCGGAAGATCACGGACATTTACGCGGCCAGTTACGGTGGTGAATCTGATAGTTGATCAGTATCTTTCCTTTGCTGAGCTGCAAGCCCGCCAAAGAAAACCCATGCACATGAAGGACTGGGAACGGAAGTTGGACGATTTTCTGAGCCTTAATGAACGAGACATTCTATCGCATGCCGGCAAAATCTCCGCTCGTTTGAGCGATGAAATTGCAGGGCGGGAATTCGAAAAGTGGGAAGAGCAAAATCACGGCGAAGCTTCGGCAGTGCCGGTGCCGAAGTTGGAGTCGTCCGTTCACAAAATCCGGTTGACGCGCAAGTCAAAAAAATAGCCGTGAGCGATCTCCGCTAGATTGCCCCTGCGTACATTTGGAACGGACCCCAATAAAAGGGCTTCTGATATGCTCCGCCGCCGCGCAGGAGGGTCAGTTTGGCGTGCCGCAGTGCGTCGACGGGCGCCACGCTGTGCGATAACTGATCGTAAAAATCCGCCATCAGCTCCGCGGTGGAGCGATCGGTGACGTCCCACAATCCGGCCACGACAGATCGTGCGCCGGCGCGCAGGAACGCCCAGGAGAGGCCTACTTGTCCTTCGCCGGAAAACGTTTTCGCGCCGGCGCTGCGGCAGGCGGAGAGCGTTACCAGGCGGGCGTTGAGGGGAACATTCATCACATCGCGCGCGGAAAGCTGATAGGAGGATTCGCCTCGGGAAAGGATCAGCGCCGAATCGAGCGGGCTGGTCCGATTCGCCGCGGCGTGGGCCGCGAAATGAATCCAGGAGAACTGCGCCGGTCCCGCTTCGCGATACGCGTCTGGATACGCCTTGGCGCCAGCGAGCACCGTCTGCTTACCGGGCGGGAACACCTTCGAAATCGCCTCGATTTCGTTGCCCGCAAAGGGCAGGCGCGGGAACTCCTCGACCGCCTGTTCGGGATTGCCGATCAGAAGTAAAGATTCGGACGACGGAGAGGACGCACGAGGATCGGCCAGTACGTCGAGCGAAGGCGCAACCTCGATCGCGGCGCGCTCGATGAGATATTTCGAAGAATTTTCGGGATCGGGTAAAGTTTCAAAGTTGAGCGAATAAAGGGAGCGATCCGGCACCAGCACCACTCGATGGGCGGAGGATAGCAGTGGGCGCACCGGACCCAGAAGAATCTCCGCCAGCTTGCGCCCGGCGGGATACTCCGATTGCAGCGGATCGCGCAGATTTTCGAGGAAGGAGCGGTAGCCGGCGACGAGGGGCGCGATTTCGCTCTCCGGCGGCAGATCGTGGAGAGTGATGCCATCCGGGGTCACGGCCCACAGAAATGACTTCTTCTTTCCGAGCCAATAGGAGAGGAAGACGCTATCCGAGGCGCGCGCCAGTTCGCGCATACGGGCGGCGCTGACGGTGGCGTGGGCCGACTTCGATTGCATCCTTTCATCCAGCACGCGGGCGCGGCTCGATTCGGCCACTTCGAGCGCCCGTTCGGGCTGATGGCGATCGACTAGAAAATTGATATAGCGATCATAGAACCGGATCAGGCTCGCTAAATAAGAGATGCGATTGTCCGCGCTCGAAAGTGCCGTGCGCTGGCTCTCCAGACGCGTGAGGGCGGCGCGGAACTGCGCGTCGGCCTGCTGAAATTCCGCTTTTTCGGCGAGCAATGCGGCGAGTCCTGCCTGTGCTTCAAGCATCGGCACAGGATTCAGCCCGTCGTGATATTCGGCGATCAGGCCGCGGTAGAGTGCTTCGGCTCGCGGGTCCCTGCGGCCGGCGGCGATGTGCGCTTCATTCACGCGCGGATAAAAATCGGAGTGGTCGGCGAGAGCCTGCCGGCGGTTCAGCGCTTCCTGGTTGTAGGACGCGGCCTGCTCGAAATCTCCAAGGTCGATCCACGTGGAGGCGAGGTTGTAATACCACCAGCCGGTATTATCTTTTTCATCCGTGCCGAGCGATTGCGCCAGATCCAGCGCCTGCTTGAACTTTTGCGCGGCGCCGCGAAAATCGCCACGGGCATAGAGGACGGAGCCGCTGTTGCCGACCCATATCTGCTCATTGAAACGATCGCCAATTTGCCGGGCGTGCATCTCCGCCTGTTGGAAATTCAGCAGCGCTTTGTCGGAATCGCCCAGGCGGTGATAACACCAGCCCAGATTACCCACCGTGATGTAGTAGGAATTCATGGACCCGATCTGCTGGAACATAGCGCCTGCTTTATCGAACCAATAGATGGCTTCCTCAAACTGGAAAGCTTTTTGGAACATCAAGCCGAGGTTGCCCATCGCGGTGGCTTGCAGGTAAGGGTCATGATAGGCGGCCGTGACGGCAACCACGTGGCGCAAAGTCTGCTCCGACAAATCCATTCGCCCCTGGCGCGCCTGCACCGCGCCGATTCGATACTCGATCGTGGCTTCGAGCAAAGGAAGACCCACCGCGATGCGGCTCGCCTGCTGGAGCAGCGCTTCCGCCCGGGAGTAATTGGAGGCCAGATTTTCCGCCCAGCCTTCATCCATTTTTATCCTGGCCAGCGATTCCTGATCGGAGGGCGGTGCGGCGGATGCCAGCAGTTGCCGGGCCGCGTTGGATTCGCCGCGAGCCAGCAGAACGTCGGCTTTGAGGATTCGAAAGCGCCAGGAGGATTCGGCCTTCATGCCCGCGTCGGCCTCCCGCATCGCTTCCGGCAGCTTGCCTTGCCGCAGGAGCAACCGTCCATTCTTATAATGCGAATCGGGAGACGCGCCGCAGCCGGCGAGGATTACGAAAAGAACGACAAGCGCGTTAACCGCTACCCGGGTATTGCCCGCCGTTTCCGCCCGTATCGCCGTAGCCATTCGAACCCTCCACTGAGCATCCCAGATCCACGTGCAGCATACGCAGCCGGCGCGAGGTCGGGGTGATGTAATAATACGCCGGGTAGATGGTCCCGAAGTGGGGGACGTGAATGCCGTGGCCTTGACGCGTCAACCCGCGGGGAAGCTGCTCGGGAATATGCGCTAGCGTACAGCCGAAAATACCATTGTGAACGGGTAGCTTATCGCCCTCCGTGGGATAAAGGGCCAGCGCGTCGAGTTCCTTCCTTATAACCGGATCGGTTTCGTAGGCGGTGTTAAGCTCCTCCCACGTGCTCAACTCGCTGAATAATCCGACGGCGAGATCGAGCTCGATGTCGTGGCCCGCGATGCGCAAACCTTTGAAGTGGGTTCCGTGCAGGACGAAAGCCGGCGCTGCTGCGCCATCGTCGGCATGTTTCGTCGTGAGGCGCGTCATCAGCCGATCGCAGGTGAGGACGTGGAGCGTGCTCAAATCCTCAATCACCACCGATGCGAGAGTGCCATAAGCCTGGTCGGCCGTACTGTAGCTGCTCACCACCTGAGTCTCGATGGATCCGATCGTCAGGTAGTCCAAATGTTTAAAATTCTCGACCCGCACCTTGCTGAATCCCGCCCCGATCGCAGAAGCGAGAGAAGCTTGAAGCGGCATGGTGTCGGCAACGGGAAGTGAAATGTGCCCGGAGGCTCCGACTGCCTCTGTGTGATACAGAAAAGTTGGTGGCATATGGCGAAATATCTTACTGGAATCGAAGGGTGAACGGGAAACGCGCGAGCTCGGTTTCTCCGCCCAACATCACCAGCACGTATTTGCCGGCGGCCAGCTTATGCGTCGGAACCAGTACATGAATCGCATCGCCCGCCGCGCCGGATTTGACCGGTACCGCGAATTGCTCCGTACCGGACGCATCGCGCAGCACCGCGCGATAGGAGGCGAAATCGCCTTCCCACGTCCGGTCCAGATAGAGCGTGTAGAATTTCGACCCGGCCGTGGGGGAGACCACAGTTTCTTCGCCCCGCGCCTGCGCATAAAGAGGATATGCCGAAACCGCTTGCACGTTCTCGCGCGATGCGAATGCCAGATATCCCGAAAATATGCCGATCAGCAGTCCCGCCAGCGCCATTGCCGATGAAAACCATAGAGGCGAAAACCCACTCCACCAACTTGCGCTTGCTGTGCTCTTCGGCACAGTCACGCTGGCGGGGATTGGAGCCGGATCCTGCTCGGCAAAAACCGCCCGGGCATTCTCCTGAAAAATAGTCAGCGCCCTCAACTCCTCCGAGCACTGAGGACAATCGAAGAAATGCCGTTCCAATTCTTCGACTTCGGATACGGTCAGGTCGCCGAGCATGTACCGCTCAACACCCTTCATTTGCTCCGCCTCCAAATGATCCATCTTCCACTCGCCTCACATAATAGATGTGTGTTCCACTGCCCAGCCGTTTCATCCGCGCGATACATTTCACGGATGATCGCGGCCGTCCTTATCGAGCGCCGCCCGAAATCGGATCTTCGCCCGGTGGATCAGCACTCTCAGATAATCCCGATTCACGTCGAATCGCCGGCAAACCTCCGACTTGTCGAGGTCTTCCAGAAACACCGCTCGCAGAATGCGCCGATCCTTCTCCGGCAGCTCGTCCAGCACGCTGCGAACCAGATCCTTGCGCTCCCGCGTCACCACTTCGCCCTCCGGATTCACGCTCCGGTCGACCAGTTGGTGAACGTCTTCGGGCATCGCCGGATGCCGCGTCGACGCGCGCAACAGCTCCATCATCACATTGATCGAAACCGAATGGACATATGCCCCCAGCCTCTCCGGATGGTCCATCGACTTATCGGACCGCAGGAAATTCAGCACCCGCAAAAAAGTTTCCTGTCGGATATCGTCGATCAACTGCCACGATCGTAGCCGGTAGCGCAGCGACAGCCGGATCGCGTTGCTGAAATGAAGAACAAAATGCCGCTCCGTATCCGCGTCGCCCTGGCGCAGACGGACCAGGTAGTCGTTGTCGAAAGGCGTCTTGTTCAACAATTTAGGATACTGCAACAGGCGGGCGGAACTGGCGCTAACCTATAAATAGCCCCAATGCCGCTCTCCCGTTTCGACAGCTTGACCCGGCGCTGGTTCACGGACCGTTTTCCCACCGTGACCGAGCCGCAGTTGCTAGGCTGGCCGGAAATTCAAGCCGGCCGCGATGTGCTCATCTCCGCGCCCACCGGCTCCGGGAAAACTTTGGCCGCATTCCTGATCGCGCTCGATTCCCTGGTCCGCAAATCCCGCACGGGCAAGCTTGGAAATCAGACCGAAATTCTCTACGTCTCGCCTCTCAAGGCCCTCTCGAACGACGTGCAGAAGAATCTCGACGTGCCTTTATCCGGCATCGCCGACCTCGCCGCCCAGCAAGGAATCCTGCTCGCGCCCATCCGCACCGCCGTCCGCACCGGCGATACGCCCTCTGCCGAACGGCTGCAAATGACGAAGCACGCGCCGCACATCCTGGTCACTACGCCTGAGTCTCTTTTCATCCTCCTGACCTCCGAAAGCGGCCGCAAAATGCTGCGCCACGTGAAGACTCTCATCCTCGATGAAATTCACGCCGTCGCCGGATCGAAGCGCGGCTCGCATCTCGCCCTCTCCATCGCCAGGCTCGAAGCACTGGTCGAAGGTCCGCTCCAGAAGATCGGCCTCTCGGCCACTGTCAGTCCGATCGAACAAGTCGCGCAGTTCCTGGGACGCGACCCGAAGATTATCCAGATCGGCCATCGCCGCGCCATGGATCTCGCCGTCGAAGTGCCGCGCGATGAGCTCAGCTCCGTCGCCAGCAATGAGATGTGGAAGGACATCTACGACCGTTTGGCGAACCTCGCGCTGGAACATCGCACTACGTTGATCTTCGTCAACACCCGCCGCTTGTCTGAACGCGTCGCGCATCACCTTGCCGAACGGCTAGGTGAAACCGCCGTCCTGCCGCATCATGGAAGCCTTTCCCGCGCTCTTCGCCTGGAAGCGGAGCAGCGGCTCAAGCGAGGCGAATTGCGCGCCGTCGTCGCAACCGCGTCTTTAGAACTCGGCATCGATATCGGCACGGTCGATCTCGTCTGCCAGATCGGCTCGCCCCGATCCATCGCCGCCGCGCTGCAACGCGTGGGCCGCGCCGGTCACTGGGTAGGCGCTCTGCCCAAAGGCCGCCTCTTCTGCACCACGCGCGATGAAATGATCGAATGCGCCGCCGTGGTTCGGGCCATTCGCGCCGGATGTCTCGATAAAATCGAAATCCCGCACGCCCCTCTCGATATCCTCGCGCAGCAATTGGTCGCCATCTCCGCCACCGGCGAATGGAAGGAAGACGATCTCTTCGATCTGGTGCGCTCCGCTTATCCTTATCGCGACCTCACCCGCCAGCGCTTCAATTCCGTGATCGAAGTTCTATCCGAAGGCATCGCCACCATGCGCGGACGCCGTGGCGCCATGCTGCATCGGGATCAGGTCAATGGCGTGATTAAAGGCCGCCGCGGCGCGCGCCTCATCGCCATCACCAACGGCGGCGCCATCCCGGAAACTACGCAATACCAGGTGATCGCCGAGCCCGAGAACACGCTCGTCGGCACCCTCGACGAGGATTTCGCCATCGAGAGCCTGGCCGGCGATATCTTTCTCCTCGGCACCACATCCTGGCGCATCAAGCGTGTGGAAGCGGGCCGCGTTCGCGTGGAAGATGCGCGCGGCATGCCACCCACGATTCCTTTCTGGAACGGTGAAGCCCCCGGCCGTACCATCGAGCTTTCCCGCGAAGTGTCGCGCCTGCGAGAAGATATCTTCGTAGCGTCCGCCAACCAAGGCGTCGCGTCGGGTAGCCATACCGTTCACCAAAGTGCAGCCGAGCCAGCCACCGAACCGCCATGCGTAAGCATGCGGGCAAACGCCGCAGCCGTCGCATTCCTCGAACGCGAATGTTCCCTCGAGCGCCGCGGCGCCGAGCAAGCCGTCGAATATATCAACGCCGGTCAGCGCGCCCTCGGCGTCGTGCCCAGCCAGGATGTGATTGTCGCCGAACGATTCTTCGATGAAGGCGGCGGCATGCAGCTCATCATTCATTCACCGTTCGGCTCGCGCATCAATAAAGCGTGGGGCCTCGCGCTGCGCAAGCGCTTCTGCCGCACCTTCAATTTCGAACTGCAAGCCGCCGCGACCGATAATGGACTCGTTCTTTCGCTCAGCGATCAGCATTCTTTCCCTCTGGAACTGGTTTTCGATTTTCTAAAAACACCCACGGTGGAGCATGTGCTCACCCAAGCCATGCTCGATTCGCCGATTTTCGGCGCGCGCTGGAAATGGAACGCGCAGCGTGCGCTCGCCGTGCTGCGCTTCGCCGGTGGACACAAGGTTCCGCCGCCTCTGCAACGCATGCGTGCCGACGATCTTCTCGCCGCCGTCTTTCCCGATCAGGTCGCCTGCGCCGAAAATCTCACCGGCGAAATTCGCATTCCGGATCATCCCCTGGTCAACGAAACCATCGCCAATTGTTTGGAAGAAGCGATGGATCTCAAAGGCCTCATCAACATTCTGGACCGCATCGCCGACGGCACTCTGCGCACCGTCGCCGTCGATACGCCGGAGCCTTCGCCCTTCTGCCACGAAATTCTCAACGCCAATCCCTACGCCTATCTGGACGATGCGCCGCTCGAAGAACGCCGCACCCGGGCTGTCATCATCCGCCGCACTCTCAGCTCCGATATCGCCGGAGGAATCGGCGCGCTCGATCCCGCCGCCATCGCGCAGGTGGCCGAAGAATCCTGGCCCGTTGTTCGTGATCCCGATGAATTGCACGATGCTTTACTCACCCTGATCATTTTGCCTCCAGTCGAGCAGTGGCAATATTTTTTCGACCAGCTTCGCGCTAAGGGCAGGGCAAGCCTGATCGACGGGCATTGGGTAGCGACTGAGCGGCTTGAGAAAACCACGGATTACATTTCCATCCTGCGCGGCTGGATGGATTCCATCGGTCCCACGACCACGGCGGCGTTAACGCAGCGCCTCAGCTTGCCCGAAATCGAAGTGGAAATCGCCCTCGCGCATCTGGAAGCCGAAGGCCAGATCCTGCGCGGAAGCTGGTGTTCTTCCGACGCCGAATTTTGCCATCGCCGCATCGTCGCCCGCATCCATCGCCTCACGCTCGGACGTCTTCGTAAAGAAATTGAGCCGGTCAGCGCCGCCGACTTCATGCGATTTCTCTGCCGCTGGCAGCATATGGCGCGCGGCACCCAACTGCATGGAGTCGACGGCCTCTTCCAAATCCTGAAGCAGCTCCAAGGCTACGAAATCCCCGCTTCCGCCTGGGAATCGGTTGTTTTGCCCCGGCGCATCGTCGATTACGATCCCGAATTGCTCGACCGTCTGTGTCTTTCAGGAGAGATCGCCTGGGGCCGTCTTTCGCCGCATCGCGCGTTCGATCCCGATTCGCCTACTAAGCGCGTGCGTCCCACCCGCGTCGCGCCGATCACATTCTTTCGCCGCGAGGATTTTCCGTTCTTAACCGCTCCGCGCACCGAAACGCCTTTGTCGCATCAAGCGCGCGACGTCTTCGAAGCGCTTCAGAAACGCGGCGCGTGTTTCTTTATCGATCTGGTGAAATCGAGTGGCCGCCTGGCGAGCGAAGTGGAGGATGCGCTCTGGGAATTGGTGGCCGCCGGTTTAGTCACCGCCGATGGATTCGACAATTTGCGCGCGTTGTTAGATCCCAAGCGCCGGGCCGGAGGCACCCAGCGTCCCCGTCATTCCGCCGGGCGTTGGGCGCTGTTCGACCGTTCCGAAACCGAATCCGTGGACGTCGAATTCTTCGCAAAACTTCTTTTGGACCGCTGGGGCGTAGTGTTCCGCGATCTTCTCCAACGCGAGCCTCTGGCTCCCGCTTGGCGCGATCTCCTCGTGACCTATCGCCGAATGGAAGCCCGCGGCGAAATTCGCGGCGGCCGTTTCATCTCCGGATTCGTCGGCGAACAATTCGCCAGACCGGAAGCCGTAGACCTGCTGCGTTCAGTGCGCCGCTCGACCTACATGGGCGAAGAAGTAGACGTAGCGCTGGCCGATCCATTGAATCTGACCGGCATCGTAATCCCCGGCCCGCGTTCAAGCGCACTCACGCAAGGATCAATCATCATCGGCCAAACCCCGCCTGGCGCGACCGTCGACGCCACCCTCTAGAGTTGACGTTTTGTGGCGCACGCACACTCTTGCGTGCCGCGTCGAGACCCCTCTCGACGCCCGGGGCAGGTAGTCGAGCCCCGGCGTCCAGTAGGGCGGGTCCCCTGACCCGCGCGCGACCCCCTGGTCGCGCTCCGGGGGATGGATGAACCAGAGCGCCATGGCGTGTGGGTGAGCCGCCATGCCCTAAGGCTCAATCATCGTCGCCGGAATCACCCCACCCGGTGGGACCGCCACAACCAGCCCAGTCGATTTGCCCCGGTAAACCACCACCAGCTTCTCTTTCTCCAGAAACTCCATATCAAACAATTGATTCAGGACATAGATGGATTTGCCTTCCGGAGGATAAGGTAATGTGCTCGTCAACTCCGGGAACGGCTTCTCATTCGACACCGCTCGATAGTAGTTCAGCGGAGAAACGGAAGACCAGCTCGCGCCGACATTAGTAACGCCATAGGTGCGGTTAAGCCGCGCCAGTACAGGATAAACGTCTTTCACCTCCGCGTTCCATTCCCATTCCTTGAAATAATTCAACCTGATACACAACAGAAAATAGCAAGCCAGGCAGATGAACACCACGGTTATGCCGCGGCCGCACCATCGCGAGATTGAGGATCGTACCGGTGCCGCCGCAATGATCCCGGCAATCAGGGTACACAACGGCACCAGATAGATTCCCGTTCGGCCCAATGGTAGAGGGATATTTTCGTAGCGGAATGCCAGCCAGTGCAGCAGGACACTGAGCGCCACAATGCCCGCCAGCCCAGCCGCAAATTTTCCCAGCCATCGGGCGTGCGCGCTCTGGAGCCATGAGCCTTCGAGCCTGGTCAGCACAACCTGGATCACACAAAGAATGGCGAGCACCGGTAGCATCGACGGCTTCAACAGGTCCATCAGCTTGTATAATCCCGACTCTGCGAATCGCGGATCCAGTTGATAAAGTGACGATTGCACCAGGCTCCTGGTCGTTTCGCTGAGCGAGTGCGCGCCCCACCACATTTCCCCCCTGGTCCAGTGCGCGATCGCGTAACCGCAGATCAGGAGCGCGACCAGAAGGCCCGGCAGCACGCAGTATTCGACAATGCGGACCACGGATTCGGTTTCGCGGCGCCGGATGGCCCAGATGACGACGCCAAGAAATACCGCCAGATCGATAAAAGCGAATGAGAAATTGGCGGTGAACGACAATCCCAGCGCGAGCGACGCCAAAATACAGGATTGGCGCAGCGATAGCCCGCCCTTCAGGCGATGCCACACCGGAATCGCAATCGCCGCCAATAGAAATGCGTCCGCCAGGCTATAACCGCGCGCGGCGACCATAAAATCAAAAATAAATGGATTATAAGTCAAACAAATAAAAAGAGGGAGCCGGAGACTGAATTGATTTGCTATGCTCTGGCACAAAAAATAACAAACACCGGCATACAAAATTGCGCCCAGCAGCGCGGGCGCGCGGACCGTAAAACTGGACGTGCCGAACAGATGGGTGGTCACCCACATCAGCAACGTATTCAGAACATGATTGTTGGAAGAGGGAAACAATGCCCAATGAAACGGCCTGTCGACGAAGAGAAGGTACGTGGTGGATTCATCGATAGTGATCGATTGGACGCAGGCCCGCGCGATCGCCCAGGCGACGGCAAAAAACGCGGCTACCAGCAAAATGAGATCTTCACATACACGTCTATTTACAAGCGTCATAAAAATGGTCCTAATGGACACAGGTTGTGTGTTATTTTTCTACAACAGGAAGGATCGAACGCGGGAAGTAGACGACTCATTATGCGGATAAATCTGGAAAATTGTCAAGATATTTTTATTTCGCTACAATCGTCACTTGCGCCGCTTCTTCCGTCGAGACATTCCGCCGCTGACTCGAGTCCTCCTGGTGGAGAGCGGCGCGCGCCATCTGTTTGACAACTTGATTCCCAAACTTTATCAGATCTACGGAGAGACGATCGAGATCGATCTGGTCACCTGCTTCGCCGGCGTGCCGCAAAGCTTCCGCGGAAAAATTTCGCGCGTGATCGATTATACCGATCCTTCGAGCCGCGCCAAATTGTTGGCCGAGTTGAAATCGCGCAACTACGCCGCCATCGGCATCATCTGCGCCGCCGAGCCCATCATGACGAAGTGGAAATGGTGGCTCGCCGCGAAGATCCCGGCAAAGCTTTTCATTGTCAACGAAAATTGCGATTTCTTCTGGGCAGACCGGGCGCAATGGCGCGTCATTCTGCACTTCATGTTATTTCGCGCCGGGCTGACGGGGGCTGCCGCCGTGCCCGCGATCACGCGCCTGATGTTTTTCCCCTTTACACTCACATACTTGCTACTCTACGCGGGTGCCGCGCATCTGCGAAGGAAGGTCCATGAAAGCCATTTACATTGAACAGACCGGCGGTCCCGAGGCCCTTAAATACGGGGACATGCCAAAACCGGAGCTTACTCCGGGACACGCGCTGGTGAAGGTCGCGGCCTCCGGGGTCAATTTTATCGACACCTATCAGCGCAGTGGATTGTATAAGATACCGTTGCCAGCCATCTTGGGATCAGAAGGCGCAGGCACCGTTGAGGCAGGTGACCTGTTCAAGAAAGGCGACCGGGTCGCTTGGGCAATGTCGCGCGGCTCTTATGCGGAGTATGCGCTGGTGCCGGAGTCATTGTTGGTCCCGCTGCCGGACCGCGTCGAGTTTCGCGACGGCGCCGCGGTGATGCTGCAAGGCATGACGGCTCATTATCTTATGCATTCCACCTACCCTTTGAAAAAAGGCGATACGGCGCTGATTCATGCCGCCGCCGGAGGCACCGGGCTGCTACTGGTGCAGATGGCGAAACTCGCTGGCGCTCGGGTCATCGGCACCACCAGCACCGAAGCGAAAGCGCAACTCGCCCGGGAAGCCGGGGCCGACGAAGTTATTCTTTATACCACCCAGGATTTTGTGGCCGAAACCAAGCGGCTGACGGATGGCAGGGGTGTCGACGTGGTTTACGATTCAGTCGGCAACACTACTCTAATGAAGAGTTTGGATTGTGTGCGTCCACGCGGCATGGCGGTTTCATTCGGACAATCCAGTGGCGCCGTGCCGGCGTTTGAACCGTTATTGTTGTCGCAAAAAGGATCGCTTTTCTTCACCCGTCCTTCGCTCCAACACTACATTTCCGACCGTAAGGAGTTGGAATGGCGCGTTGGGGATATTTTTCGCTGGATTGCTGAAAAGAAGCTGGTTTTACGGGCGGAACACGAGTATCAACTGGCTTACGCGGCGCAGGCGCATCGCGATTTGGAAGGGCGGCAGACCATAGGGAAGCTTATTCTGCTCATTTGATGCCTGTAAGAAGCCTTAATCGACCTTAAAGTGCACGTTTTTCGAGCATAATTATCGCTTGCGCTTCGGCTGATTTGCCCTCGCCGACCGGCCCTACCCGCTCGGCGGTCTTGAATTTTACCGACACGCAATCAGGTGGAATACCCATCGTTACGGCGAGTGCTTCGCGAATGGGGAGTCGAAAATCTTTGAGCTTGGGGCGCTCCAAAATCACCGTCGAATCGACATTCACGATCTGGAAGCCTTTGTCGCGAACCAGCCAGGCGGCGAAGGCCAGGAATTGTTTACTGTCTCCGCCCTTCCATTGCGGATCCGTGTCCGGGAAATGCATTCCAATGTCGCCGAGCGCGGCTGCACCGAGCAATGCGTCAGTAATGGCATGGGAAAGGATGTCGGCGTCGGAGTGGCCGTCGAGGCCGAACTCGGATGGAATTGTTACGCCCCCTAGAATGAGCGGGCGGCCTGCGATCAGGCGGTGCACATCCCAGCCTTGCCCAATTCTCACGCCGGCTTTCCCGCCGTTTCTTCGTCCAGAAACAGGCGCGCCAGGTCCATGTCGGTGGGTTTGGTGATCTTGATGTTGCGATCGCTGCCTTGCACCACGCTGACTTCGACTTGCTCCAGGCGCTCTACTAAACTCGATTCGTCGGTGCCGGTGAAACTGTCCTGACGCGCCATCTCGAAGGCTTTCTTCAACAGATCGAAGCGAAACACTTGCGGGGTCTGCGCCAACACCAGATGCTCCCGGGGAAGGGTGGCGCGGATCTTGTTTTTATGAACGCGCTTCACGGTATCGACGGGAACAATGCCGACGATGGCTGCACCGGCGACGGCTGCTTCGGCAATTACCTGCTCCACTAACGACGGTTCAATAAAAGGACGTACTGCGTCGTGGACCGCGACCAGATCCGTATCGGCGGGGAGTGTTGCCAGCGCGTTTTCCACCGATTGCTGACGGCTATCGCCGCCTTCGACAAAACGCACGGTCTTTACCGTGTGTTCCTGAAAGACGAGACCGCGCGCCCAGTCGAGATCCTCCGCGCGCAAGGCCACGACGATTTCCGACACGGAGTTGCATTGCAAAAACTTGCGGATGGTATGGATCAGGATCGGCGCGCCATCGAGCAGCATAAATTGCTTGCGGCTGATGCCGGATTTCTCCCGGCCCATGCGCGTGCCGAGGCCTGCCGCAGGGAGGATGACAGAAACTTTCATATCGGAAGTTTGATTTTAGCGTACATATACGGATGAAAGTCTACCGGCGTCGACGTTCGGTGCCATAATTGAGCACATGAGCACGAAAGTGCTGATGGACGTCAGCGAATACCTCCGCACGAGCTTTGAAGGACCGGACTGCGAATATCTCGACGGCGAGATCGTGGAACGCAATATAGGCGAAATTCCGCATAGTGATGTGCAAAGCAATCTTATCGGCCTGCTCAGGCAGTTGCGAAGCCGCCTTGGCTTGAGAGTGCTGCCTGAAACCCGCATTCAGATCTCAGAGCGGCGCTACCGCGTTCCGGATATAGCCGTCTGGCGCAACGACGACATCGGCACGGGCATCCCGACTGTCGCTCCCTTTCTTGTCGTCGAAATTCTTTCTCCAGAAGACCGCATGGTTCGCATGCTGCCGAAAATTCAGGAGTATCTTTCCATCGGCGTTGAATGGGTCTGGATCGTTGACCCTCAGGAGCAAAGCGCGCTGCTCTACTCACAGAAAAATCCCGCCGGCGCGGTCTGCGAGATCCTCCGCGCTGAGAACCCCGCCATTGAAATCCCCCTCACGGCGGCTTTCGATCTCGATTCCTAAATTCGTCGCCGGTCGGCCGCATGCTTACGCATGGCGGTTCAGAACGTCGACCGGAAGCGTCGCGTGTTTTCGTCGCTATTGCTGGCAGCGCATGGCGCCGCCCCACAAACACAAACAAGGGCTGGGGGTCAGGACCCGGTGCTGGCGGCTGGGGTTACGTGCTCGCGGGCGGGGGCGCGATCCTTTTCGTGCACGGCGTGGGTGCGCTCGTCGAATCGGCCGAAAATCATTTTGCCAGCGGTGGTTTGAAGTACGCTGGTCACCGCTACGTCGATGGTTTTGGAGATCATCTTGCGCGCGTTGTCGACCACCACCATGGTGCCGTCGTCAAGATAAGCCACGCCCTGGTTGTATTCTTTTCCTTCCTTGAGGATGAAAACGCGCATGAGCTCGCCGGGCAGGACGACGGGCTTTAACGCGTTCGCCAGATCGTTGATGTTGAGCACGACCACGCCATGAAGCTGCGCCACCTTGTTGAGATTGAAGTCATTGGTGACGATCTTTGAGTCATACACTTTGGCAAGCTCAATTAATTTCATGTCGACATCGCGGACATTGGGGAAGTCATCCTCAAAAATCTGAATGTTTAATTGCGGCATCTTTTGTATGCGCTGGAGGACATCCAGGCCCCGGCGGCCGCGGTTGCGCTTCATGGAGTCCGACGAATCCGCCACCAGTTGCAATTCACGCAGCACAAATTGAGGGATGACGAGCGTGCCATCGACGAAACCGGTCTCGACGATATCGGCAATGCGGCCATCGATAATGACACTGGTATCGAGAATTTTGAATACCGTTTTCGTCACTTTTTCGACGCCGAACAAGCCGCCAAACGCCGACAGATTGAGCGATTCGCCTTTCGCGGCACCGACGACGAGGCCGCAGTACATCATCCAGCCGAGCAGCACGACTTCGACGAATGGAATAGTGGTAGTGCTGTTTGGCATGGCATGGCCGAGCACCAGCGAGATCAGAAAGGCTCCGAAAATGCCTAGGACACTGCCTGCGGCGGCGCCTATCAAGCGGGTGAGGCTCACTTGCTTGATACGGATTTCGAAGAAGACGACACACAATCCCGCGGCGGCGCCGACAGCGGCGGCGAGTGGTCCGCTTAAATTGAACGGCCTCAGAAAAAAGGCAGCACAAGCGAGTATGACAATAAACAAGATGCGAATGACGAGAAGATCGTTCAAAGCATCACCATCCCTTCGGGCTGCGCGCGTCCCATTGATCCCCGTAGACACAGTCCCGCCCTTTTCTTAATAAGAACACTAACAATTCAATACTTAGCGCGTTAGTATATCATCATTTGTCATAGCGTGTTGGCCGCTTGTAAAACTCCGCTCCCCGTGGTCGGCTCGGTAGAACGGAGCAGAGGTAGCTACTGAGCGGAGGCGTCGGCGGGGGTGGAGTGGGCGCTTTCGTTGCCTTTTACATCCACGGCGGAGACTTCATAGCGATACTTTTTGCCGGCTTCAATATTGCTATCGCTAAAGGCGGGCGCGGGGACCAGTTCGGCGATTTTTACGAAGGGGGCGCCTTCGGTGGAGCGGTAGACGTTATACCCCTTGAAGTCGGCTTCGGTGTTGCGGGTCCAGGCAAGCTCGATTGTGGAGACGCCGAGAATGGCGGTCAGCGCGCCTGGAACGGCCGGAGGGAAAGTATCGACGGGCGTGCAGAAGACGGGATCGGATACCTTGCTTCCGTGAAGATCGTCCGTGATGGCCTGGACCAGGTATTGATAAGCCTTGTCGTATTGCGTGGTGTCGTCGACAAATTCCGGGCGATCCGACTCATTGAGGCGTTCCGGAGTTGCGTCGCCCAAGGCGCGGTAAATGCGATACTTCGGGCCGGCGCCTTTCCAGGTGATCTTGACTCCCTGCTCGACATTTTCGGCGGCGAGAGCGGTGGGCTGCGGAAGAGGCGGCTCAATCTTGAGGGCCTTCAGCGTCGCCCAGGAGGCGGGCTTTCCGCGCGATCCGACGGCGCGGACGGAGATCAGCACTTCCTTGTTCAGCCAATCGGCGACAGGAATTTCTTTCGTGAATGCGCCGGGCGCGGGGTTGGGAACGGGGTAAGACTTCGCCGTTTTTTCCCAGACCTGAGGCATCAGCGGCGTGACGGGCGGGCCGACGCGTACTTCGAGCAGGCGCAGATTCAGGACGGGATTTCCCTCGGTGGTCAGCTCCGGCTGTGTGAACTGAACCAGGATCTGGTCTCCATATTCGACTGCGTTGACGTAGGGAATTTGCGACGGGATGTTGAGGAGAGGCGGCAGGACGGGGCCAGGATAACCGCAGCCGGCAAGCGCCAATAGAAAAACGACGATTAAGAAAAATGGTCTATGCGCGTTCATCGGCGCCTGACTAGAGAATGTAGCGGCTGAGGTCCTGATCCTTGACGATATCGGCCAGTTGCTTACGGACGTAAACGGCGTCGACCTTCACGTTTTTCTTTTTGAGATCGGGACCGTCGAAGGAAACGTCTTCAAGAAGCTTTTCGAGAATCGTATGGAGGCGGCGCGCGCCGATATTTTCGGTGGAGTCGTTGACCTGGGCGGCGAAGGAAGCGATCTCTTTTACGGCGTCCTCAGTGAAGACCAGCTTGATGCCTTCAGTATCGAGCAGCGCCTGATACTGCTTGATGAGCGCGTTCTTCGGCTCCTTCAAAATGCGAATGAAATCGGCCTCTGAGAGCGATTTCAGCTCGACGCGAATGGGGAAACGGCCTTGCAGCTCCGGGATCAGGTCGCTGGGCTTCGAGACGTGGAACGCGCCGGCGGCGATGAACAAAATATGGTCCGTGCGGACGAAGCCGTAGCGGGTGTTGACGGTGGTTCCTTCGACGATGGGCAGAATGTCGCGCTGCACGCCTTCGCGGCTAACGTCGGGACCGTGGCCGCCTTCACGGCCGGCGATTTTATCGATCTCATCCAAGAAGATGATGCCGCTGCGCTCCACGCGCTCGATGGCGACGCGCGTCACCTGATCCATGTCGACGAGCTTCTGCTCCTCTTCCTGAACCAGATAATCGAGCGCTTCGCCGACGCGCATTTTTCGCTTGCGGGTGCGGCCGCCGAACAGGCCAGGCAGGACATCCTTGAGATTGATGTCCATTTCCTCAAGGCCGCTGGCGGTGGTGACTTCAAACGACGGACCGCGTTCCTTGACATCGATCTCGACCATGCGGTCGTCGAGCTTGCCGGCTCGTAATTTCTCGCGCAGTTTTTCACGGGTGCGGTCGGCGCTGTCGGTGGTTTCGGGCTGCGCGGGCATCAGCAATTCGAGCAGACGCTCTTCGGCGTTGCGCTCCGCGCGCTCCCCCACTTCATTGAGACGCTCTTCGCGGACCATGTCGATGGATATTTCGACCAGATCGCGAATCATGGATTCAACGTCGCGGCCGACGTAGCCGACTTCGGTAAACTTGCTGGCTTCGACCTTCAGAAACGGCGAATTGGCAAGCTTGGCGAGGCGGCGCGCGAGTTCGGTTTTACCGACGCCGGTGGGACCGATCATGAGGATATTTTTCGGCATCACCTCCTCGGCCATTTCCGGTTCCAGCTTCTGGCGGCGGATGCGATTGCGCAGCGCGATGGCGACGGCTTTCTTGGCGTCAGCTTGTCCGATGACGTATTTATCAAGCTCCCGGACAATCTCGCGGGGCGTTAATTCGTCAAGAACCGGCAGGTCGTCAGCGGCCTGCGAGGGAAGATAGATCACCATCAGCCGAGCTCCTCAAACACGATGTTGTCATTAGTATAGATGCAGGTTTTGGCGGCGATGGCCATTGACTTTTCGACGATTTCGCGCGCGGAAAGTTTCGTATTTTCGATGAGCGCGACGGCGGCCGATTTCGCATAGGAGCCGCCGGAGCCGATGGCGGCGATGGAATCGTCAGGGTCGATCACGTCGCCGGTGCCGCTGACGATGTAGGTCGCGCCGATGTCGGCGACCAGCAGCAGGGCTTCCAGGTGCCGCAGCATGCGATCGGTTCGCCAGTCTTTCGCAAGCTCCACGACGGAGCGCGCGAGGTTGCCGTTATGCTGTTCGAGCTTCTGTTCGAAGCGCGCGAAGAGAGCGAACGCGTCAGCGGTGGCTCCCGCGAATCCGGCGACGACCTTTCCGTTATAGAGGCGGCGGAGTTTCTTGGCCGATGCCTTCAAAACCTCTGAGCCGAGGGTAACCTGTCCATCGCCGGCCATGACGACTTTGCCGTCGCGGCGCACGCATAGGATGGTGGTGGAGCGAATCTTTACTTTTTTCTGCACGAATCTTCAGTTTGGCACACTCGTACCCGATTTTCGCTTCTAATAAGGTAGAAGCATGGTGCGCGAGAACATAACTGCCCTTTTATTGCTTTACATACAGCCGGTGGCGGGGATCAGCAGGATTTTGGATCGCGGACGGCTGTGGTTCGCGGTCGTGACGGCGCTGGGCGCTTCGATCCTGCTGAGTTTCGGGGCGCTGGGGGTGTTTCGCCCGCGAACCATCGTGGAACACGCCGTCGGGAGCTGGCTGGGATATTCGCTACTCGCGCCCCTGGTCACGATCGTTGTGGTATTCGTGCCGGCGGTGATTTTCCTGCGCGCGGCGGGCGGATTTGGCGGTTTCGGAGTGCTGATGCGGAGCGATTATTCATCGCTGCTGATGTGCGTGCTGATGGCGTGGGCGGCGGCGTATCTGCCAATCGCGCTCGCTAGCCTGGTCCTGTCAGGCGCCGTTTTATTGATCGTGGCGAATCTGTATTTCGCGGTGCTGGCAGCGTTCGGGATTCGAACGCTGTTCGGCATCGGATTTGGACCGGCGATCGGGATGGCGTTGGTCGGATGCATCGCGGCGATGGGCGGAATCGCGCTGTCCGATCTCGCTGGCGGGTTGAAATATTACCTGATGTCGCCGTTTCTGTTGTATTACGCGTACTCCATGTTCGGCGGCGAGGTGCGATCGCTGGGCGAAGGATTGCGCGGGCGGCAGCAGTTTCAACGGCAACTGGAGCTTTCGACCACGAATCCGCGCGATGCCGATGCTCATTATCAATTGGGGCTGGTGTATCAGAAGAGGCGGCAGTATACCGAGGCGATCGCCCGATTCTCGCGCGCGATTGAGATAGATCCAACGGAATCCGACGCACAGTTTCAGTTGGGACGCATCGCGCGGGAGCAGGGGCGGTTTGACGATGCGATTCGATATCTGAAAGCCGCGGCGGCGCTGGACGACAAATTGTCGTCGAGTGAAGTGTGGCGCGAATTAGGGGCCGCCTACGTAGCGTCTTCCAGATTCGTTGAGGCAGCCGCGGCGCTTCGCAAGTATACCGATCGGCGTTCGTACGATCCCGAGGGGCTTTATTGGTACGGGAAAACTCTCGTGGGCCTTGGAAAATCTGCCGAAGCTCGCGAGGCTTTCGCGCAGTGCGTGGAGGCGGTCGACACGATGCCGAAGCATCGGCGGGCGCAGGTTCGAAAATGGAAAGGGCTCGCTAAAACGGAGATGGAAGCGGTAGCGGCGCGGAGTTGACGGCGCGGAATCCAGCCAGGCGCACCAGCGGGCGGTCCTTATAAGAGATGAGTGGCATCAAGCCGCAATCCATAAGCGCGAGCACCTCTTTTTCTGTCATAAAAACTTCGGCGCAGGGCGTCATCATCCATTCCGAATCGTGTTTATAGGTATGCGCGGGGAGATCTTCGAGATTCAGATTTTCCGCGTCGCCGCGAACCAGCACCGCCAGACAGGCCAGCGCGGCGTTGCCCCACAAATAATGCCCATGCACCGGCGCGCCGGGCATTTCTTCGAACTCAAAAGAATCGATCGCGCTGGTGCGCGGCCCATAAGGCAATCGCAGCAGCAGGCGGGGAAGCGCGAGGCCCAGGTGCGAAGCTTCCGGCACGTCCCGCAGCACCTCGAGCGCGGATTCCATATCCGCCGAGCCTTGCGCCAGATAAGGCACATGCGCGTCGGCCGCGACCACGGCGATGCCGGCGAGCAACGCGACGTCAGCGTCGTCGAACGAATGAAAGCCGATCGCCGCCGTCCAGCGCCGCGAATGCAGAATCGCATAAAGGCGCGTGGCGCGAAGATTATCTGACGCAAGGTCGATGGCCAGGTCTTCTTTCGAATACTGCACAATATGAATGCGCGCCGCCGCGTCGTCCATTTGCCGGACCGCGAAATCGACCCCTCGCCACGCGGATTCCAGCGCCTGAAATCGCGGATGGTGCAGCAGCGCGTTCATGCGCTCACTCAGCGCGGCGGTCCGGTCTCCATTCTTTTTCTGCCGCGGCACGGAGTGGGCCAGGGCCAATTCCTTCACGTATTGTTCGAAAGGATCGCCACCCTCGGCGATCTGTTCCAATAGGCTCCTGGGGCGAAGCAGCTCTCCGATGTCGGCTGTGGGCGATGCAGCCGGCGGCGCGGGTTCGGGCTCGGCCGGCTCCCCGGTCTCCCCCATCTCGAAACGATGGTACAAGCGGTCCGGATGAAAATCTTCGAGCGAGCGAATCCGCATGCCGCCGGCGGACACCTGGAGAATGGAAATGACGTCGTCGATATTATCGCGATCGACAACGTGCGGCTCAGCCGGACGGCCGCCGAAATCGCCTAGGACAAGGTATCGAGCGGGCTCCTCAGCCGAGGTCACGATCTTCGTGCGGCGAGGCGCGACGTCGAGTTCAATCATGGGTCGATTATACTGTCAATAATAAGTTGCCTGCGCGGTCCACCCGAAATTTCCATCCGGGCGGAATCAGCGTGGTAGATCCGTAATCAAGCACCAGCGCCGGTCCCGGCTTCGCGCGGTCGCTGAGGCTCTCCCGTTTCCACACGTCGATTTTCTTTCCGCTCCCGCCCACCCAAATCGGTCGTTGCTCCGGCTTTCCCGTCTTCCTGGAACCACTGCGCACCAGTTTCGGTTTCTCGACGGCGGTGCGGGCGCGCACGCGAATAGCGACCACTTCAACCTCGCGATCGGCGTTGGCATAACCGTAAATTTTCTCGTGCGCGCGATGAAACAACGCGGCGGGATTGCCGTTGTTCCAAGGCACATTCAGTTCGTAGCTTTGCCCGCGATAACGAAGATCCGCGGTGCGCTCAATTTCCGCCGCCGGCGATTCGCGGCGCGCGCGCTGCTCCAGCGCGACAAACATTTTATCGATATCGCGCCTTCCTAAAACTCCGGCCGCGTAGTCCCGCACCGCATCCGCCATCAACATGCCGAGGGCGGAAAGCGCTCCCGCATATTCGGGCACGATCACCGTGCGAATGCCGAGCTCTTCCGCGATTTCACAGGCATGCAATCCTCCGCAGCCTCCAAATGCGACCAGCGCGAAGTCTCGCGGATCATGCCCGCGTTCGACCGAAACCACGCGAATCGCCCGCTCCATGTTTGCATTCGCGACCCGCAAAATCCCCGCCGCCGCGGACGCGAGATCGATCTTCAAACGTTTGGCAATCTGACCGACAGCCGCCGCAGCGCGCTCCTTATCGATGGTCATCGCGCCGCCCAGAAGCTGTTCCACGCTGATTCTTCCCAGCACCACGTGCGCATCGGTTACCGTCGCCGATGTGCCGGTGCCGTAGCATGCGGGACCCGGATCCGCGCCCGCGCTCTCCGGACCTACCCGCAGCAGACCACCCGCATCGACCCGCGCAATCGATCCGCCGCCCGCGCCCACCGTGTGAATATCGAGCATCGGCACGCGAATCGGATAGCCGTCGACCGACGCCTCCGTTGTATGGCGCGCCACGCCATCGACCAGGCTCACATCGGTCGACGTACCTCCCATGTCGAATCCCAAAACACGCGTGAAACCACTGGCCCGCGCGGTTTCGAGCGCACCCACCAGTCCTCCGGCGGGACCCGAGAGCACCGTCCGCACGGCATGTTTC
The DNA here is from genome assembly GCA_049521155.1 of Bryobacteraceae bacterium. Lineage (GTDB taxonomy): Bacteria > Acidobacteriota > Terriglobia > Bryobacterales > Bryobacteraceae > Palsa-187. Next base: position 41,395 of record JBEKPC010000063.1, read on the forward strand.
CGCGCGTCGCGAGCGGAAAGAAATCCGCCGTTCGATTGCATAATCGCGATGCGGCGCCCCTCGGGCGAGCGTTCGAGCTGGCCCAGATAGCTCTCCATCAACGGTCCGACATAAGCATTCACCAGCGTGGTCGACCCCCGTTCGTACTCGCGAATCTCAGGACTGATTTCGTGCGAGGCGCAAAGATAAACGCCCGCTTCGGCCAGTGCCTTCGCCGCCGCTCGCTCATTTGCCGAATTTTGATACGCATGCAGGAAACAGATCGCGATCGATTTTGCGCCGGATTTTTTCAATCGTGCGGCAACGCGTTTCCACTCCGCCGCGGACGGCTTTTTCGCAACGGAGCCATCAAAGTAAACCCGCTCCTTCACGCCGAAACACATTTCGCGATCCACCAGCAGACGGCGCGGCGCGGGCATTAAATTGTAAAGCTCGGCGCGATTCTGGCGTCCGATCTCGATCAGATCTTCGAAGCCCTCCGTGGTCACGAACGCCGTTTTCGCGCCCTTGCGTTCCAGCAGCGCATTGGTGGCGACGGTCGATCCATGCACCACTTCAGCCTTGTTCCGTCTCGCGGCACGCGCGATCCCCGCCAGGATCACTTCGGCCGGCGCACGCGGATTCGACCGCATTTTGAAGGTTTCCAAATGTCCGTCGTCGTATAAAACAATAAAGTCCGTAAATGTTCCACCAGCGTCGACCCCGATGCGCATACGTATTTCATGATACTGAGGTTGGATATAGTTTCTACATGGTCCGGCCGCGCAGCAAAGCCGCATTGCTCCTGTTCGTCTACTCCACGGCGATCGCGCTGCTGGAGTTCACCTACCGGTATCTCGACATCATCACGCGCCAGCATCATGAGCCGTGGCTCGTGACGTTCATCGAGCAAGGGACGGGCTGCTACGGGTCTGTCGTCATGATTCTTCTGGCCTGGTGGGCCGTTAGGCGCTATCCCCTCGATTCGGATTCCTGGGCTCGCAATCTCCCGAAGCATATCGCCCTCGTGCTGGCCGGTTCCGCCGTGCACACGACGCTCAACTGGGGCTCGCGGCTACTGCTTTTTCCGCTCGCCGGACTCGGCCACTATGATTACGGAACCATGCCGACGCGGTATTTCATGGAACTGCCGGTCGATGTGATCAGCTATGCGATCTGGGCCGGCCTCACCACTCTTTACTACCGCCAGATCCGCTCCGTGCAGCTTGAAAAAACGCTGGCCCAGGCGCAGTTGCAGAACCTGCGGCTACAGCTCAATCCGCATTTTCTGTTCAACACGCTAAACACCATCTCCTCCGTGATGTATGAAGACGTGCGCGCCGCGGACCGCATGATCGCGCGCCTCAGCGATCTGCTGCGCTCGACACTTGAACAAGGCGACGCGCAGGAAGTAACGCTGGAGCGTGAGATCGAATTCCTGCGCCTCTACGTCGAGACCATGAAGGCGCGCTTCGAGGAGCGCCTGGAGGTCGACGTCGAGGCCAGTATCGAGGCGCGCGGCGCGATGGTCCCTCCGCTGGTGCTTCAGCCAGTATCGAGGCGCGCGGCGCGATGGTCCCTCCGCTGGTGCTTCAACCGCTGGTCGAAAACTCGATTAAACATGGCGCGGATCGGAGCACGTCGAAGGTGCGCGTCGAAGTGCGCGCGGCGCGCGAGAACGGATCCCTGCGCCTCGAAGTCCGCGACCACGGCCCCGGCATCGTCGGCCAAAAGCTCAACGGCATCGGACTTTCGAACACAGCGGAGCGCCTGGAGCGGCTCTACGGAGGCACGCACCGCATGGACCTCCATAATGCCGACGACGGTGGCTTGATCGTCACTTTGCAGGTTCCTTTTCATGTCGATTCGAACCCTGCTGGTTGACGACGAACGTCCGGCGCGCCGCAAGATGCAGCGCTTCCTTGACGCGGCCGGCGATTTTGAGGTCGTCGGCGAAGCGTCCGATGGCGCGGAGGCAATCGCAGCGATCGCGCGCCTGCGCCCCGATGTCGTTTTTCTCGACGTGCAGATGCCGAAGCTCGATGGATTCGCCGTGGCGGCCGCATTGACGCCTCCGCTGCCCGAAATCGTGTTCGTCACCGCGCATGATCAGTTTGCGTTGAAAGCGTTTGAGGTCCACGCACTCGACTATTTGCTGAAACCGTACGACGAGCAGCGCCTGCAAAAGGTCCTCGATCGCGTACGGCAGCGGCGGCAGGCAGGCGACGTCGTCGGCCACCTTCAGCGCCTGATCGCCGATCTGAAGCAGCACTATACGGACCGTATTCTAATCACCGAAAACGGCCGCTCGTTTTTCATCGCTACCGCCGAGGTCGCCTGGATCGAAGGCGCTCGAAATTATCTGGTCCTGCACGCGGTGAAGCCGTATACCGTGCGCGGCACGCTCGATACCTTTTCGAAAAAGCTCAACCCCGCCGAATTCGTGCGCGTCAATCGCTCCGCCATCGTGCGCCTGGATAGCATTCGCGAATTGCAGCCGTGGTTCCACGGCGAATATAAAATCGTGATGAAAGATGGCGCGACAATCCCGTGGACCCGCCGCTACATTACGGCGGAGGCCTCTCAAAAAATCCTGCGCTGAGGCCCATTCGTCCCTTCCCCAGGCCTGCTCGTCCCAAAAGGAGTGCTCTCAGACCCGCCCGGCGCGATACTCAATTCATGCACGCTCTTCTCGCTCTTTTGTTAATCAGCGGCGATGTCGATTGGTCCGCCTACGGCCGCGATGCCGGTGGCACTCGCTACTCGCCGCTCGCACAGGTCACGCGTCAGAACGTCACGCAGTTGAAACCCGCATGGGAGTATCACACCGGCGCGCTTCTTCCGAAATCGGAGCTCACCAGCAAAGCCGCGTTCGAAGCCACGCCGATCATGATCGATGGCACGCTCTATCTCTCGACACCTTTCAATCAGGTGATCGCCCTCGACCCCGTCACCGGCCAGGAGCGCTGGAAGTTCGACCCCGATATCGACCGCTCGCACGGATATTCTGAGGTTACCTCGCGCGGCGTTTCCACTTGGCTTGATTCCACGCGCAAGAAGGGCGATCCCTGCCAGCGTCGCATCATCTTTGGCACCATCGACGCCCGCCTGATCGCGGTCGATGCGGCCAGCGGCAAAGTTTGCGACGGCTTCAGCCAAATCGATTTGACGCAAGGCGTCGGCCTCAAGAACAAGGGCGATTATCAGGTCACCTCGCCTCCCGCGATCGTCGGCGACCTGGTCATCACCGGCTCCTCCATCGGCGACGGCCGCTTGGCGGATTCAGAGCGCGGCATCGTGCGTGCCTATCATGCCCGCACCGGCAAGCTGGTCTGGAGCTTCGATCCTCTGCCCGCGTCGCTTAAAAATGCCGGCGCCGCCAACGCATGGTCGACGATCGCGGCGGATCCTGAACGCGACATGGTCTTCGTTCCCACCGGCAGCGCCAGTCCCGATTTCTATGGCGGGGAGCGTCCCGGCAATAACGGCTACGCGAACTCCGTGGTCGCTCTCCGCGCATCGACCGGCCAAGTCTTGTGGGCCTTTCAAGTGGTGCATCACGATCTCTGGGATTACGATGTCGCCTCGCAACCCGCGCTGGTGACCTGGAAAGGCACTCCCGCCGTCGCCGTGACCACCAAGATCGGACATTTTTTCGTCCTCGACCGCGAAACCGGCACGTCTCTTTTGCCGATTGAGGAGCGCCCCGTGCCGCAATCGAAAATCCCAGGCGAGCAATCGTCGCCCACCCAGCCGTTCCCGAAATACGACACCTTAGCCCCGCAAAAATTCTCGGCCGACGACGCCTGGGGCATCACGCCCGAGGAAAAAGCCTGGTGCAAAGCGCGGCTCGAAGGGCTCGATTCGCGCGGCCTGTTCACGCCACCCAGCTTTGAAGGGACCATCGTTTTTCCCGGCAATGTCGGCGGCGTCAACTGGGGAAGCAGCGCCTATGAACCCACCCGCGGCTATCTGATCGTCGCCTCGGATCGCCTCTCGACTATCGTGCGCCTGATCCCTCGTGACAAGCTCGGCGACGAAGTGAAGGCCGCCAATCAGAATC
>JBEKPC010000064.1:0-26766 GCA_049521155.1 Bryobacteraceae bacterium
CCTTGACGTGCGCCGAATCGACCGAGGTGAAGACTTTCACCAGCTCCGGAATCACGGCGCCGGCCAGGGTGCCGCAGGTGATTACGGTGGAGAGCTTCCACCACATGGTGGGATCGCCGCCGAGATCAGGAATCATGAAGTACGAAACCACGTATGTCGCGCCGATCGAAAGGAACGACGTCAGCCAGACCAGCGTGGTCAGAGGCGTCTCATAATTCATTTTGTCGACGCTCTGATAACGGGCCTTGGCAATGGCTTCATTCAGGAAATAGGAGACGCCGCTGGTGATCACCATCATCACGCGCATGACGAAGATCCAGACCAGCAGGTCCACTTTTACCACGTCGTTATTGACGGCCAGCAGGATAAACGAAATCAGCGCGACGCCTGTGACGCCGTAAGTTTCGAAGCCATCGGCCGAGGGTCCGACGGAATCGCCGGCATTATCGCCGGTGCAATCCGCAATCACGCCGGGGTTGCGCGCGTCGTCCTCTTTAATCTTGAAGACGATTTTCATCAGGTCCGCGCCGATGTCGGCAATCTTGGTGAAGATTCCGCCGGCTACGCGCAGAGCCGCCGCGCCCAGCGATTCGCCAATCGCGAAGCCGATGAAACAAGGGCCGGCATAATCGCCGGGAATAAACAGCAGGATGCAGAGCATGATGAACAGCTCCACGCTGATCAGCAGCATGCCGATGCTCATGCCGGCCTTCAAGGGAATCGCGTAACAGGGGTATGGTTTCCCCTTCAGGCTGGCGAACGCGGTGCGCGAATTGGCGAACGTGTTGACGCGAATGCCGAACCAGGCGACGCCGAAGCTGCCCGCGATGCCGACGAGGCTGAAGGCCAAAATGATCGCCACTTCAGACCAAGGCAAGCCGGCATGGTCGCCATTTGGAGCCAGAAAACCAAAATAAAAAACGATAATTGCGCCGATAAAGGCTTCTAGAATCAGCAAAAACTTGCCCTGCGTCAGAAGATAGGTTTTGCAGGTTTCGTAGATGAGCTCGGAAATTTCGAGCATGGATGCGTGCACCGGAAGGTTCTTCAGATGCATGTACATTACGATGCCGAAGACGAAGCCGAGCGCGCTGATACCCAGGCCGATCATTAGCAGCGCGGGTCCGCTGATAGATCCGCCTAGAAACGACGATGTGTGCAGGTCCGGCAGTTTCAATTCTGCCTCGCTTGCTCGCAACGGCGCCGATCCGGCGGCAACAGCTAAAAGAATCAAAAAAACCGGGAAGGCGCGCCTGAAAAAGGCGGACAACGAGGTCAGAAGCATTCCGGAAAATCCTCCACAATTAACGAGACTTGAAAGACGAACGGCTCCCCAAAGGACCGTTGCGACTTAAGTTACCTTACCGCAGGTGGTGCTGGACTGGCAAGCCGTTTAATGAGCTAGAACCTCTAGAATCTGGCATTTTAAGTACAGCGTTTCGGGCACGGTGAGCAGAATCGGATGGTCCGCGGCCTGCGTTCGGCGCTCCAGAACACGCAATGTCTTACCCGCATCGAGCGCGGCTTCGGCGACGATTTCGAACAGCATCGCTTCGCTCACGTGGTGCGAACAGGAGCAGGTCACAAGAATGCCGCCCGGCTCCAGCAGCTTCAGGGCGCGCAGATTGATCTCCTTATAACCCTTCGCGGCGTCATCGAGCATCTTGCGGGATTTGGCGAAGGCCGGGGGGTCCAGGATAATCATGCCGTACTTGCGATCGATGCCCGATAGAAAATCGAACATGTCGGCCTGGCGGAACTGGATGTTGGAAATGTTGTTCGACCTGGCGTTCGACTCCGCAGTGGCGAGCGCGGCGGCGGAGGAATCCACGGCCTCCACCGATTCGGCATGGCTCGCGCAATGCAGCGCGAATCCTCCGGTCGAGGTGAAGCAATCGAGGATCCGGCCGTGGGCGAATTTGGCGGCGGCGAGATAGTTTTCGCGCTGATCGAGATAGACGCCGGTTTTCTGACCTTTTAAGAGATCGGCTTCGAGATGGAGTCCATTCATCTCGATCGCGACTCTGGGCGGGACCTCGCCGGAGAGGACAACTACTTCCAGCGGCAGACTTTCCAGCTTGCGCACCGCGGCGTCGTTGCGGGCGAGAATGCCCGCGGGCGCGAGCAACTCTTTCAAACAATGAACGATCAAATCACGTTGCCGCTCCATGCCCTGGCTAAGTGTCTGGATGACGAGGCAGGCTCCGTAACGATCGACGATTAGGCCGGGAAGCAGGTCGGCTTCGGAGAAAACCAGGCGGCAAGCATTCGAATCTTTGACGACGCGCTCCCGATGCCGGATCGCGGCGGTGAGGCGGCGGCGGAAAAATTCCTGGTCGACCGGTTGTGGTTTCGAGGAGAGAAGGCGGAGGGTAATCTGAGAGGTCGAGCTGTAATGCGCGACTCCGATCGGCCTGCCGCGAGGGTCGGCGACTTTAACCACATCACCGGGCTGCGCGTTACCACGGTCGGTTATGTCGCTTGCAAAAATCCAGGGATGGCCGCTGGCGGCGCGGCCGGCGCCTTTCGAGTTCACGCGAACAGTGGTCAAGCCGCAATTCTCGCATGAAAAAGAAAAGAGGAAGGCGGACGCGAGCGACAAAACACGAGAGTCATTATATGATTGGACCGTGAACGAGTCCTTGCTCGTTAATACGCTTGGACACTCGGCTGGAGTATTGATCTTCGGCATCTTCCTGTATTTATTGATCCAGGACCGGGCTGCGCGGCGGCTGCGCGGGAGCACCAAATCGATGCTGGCGGCGGCGCTGGCGCTGGCATGGAATCTCGCCTCGCTGCTGGTGCTGGGGGCGAACACGCCGGGGAGTACGTTCACCAGCATTACCGTCGCCATCGGATTTTCGGTTCTGAGTCTGTTGCCCGCGGTGTTGTTCGACCTCTGTTTGCGGGACCGCTACCGGATACTGGCGCGCTGCGGATATGCGCTGAGTGGGGTCGCGATCGCGCTCCATGTGGCGGAACTATTCAGCGAAGGCGCGCGTTATCACCGGCTGGGATTGCAAATGATCACGGTAGGATTCGGGTTGCTCACCTGCTTCGCGGCGGTGGGCTTTTTCGCGTCGCTCGATCATACGCGGAGGGCGACGACATCGCGCCTGGTGGGCACCATGTCTCTGTTTCTGCTGGCGATGTCCTTCGTCCATCTAGGCGGAGGACACGCCGCGCAGGTCTGGTCGCGCGAATTGGCCTTCCACCATGCGGCGATTCCGCTGGCGCTACTGGTGCTGATGCAGGATTACCGCTTCGTGCTGCTCGATGCGTTTCTGCGCTTCTTGGCCAACGTATTTCTGGCGGCATTATTCACAGTGGGAGTGGCGCAGGCATGGAGGTTGGGGTGGTTATCGCAGACATCGACTCCGTTTCATCAGGCACTCCTGTTGGCCGGCGCGTGCCTGCTGTTGATCGTTTTCGCGATGCTGCGCGGGTGGGTGCAAAGGCTGCTCACGCGGCTGGTCTTCCGGCGGCCGGATCAGGAATCGCTGCTCCACAACCTGAAATTGCCGATTCGCGACGAGGCTCAATACCTGCTCGGGGCAGCGTCCGAACTCGGCCGATTCATGGGCGCCGACGCTTCGGTGGTCGACGATGTAAAGCTGTGCGACCTCGATTTGCGTCGTCCGGCGCTGGTGGGCCAACTGTCGCGTGGCCGCGCCGAACTGGAGGACCAGGGCATCGAAGTCATCGTGCCTTTACGCTGCGCTTCGGGCGATGCGCGGCATGTGTTGTTGGGACGCCGCTCCGGTGGACGCCGTTATTTGAGCGAAGACCTTCTCGCGCTGGGCCGCGCCGCATCGCTGATCGTGGAACAGATCGAGCAGTTTCGCGAATCCGAAATGCGCCGCCTGGTTTCGCAAGCCGAGCTGCGCGCTCTGCAATCGCAGATTCATCCGCACTTCCTGTTTAACGCGCTGAACACGCTCTACGGCATTATTCCGCGCGAGGCGAAGGGCGCGCGGGACACCGTTCTGAACCTGGCCGACATCCTGCGCTACTTTTTAGAAACCGGCAAAACATTTTTGCCGTTGGAGCAGGAGCTGCATATCATTAAGGCTTATCTGGAGGTTGAGAAACTGCGCCTCGGCGACAAGCTGCGCATCGAAATCGATGTCGATATCGACGCGTTGCATGTGCCGATTCCTATTCTCTCGATCGAGCCGTTGATCGAGAACGCGGTCAAACACGCCATCGCGCCGAAGGTCGAAGGCGGTGTGGTGCGTCTCCAGGCCAGGCTCGTGGAAGGCGCGCTGAATATTATCGTCAGCGATACGGGCTCGGGATTTCGCCAGGCGGGCGGCGCAAAATCGGGCGTCGGCCTCGAGAATGTCACGCGGCGCTTGCAGCTTTGCTACGGAGCGGAATCGCAGCTCCATATTCAGTCCGACGCGGCGGGCAGCACTGTGTCGTTTTCGATTCCCGTCAACGTCTCAATCGGGCGCCCAGTGGAGGCAGTTCTTTGAGAGTCCTGATTGCCGACGATGAACCGATTGCGCGCGAGATTCTGCGCGAGCATGTCGATTCCATCGCCGGGCTGGAATATGCGGGCGAGGCTTCCACGGGTCCTGAGGCAATCTCGCGCATTTTCGATCTGCGTCCGGACGTGGTGCTGCTCGATTTGCAGATGCCGGAGCTCGATGGCCTGGCCGTGGTTCGCTCCCTGAGCGGCGACCGCACGCCTCTGATTATTTTCGTAACGGCGTACGAAAATCACGCGCTGGCGGCGTTTGAAGTCGGCGCGATCGATTATTTGTTGAAGCCGGTGCGGCGGGAACGATTGGAAAAAGCGATCGAAAAGGCGCGGCGCCAGCTCAAACCGGCGGCTGCCGCGACGAGCGAAACTCTGCGAAAAATCGTGGGACGCCGCGGCTCCGATCTGTACCTGCTGGACCCTTCGGAGATCGTGGCATTTCAGGCCGAGGGCGAGCTGGTGCACATCATCACCACTGCGCAGCGTTATTTGAGCGATCATTCCCTGAAGGTTCTCGAAGGGAAGCTGGAGCCAAAGCATTTCCGCAGAATTCACCGCAGCACGATCATTAATACGGATCACATTCGCAAAATTTCACCGCTTTCAAGCAAACGCTGGATGCTGAAGATGTCGAATAATTTCGAAGCGGTGGTGAGCAAGCGTTTGGCGAGCGCGATTCGGGAAGATACGCGCTGGTAAACGGGCACAGGTCGCCTACACTAGCTTTATGGGGTTGCTCTCTTCACTGGCTCTTGTGGCTGTTCTGTTCGCAAGCGCACTGCCTGCTCAGATTATCGAATTCGAATCCGGAGGCTTGAAATACAGAACACTCACGCGCGGCGGCGTGACGATTATGTGGGCGCATCTGCCGATGCACATCAAAGAGTATGCGGTGTTGCAGGTCGCGGTCTCGAACGGGTCCCCTATTTCGTGGCCGGTGAAGCCGCCGGACTTTCGCTTTGAGAAACCGGAGGGAGGAACAATCGCCGCGCTTCCCGCCGCTACCGTGGTCGAATCCCTGATGGAAAGGGCCAGCCGCGGGGACGTGGTGAAGCTGATCACGGCCTATGAAGCGGCGCTCTACGGCAACGCGCGCATGCATTCGACCAATGGATATGAAGCGCGCCGGCAAAATGCGCAGGGGGAAGGCGGCAGCGCTAAATTGCGAGCGGCGGCCGCGGCGTCGGCAATCGCATTCGTGCCCAGCAAGCTCTTGCCTGGCCAATCAACCGACGGCGCCATCTTCTTTCTGAACGGCGGAAAACCGTTGGGAGCGGGAAAGCTGATCGTCAACGCGGCGGGAGAGACATTCGAGTTTCCGGTGGACGTGGAGGTTCGGGAACGTCCATAGTCCTCACCACGCATGAAAATCGCTACACATTAACGCAAGGTGAAGTGCGCAACTCCGCTGCTGTACATGGCGTTTCTAATAGTGGAGGCAGTTATGAAACGAACATGGTTATTAGCGCCGGCGTTGGCGGCGTTCTCGTTGGTGGCTTGTGGAGGCGCGGTGTATTATGCCAACGTTCCGCCGCCGCCGATGCGAGCGGAAGTGGTCGGCGTCGCACCGGGACCAGGATATGTGTGGGTGAACGGATATTGGGGCTGGCGCGGAAATGCTCACGTATGGGTTGCCGGATCTTATGTGCACCCGCCGCATCCGCATTCTGTCTGGGTCGCGCCGCGGTGGGAAGCCAGAGGAGGCCGCTACTATTTTCACGAAGGACGCTGGCGCTAAAGCTTAATTAGGCTTCGCGTCCGGCGGTTTCGGCTTGTCCTTGTCTTTATCCTTGGCGGGGGTGGCCGAAGCCTTTACCGGACTCAGCAGGACGTGCGCGTTGCGGCCTTCGAGGCGAGGCATTCCTTCGGCCGTGCCGTAAGGAGCCAGATCCTCTGAGAACCGAATCAGCAGCTTGCGGCCCAGGTCCGTGTGGGCGATCTCGCGGCCGCGGAACTGCACCACCGCTTTCACGCGATTCCCTTCCTTCAGGAATCGAATCGCGTGATTCTTTTTGAAATCGTAATCGTGATCGTCGGTGTTGGGGCGGAATTTCAACTCCTTCACCTGGATGATGTGCTGTTTGCGCTTGGCTTCGTGCTGCTTCTTCTTGTTCTCGTATTGCCACTGCCCGTAGTCCATCGCTTTCGCGACAGGAGGTTCAGCGGTTGGTGCGATCAGGATCAGGTCGAGACCTAATTCCTGCGCTTTGCGCACCGCGAGCGAGGTTTGCATTACCTCAACGGAGCCATCCGGAAAGACCGCACGCACTTCCCGTGCGCGGATCGCTTCATTCACGTTCTCCCGAATCCTCGGCCGGCGGGGTGCAAAACCTCGTGGATTCATCGGCGATTAAGCCCAACAACAAACGAACAAGTAACCATGCCCAATGGTAACAGATCTAAACCGGCATTCTGCGCCGCCACTCGAACAGCATCACGCCCGCGGCGACGCTCACGTTCAGCGAGGCGACACCGCCGGGCGGCATAGGAATGCGCACCAGAAAATCGCAGTGTTTGGCGACGTGTTCATGCAATCCTTTTCCTTCGCCGCCGAGCACGATCGCGGTCGGCGTGGTGAACTCCACCTGATCGTATCTTTGTTCGCCGCGCTCATCGAGGCCGTAGATCCAGTAACCGGCCTCCTTCAATGTTTCGAGCGAACGGTTCACATTTGTTACCCGAACTACAGGAAGATACGCCAGCGCTCCGGCCGCGGCGCGCGCTACGACCTCCGTTAATCCAGCCGCGCGGCGCTCCGGAATCACGATGGCCGAAGCTCCGGCTGCGTGTGCGGTCCGGACAATCGCGCCCAAATTGTGTGGATCCTCAATGCCATCGAGAATGACGTGCATTCCCCCGCCGGCGATGGTTTCTTCGAGTGTTGCGAATCGCTCCGCCGAGCCGAACGCGATGATTCCCTGATGAGGCGAGGCGCCCTGGACCGCGCGGTCCAGCATTTCGCGCGCTTCGAAACGCACCGGAACTTTGCGCTCCCGGGCCAGGTCGACAATTTCCTGGATGCGCGGTCCGGCGCTTCCTTTGGCGATCAGGATACGATCGAGAGGACGCCCGGCCCGTAAAGCTTCCCGGACGGGATGGATTCCTGACAGCAGGGACATTATGATAAGGGTACTCTCAATGAGCGTGCCTGAGAACACCGCCGCCACGATCGCACCGCAGGAAATCCCGGATAAGCTCTACTTCCGCATCGGCGAAGTGGCGCGCCTGGCTGGGATCAAGCCCTACGTGCTGCGCTTTTGGGAGACGGAGTTTCCTTCGCTCGGCCCCAAGAAATCCGGCACCGGCCACAGGCTGTACCGGCGGAAAGAAGTCGAGATGGTGCTCGAGATCAAGAGGCTGCTTTATGAGAAGCGGTTCACCATCGAAGGCGCGCGAAAGTTTCTGGAGACGCGCGGCAAGGTGGAACCCGCGAGCAAGGCGAAAGCGGTGAAGAGCGCAAAGAAGGCACAAGCGGAGTTGTTCCCCGCCGCGCCATCGCCCGCATCCGACGCTTTCCTCAAAGATATTCGCAAAGAACTGCGCGAAATTGTCGAAATGCTGAAATAGCGGGATCTCCACTTTCGCGCCGGAGCCGGCGTTCACACAATCTATCCGCGGTCCGATAAGCACAACAGATAGAGAGTGGCATGATCCGTCTGACACGCATAAATCACGTTCCCCTGGTCCTGAACGCGGACCTGATCGAGCATATGGAAATGACGCCGGACACGGTGATCAGCCTGACCAACGGTCAGAAATTAGTGGTGCTCGAATCCACCGAAGATATCATTCGCAGCGTGATTGAATTCCGCCGCCAGATCTATCGCGCTTTGCCGGCTTGCGATTAATCCATGGCCGAAAATACGAAGAGCGCCAAAACATCGATAAAGCCGGACCTCGCCTCCATTGCAGGGCTGATGGTGGCATTCGGAGGCATCCTTGGAGGCTTGATCATCGAAGGTGGCAAGCTCAAAGATGTCGCCCAGTTCACCGCCGCGATGATCGTGCTGGGAGGCACCGCCGGCGCGGTCATGGTTTCGTTGCCGCTGAAGGTCATCATGGGCGGCTTGCGGCGGCTGAAGGGCGTGTTTTTCGATTCGACTCCGGATTTCGCAGCGATGATCCAGGAAGTGATCGGCTACGCCACCAAGGCACGCAAGAATGGCTTGGTATCGCTCGAAGGAGAAGCGTCCACCATTGCGGACCCGTTCCTGAAGAAAGCGATGACCCTGGCCGTCGATGGCACGGATTTGCAGGAGCTCCGGAAAATGCTGGAACTGGAAATCTGTATCGAAGAGGAGCACGCCGAGGCTGAGGCGAAGGTGTTCGAATGCGCCGGCGGCTATGCGCCTACGGTAGGAATTATCGGCGCCGTGATGGGGCTGATCCAGGTGATGAAAAACCTGGCTAATATCGACGAGGTGGGCCACGGCATCGCAGTGGCATTCGTCGCGACCGTATACGGCGTCGGCGTCTCGAACCTGCTGCTGTTGCCGGCGGCGAATAAGATCAAGGCTCGCGCCCATGCCGAAACCAAGCGCAAGGAGCTGATCCTCGAAGGCGTCACGGGAATTGTGGAAGGCCTGAACCCGAAGCTGATTCGAGCCAAGCTCGAATCGTATATCCAGGGCGGACCAGTGGTGAAGGAAAAGAAATCGAGTGAAAAATCGGGAGTCAAAGCGCCCGTGAGCGCGGAGGCTTAAGATGGCGAGAAAGAAAAAGGTCGCCGCGCCGGAGAATCACGAGCGATGGCTGGTATCCTACGCCGATTTCATCACCCTGCTGTTCGCGTTTTTCGTGGTGATGTTCGCCACTTCGCAAACCGACAAAGGAAAAGCCCAGCAGGTTTCAGATTCCGTGAAAAAGGCCCTCGAAGGCGACAAGATGACGCAGGTGATCTCGGCAATTCTGGGCGGGTCGGCAACGGATAAAGGCAAGGGCAATGCTCAAATGCGCGGGCCCGGCGGGACGCAGCAGGCCGCCGAAGCAAAGAAAGACGAAAAGCTCGCCGAGCTGCTGCCGTCGCTGAAAGTGCTGTCGGAGGAGCTGAAAAAAGAAATCGCCGAAGGAAAAATAACGATCAGCATGCAGGCGCGCGGGCTGGTGGTGAGCTTCAATCAGGCGGCGCTGTTCCCCCCCGGTGGAGACGCGATCTCCCCTGAAGCTTACGATGGCCTGGAAAAAGTGGCGTCGGCCATTTCGAAGATCTCGAACCCGGTGCGCCTGGAGGGGCATACCGACTCGACGCCGATCAGCACCGCGCGATTTCATGGCAATTGGGAATTGTCCTCGGCGCGCAGCATCGCGATTCTGGAATTGCTATCGGATAAATGGCGGGTTCCGCGCAACCGCCTGTCGATCGCAGGTTATGCCGATACCGCGCCGATCGCCTCGAACGATACCGAAGAAGGCCGCGCGCGCAACCGGCGGGCGGATATCGTGATTCTGAACGAACAAGGCGTGCTCGCGGAGCCGGCCAAGAAATAAGCTGCTATTCCGATTTCGCGTCGTTCGCCAGCAACTCCACCACATACTGCTTCCATAACTTCGCCACCGAATGCGTCCCGTGCCCGCGAGTCTCATCGCTGATCGGGATCAGCACGTAGCGCCCATGCTTCACCCGCTTGATCTCGCGCTCTAAAATTCCCAGCTCCGGCGGATTCACCTGGTCGTCGGCCGAATTGACCGCGATCAGCCGCGCCTTAATTTTTTCGAGGCCCGGCGCCGGATTGTAATCGGTCGACGATTCGAACTGATACAACATGTCGTTGGCATCGGTGCGCAGCGCTCGTTCCGCCAGTTTGTCGACTGCCGCATCCGCCTCCGCGTGCGTGGGCCATTGCTTCAGCATCTGTAAAGGACTCGACGTCATCACCGTCAGTGCATATTGCGCGCCCAGCAGGCCTTCGCGCGGAGGCTTCTCGTAATCGCCGTTCTTCCATTCCGGATCCTCGCGGATGGAATTGACGAGCATGCGCCGCAGCATGCGGTTGCGTCCGGCGATCTCGACCGGCGCGCTGGCCAGAGGCATCAGCGCATCCATGAAATCCGGATACGCTTCGCCAAACACCCAGGAGTGCATGGCGCCCATCGACGTTCCCATGATCAGCCGCATGTGCCGGATGCCGAGCTTCTCCGTCAGCAGCCGGTAATCGGCCGCCACCATGTCGTCATAGCAATAATGCGGAAAATGCGCGCGCAGGCCGTCGCTCGGCTTGGAGGATTTTCCGTGTCCGATCGCGTCCGGCAGCACGATGAAATATTTCGTCGCGTCCAGAGGCTGGCCCGGACCGAACAGCTCCCCCGCGAATCCAGCCGAGAGAAACGCGCGCCCGGTCCCGCCCGTTCCATGGATGATCAGAACGGCGGGATTTGAAGGATTTCCGACAGTCGTGTAATGGAGCCGCAGTTCAGGCAGCTCCTCGCCGCTGTGAAAGTGAAAATTGCGAATGAGGAAGTCGCCGTCCACAGGATCGGGATAATCGGCGGCGGCGCAGACCATCGCAATGAAAAAAAATGCCCCTATTTTCAGCATGGACCGATTATCGCAATTGGAACCGTTAGAATTAAAGAGATGATTGCAAAAGTTCGGAAGGCAGTTTTTCCAGCCGCGGGGCTGGGTACCAGATTTCTGCCGGCAACCAAGGCGCAGCCTAAGGAAATGCTGCCGCTGGTGGATAAGCCGCTGATTCAATACGGCGTCGAGGAGGCGATTCATTCCGGCGTTCAGAATATTATCATCGTCACCGGGCGAGGAAAGGTCGCTATAGAAGACCACTTCGACGTCAGTTTTGAGCTGGAGCATCTGCTCGAAACGCGCGGCAAGAAGGATTTGCTGGCGACCGTTCGGAGCGTCTCCGACCTCATCGATATTTCTTACGTTCGCCAAAAAGAGGCACTCGGTCTCGGCCATGCCGTGCTCCGCGCCCGCGAACTGGTGGGCAATGAGCCGTTCTCGGTGATTCTATCGGACGACGTGATCGACGCCGAAGTTCCGTGCCTCCGCCAGTTGCTCGACGTCTACGAATTTTATGGAGCGCCGGTGGTCGCGCTGATGGAAGTGCCGCCCGATCAGATTTCCTCCTACGGAGTGGTTGATGCCGAACCCGTAGCGCACAATGGCGGCCGCGATCGCCTGTACCGCATCCGCAATATGGTGGAGAAGCCCAAGGCCGGCGATGCCCCGTCGAATCTCGCCATCATCGGCCGCTACGTGCTGACGCCGGAAGTTTTCCAGTCGCTCTCCGCGATTGAACCCGGCAGCGGCGGCGAAATTCAGTTGACCGACGGCTTGAAGCACATGCTGCGCAGCCGTCCCATCTACGGCTATCGCTTCGAAGGGAATCGCTACGACGCCGGCGACAAGCTGGGATTCCTGAAAGCCACCGTCGAATTCGCGCTCAAACGTTACGATTTAGGCGCCGACTTCCGTCAATATCTGAAATCCCTTTCGCTCTGAACATGACTCCTCTCCTGCTGCCGCTGAAAGCGAACGAAGCCGCCGCGCTGGCGGATCTCGTCTATCGGCAACTGGAGGGGAAGCCTCTTACGCAGGTGCAACGCGATCTTTTCACGGCCAGCCTGCCGCACCTCGGCCTGGAGACGTTCACGCCTTTTCCTGGATCCCTGGCCCGGGATCTGGTTCATCCATCCACCTACTACATCGCCATCGATACCATGGACGCGCCCATGCTGCTCCGCATCGCGCTCGCCTCCAGCGAATCTTTACCCGACTCCATCCTGCTCGGACGAATCCGTCCCGGAGGAGGCCGCGAAATCGTGATCGAGGCGTTGCCGTTTCCTGTCTCCGACCACGAAAGCGTCCGCAGCGGCGATGACGAGGCCATCCGACAAGCGATCTCCCGCCTTCTAGGAAAAACTATATGACCCGCCGCGGATTTCTCGCCGCCACACCCATGATGATGTTCGCCGCCGATACTAACGCCCGCCTCGGCGTCGACCTGTTCAGCCTCCGCAGCCAGAAGTGGACCCCCTTTGAATCGCTCGACTACTGTGCCCGCCTCGGCGCGAAGCTGGTGCATTTTTCTGAGCTGCAATATCTCGGCAGTCTCGACGAAGCGAATCTTCGCCAAGTACGCGATCACGCGGCGAAATTCGGCGTCGCCATCGAGGTCGGCACGCGCACCTGCTGCCCGACTTCGAAATCCTTCGATCCCAAGCTCGGGACGGGAGAAGAGCAAATGCTCCGCGCGATCAATGCCGCGCGCATCACGGGCTCGCCCATCGTGCGCACCTTCATGGGCACCTCCGCCGATCGCGATCCAATAGAGCGTCATATGGAAGCCATGGCGCGCCTCTTGAAGAGTCTTCGTTCGCGCATCACCGACCTCAACCTGAAAATCGCCATCGAGAATCACGCCGGCGACATGCAGGCGCGCGAACTGAAATCTCTCGTTGATATGTGCGGCAAAGATTTCGTCGGCGTCTGTCTCGACTCCGGCAATCCTCTGTGGGCGCTCGAAGATCCGCATCTCACCCTCGAAACGCTCTATCCTTACGTCCTCACCACGCATTGCCGGGATACCGCCGTATGGCGCGTCCCGGAAGGCGCAGCCGTTGCCTGGGTACGCATGGGCGAAGGCAACGTCGGCATCACGGAATATATCTCGAAACTCCGCCGCCTGCGGCCGGAGCTTCCCGTCACGCTCGAAATCATCGTGACCAACGCGCGCATCTTTCCCTATCTCGACGAAAAATTCTGGGATCCCTACCGCAATCAGCCTGCCTGGGAATTCGCCCGCTTCGTGAAAATCGCCGAGCAGGGCCATCCCCGCGAGCCCTTGCCGCCGCTCCAAGGCGAAGCATCCCAAGCGCGCGAACGGGCCGACCTCGAAGCCAGTCTGACATTTACAAGGAACATTCTCAACGTATGAGCATTCTTAAAAACAAAGTCGCCATCGTCACCGGAGCCTCCCGCGGCATCGGACGCTCCATCGCCGAAGTCTTCGTCCGCGAAGGCGCCCAAGTCGTCATCTGCGGCCGCAAGCAGGATACGCTCGATCAGGTCGCGAAGGAAATCGGAGCCGGTATCAAACCCGTCGCTTGCCACATCGGCAGATCCGCCGATATTGAAGCTCTTGTCGCCACCACCACCCGCGAGTTCGGCAAGATCGACATCCTGGTCAACAACGCCGCCACCAACATCGCCCAAGGCCCGTGCCTCGATATGGACGAAGGCCAATTCGACAAAATGGTCGAAGTGAATCTGAAAAGCACCTTCCGCCTGATGAAGCTTATCGCGCCCGGCATGTGCCAGCGCGGCTCCGGGTCCATCATCAACATCGCCTCCATCGCCGGCCTGCGCCCGCAGTTCCACGGCCTGCTCTACAGCATGACCAAAGCCGCGCTGATCATGATGACCCAATCCTACTCGGTCGAGCTGGGGCCCCAAGGTGTGCGCGTCAACGCCATCGCCCCCGGCCTGATCCAAACCGCTCTCAGCGAATATTATTGGAAGGATGAAACCCGCCGCGAAAAGCAACTGGGCCATCAACCCATCCAACACCTGGGCCAGCCGGTCGAGATCGCCGAAATCGCGCTGATGCTCGCGAGCGACCAGTCCTCTTACATGACCGGCCAGACGCTGGTGGTCGACGGCGGATACTTGTTATCGTCGATGTAGATGAAGTATTTGCTCTTTTCCGTGGCCATGCTGGCCTCGGCCTCGACTTTGGTAAACGACGTTCGCGAATCCATCGCCCGTAACGACCTTCCCCGCGCCTCTGAAATGATTCGCGGCTATCGCGCCTCTAAAGGCGTCACGCCGGAAGCAGTCGAAGCGCTCAGTTGGATGGCGCGCGCGGAACTCGCTCAAAAAAATCTGGTGCAAGCCGATAAGTACGCGCAGGAAACTTACAAACTCGCACTGGAGCAGCAGAAGACCCACCCCCTCGCGCACGATTCGAACCTGCAAATTGCCCTCGGCGCGGCAATCGAAGTCGAAGCCAACGTCCTCACCACGCGCGGCCAGCGCTCCGAAGCTATCACGTATTTAGAGGAACAATTGAAAACCTACTACGCGATGCCCTTCCGCGCGCGGATTCAGAAGAATATTAATCTGCTAAGCCTCGAAGGAAAACGCGCGCCCGCGCTGGAGCGTGCGACGATTCCTTCCGGCAAGCCAGTGATGTTGTTCTTCTGGGCCCACTGGTGCGGGGATTGTAAGTATGAAGGTCCCATCCTCGCCCGCATCAAAGCGGAGTTCGTTCCCAAAGGCCTGGTCTTCATCGCGCCCACCCAGAAATACGGCTACGTCGCCGGAGGAGAAGAAGCGCCGCCCGCGGTGGAGCTGCGCTACATCGACCAGGTGCGCCAGCAATATTATGGAGCGGTGATCGACGCGCCGGCGCCGGTGAGTGAGGAAAATTTCAATAAATACGGGGCCAGCACAGTGCCCACGCTGGTTCTAATTGATCGCGCCGGCATCGTCAGGACGTACCATCCCGGCGTCCTGAGCTACGAAGAACTCCATCCGCGCGTCGAAGCCCTCTTCAAATAACTCGCAGCTCGTTTTGTCCGCACCAAAAAGAAACGGCCCCGATTTCTCGGGGCCGGTTGATTCGAACTTGAATGACCTGCTCTAGCTACTTCTTCTTTTTCGGAGCAGCCTTTTTCTTGGCAGGTGCTTTCTTCTTGGTTGCGTTCATCATCGATTGATTCTCCCTTACATCAAATTTATACGCCCTCTTAGAGAGCGCGCTTGTGTCCCCTTTATAAGGTTCTTTCAGATCAATGTCAAGAAAAAAATGCACACCGCCATCGAAGCGCGCGATGCAAAAACGCTTCGCAAACTAAAAAACGTAATCGAGTAGAATTGTTTTAGTGTTTGCGAGGCCTATTCATGCGGGTTCCAAGATCTTCGCGTTGGTACTCGTCTCTCTGTTGCTGTTCAGCGGCTGCGCGAAAAAAACTTCGGCGCATGTTCCATCGTCCGTGAAGCCGGCACGCATCGGCGAAACTGAAACCGGAATCGCGAGCTGGTATGGAATCCCTTATCACGGACGCCGATCCGCCAACGGCGAAATCTACGACATGGAAAAACTCACCGCCGCGCATCGCACTCTTCCCTTCGATACGTGGGTGAAGGTGACGAATCTCGCGAACAAAAAACATGTCGATGTCCGCATCACCGATCGCGGTCCATTCGTCGACGGAAGAATCATCGATCTCTCGCTAGCCGCCGCGCGCGAACTCGATATGGTCCAATCCGGCATCGTCCACG
Source organism: Bryobacteraceae bacterium (assembly GCA_049521155.1). GTDB lineage: Bacteria > Acidobacteriota > Terriglobia > Bryobacterales > Bryobacteraceae > Palsa-187. The sequence continues at coordinate 15,729 of JBEKPC010000064.1, forward strand.
TCCGCATCAAAGTAATTCCCAAACCCTAACCATATATATAGTGCCGCTCCCAGCCCTCCTGGCTCCTGGCTACTGGCTACTTCTTTCCGACCCCCCATTTGGGTGTAGTCCCTACCCACAACCAACCTACCCCCTCTATCCCTAAGGGGGGCTTGAGGAAGTTTCAAAACGACCGTAGAGTTTATCTGTGCTAAACACACTCTACTTAGAGAGCGCCGATTCTGCGCCAGCGATCAGGACAAGAATGCTTGCGAACTATAACGAAACCAAACATGTGCTCGTCGGGCAATCCCCCCGCGCGCGGCAAGTATTAAGGATGATAGAGAAACTCGGTCGATGCCGCTGGCCTGCCTTGCTGCTCGGCGAGACCGGCACGGGAAAGGAGGTTGTAGCTCGCCAAATCTATCAGATTAATCCGCAGGGCCCGTTTGTCACCATCGATTGCTCCTCTATGGTCGGCCCGCTGATGGAAAGCGAGCTTTTCGGTCACGTCAAAGGCGCATTCACCGGCGCGGCCGCCACCAAGATCGGCCTCATTGAATCCGCCAATGGCGGCACGGCGTTCTTCGATGAAATCGGCGAGCTTCCTCTGGACCTCCAGGCGAAGCTCCTCAGAGTATTGCAGGAGAAGGAGTTTCGCCCGGTCGGATCGCTCAACACGCGGCGCTCGGATTTTCGCATCATCGCCGCCACCAACCGCGATCTGGCGAAGGAAGTCGAGAAAGGGACGTTCCGCCGCGACCTGTTCTTTCGCCTCAATGTCATCAACATCCGGCTCGCGCCTCTGCGGGAGCGCAAGGAAGACATTCCGGAGCTCGTCAACCACTTCGTGACGCGCGCCGGCGGATGTTACACTCTCACCGCGGAAGCCTTGGAAGTCATGCTTTCCTACGAATGGCCGGGAAATGTGCGGGAACTGGAAAACTGCATTCAGCACATGGTGGCGATCAATTCAGGACCATTGCTGCATGCGGCCGATCTTCCTTCGAATCTTCAGAATCATCTTCTCCAGAAGAAAACGCAGTACCTCACCGCCGCCGCCTCTGCATGGCCCAAAGCATCCGAGCAAAATCCAACGGAGCTGGACGCTGCTCCTTCAACAACGGTCCCCGCGCAAAACGCCCCCATCATTCCCTTAATGGAGTTGGAGCGCCGCGCGATCATGAACGCCCTCGATTACACCAAAGGCGACCGGGCAGTAGCCGCTCATCTATTAGGGATAGGCAGAACCACGCTCTATCGAAAACTAAAGGAATATCAACTGGGATAGGCGCTGGGGAGGATGTTAGGGTAGCCTTAAAGGGCCATAACATGACCCAAAAGCGCACCCTAAGAGGGGTTAATTGAGCATAAAACACGGCCTGCGCGCCGAGATTGCTCCGATGGTCCGATTGGCTCTTCCCCTGGTGTTCGCCGAAATCGGCTGGATGGCGATGGGCGTGGTGGACACGATGTTCGTGGGCCGGGTGAGCGCACAGGCCATCGGCGCGGTGGGGCTAGGCACCATGCTGTTTTATGGCATCGGAATTTTTGCCAGCGGTTTGCTATTAGGGCTCGATACGCTGGTGTCGCAATCGTTCGGGGCGGGAGATCGCGACGACTGCCGGCACTCCTTGATCAGCGGGGTCTGGTTGGCGCTGTTTCTGATTCCGGTGGTGATGGGATTGATCGGCGCGCTGATTCCTTTGCTCTCCGCGTGGGGCATCGATCCGGCGGTGATGGCGGTGACGCAGCCGTATCTGCGGGTGCTGAACTTGAGCGCGCCGTTCCTCCTGTTGTTCTTTGGATTCCGCCGTTATTTGCAATCGATCAACATCGTGCGCCCGGTGATGGCGACGCTGCTGACGGCGAACCTGGTCAACATTTTCTGCAACTGGGTTTTCGTGTTCGGCAATCTGGGCGCACCAAGGCTGGGCGCGGAAGGATCGGCTTGGGCAACGCTCCTGTCGCGAGTCTACATGATGGTGGCGCTGAGCGCGGTGATTTGGAGGAACGATCCGGGGTTACCGCACGTGAAATGGAAACCCGATTTTCGAAGAGTGAAAGAATTGTTGCGGCTCGGGATGCCAGCGGCGGGGCAGATTGGTTTGGAGACGGGAGTTTTCGCCGCGGTCACGGTGTTGATCGGGAAGTTGGGCGCGACTCCATTGGCCGGGCATCAGATCGCATTGCTAACGGTGAGCATGACGTACATGATGCCGCTGGGAATCAGCTCGGCGGCGGCGGTGCGGGTGGGCCATGCAGTCGGCCGCGGCGATCACGAAGGGATGGCTCGGGCGGGATGGACGGCGTTGGGGTTGGGAGCGGTGGTGATGTCGTTCGCGGCGGTTGTCCTGCTGGTGTTTCCCTATTGGATTGCGCGGCTATTTACGCCGGAAGCGGATGTGATTGCTGCGGGAGTGGTGTTGCTGAGGATCGCGGCGTTCTTTCAACTCTTCGACGGATTGCAAGTGGTGGCCACGGGAGCGCTGCGCGGGGCCGGGGATACTCGCACGCCGATGATTTGCCATTTCACTGGATATTGGGTGATCGGACTGCCGGTGGGATGGCTCCTTTGTTTTCGGTATGGGACAGGGGCGGCGGGGTTGTGGATCGGGTTGTCGGTGGGGCTGGTCCTGATTGGAATTGTGTTGGTGGAGGTTTGGAAGAGAAGAAGCCAGTAGCCAGGAGTCCCGGGTTTTTCCACGTGGGTTTATAATCTGTTGAAAGGCTCTCCTCTTTATGCATAAACCTCGGCTGTTGATGATTTTAATTTTTGCGCTGGTGGGAATTGCGCAGACTCCGGCTAAACGGCCGATGCACCATCGGGATTACGATCCTTGGAAGTCGATCTCAGGGCAGGTGCTTTCCCGCGACGGGAAATTTCTTGCTTATGCGTTGTTTCCGGAAGAAGGCGATGGGGAGATTGTGGTGCGCAATCTGGCTACCGGCAAGGAGGCGCGGGAGAATGCGGGAGTGATGCCGCCGGCTCCGGAGAATCAGGATCCGGAGGCTGCGCCCGAAGCGCCTGGTGCGCGCGGGCCTCGGCCGGCGTTCACTTCCGATGGCAAATTCTTAATCTCGACGGCATTCGCGAAGAAGGCGGATACGGATCAGGCGAAAAAAGACAAGAAGCCGGCGGGCGAGATGCCCAAGAGCAGTTTGCTGATCTTCGATCTGACAACGATGACGGCTACGCGGGTTGCCGATGTCGCTAGTTTCCAGGTTCCTGAGAATGGGGCGAGTCTACTGGCGTACTTAAAAAATCCCAAGGCTGCTGCTACGCCGGCGGGCTCCACGGAAAATGACGCCGTCGATCAGGATCAAGGGCGCGGAGGGCGCGGAGGCGGCCGGGGAGCGCGTGGCAGCAAGTATGGGTCCGACATGGTAGTGCTGGATCTGCGCGTGGGCAAAGAACGGAGGTTTGAAGATGTCTCCGAATACTCGATGAGCAAGGACGGGAAGACGCTGGCTTATACGGTGGGGTCGAAGAAGGAAGAATCGAATGGGGCGTATGCGGTGGCGCCGGGGACGGAGCAAGCTCCGGTGGCGCTGCTGGCGGGGAAGGGGCGGTATTCGAAGCTGACTTGGGATTTCGCGCAGAAGGAGATGGCGTTTCTAAGCGATCGGGACGATGCGGCGGCGAAGCCTCCGAAGTACAAAGTTTATTTATGGGACCGGAAGGCGGGCGCGGCGACGGCGTTGGTTTCGGACGCGACGCCGGGATTCAAGACGGGCTATGCGATTTTCGAGCGCGGGCCGGTGAGTTTTTCGCGCGACGGGTCGCGATTATTCCTGAGTGCGGCTCCGGTGGAGACGGTGATGGCGGCGGAGAGCGAGGCGCCTGCTCCGAGCACAGCTGCGCCTGGTCCAAATGAAGAGAAAGTGATTGCGGATTTGTGGCGATGGAATGACGACTATATTCAGCCGATGCAGAAAGTGCGGGCGGCGCAGGAGAGGGCTCGATCCTATCGCGCGGTGGTGCATTTGGCGGATAAGAAATTTGTGCAACTGGCTGATCCGACGATGATCGGGCTGACGCCGGATGACGACGGGCGGTGGGCGATCGGCATGGACGATCGGACGATGCGGCGCATGGTGGATTACGACGGCAACTATAACGATGTGTACCTGGTGGACACGATGACTGGGGCGCGGAAGCTGCTGCTGGCGAAGGTGAAGGGTGGCGGAGGCCGCGGCGGCGGGATGCAGTTTTCGCCGGATGGAAAATATCTGCTGGCGTTTAAGGACAAGCAGTGGTGGTCGATTCGGACGCCGGATGGGGCGATGACGGATCTGACAGGGAAGACGGGAGCGGTGTTTTTCAATGAAGAGCACGACACACCGGATACCCCTCCGGCGTATGGGTCCGCTGGCTGGACGAAGGACGGGAAGTGGGCGCTGGTATACGACGAGTTCGATCTGTGGGGATTTTCGGCGGACGGCCTGGTGATGAAGAAGCTGACGGACGGGCGGGCTTCGCATGTGCAGTTTCGCGTGGCGCGGCTGGATGCCGACGATAGCGAAGAGGAGCGCGGGATCGATCCGGCGAAGCCATTACTGTTGCGCGCTGAGAATACGGATACGCGGGATACGGGATTTTATTCGCTGGCGAGCTTAGATCATGGGACGCCGCAGAAGCTGCTGATGGGTCCAAAAAATTATCGGGCGCTGGGGAAGGCGAAGGATGCGGACGTAGTGATGGTGACGGCGACGACGTTTCACGATCAGCCGGATATTCAGATTACGGACACGACGTTCGGGGCGATGAAGAAGGTGACCGATGCGAATCCCCAGCAGGCGGGGATTTTGTGGGGGACGGGCGAGCTGATCAAGTATCGGACCGACGACGGAGTGGAGCTACAGGCGGCGCTGTATAAGCCGGAGAATTTCAATCCGCAAAAAAAGTATCCGATGATGGTTTACCTTTACGAGAGACTGTCGCAGAACGTGAATAGCTTTGTGCGGCCGGCGCCGGGGCATTCGATCAACATCGCGTATTACGTGAGCAACGGGTACCTGGTGATCACGCCGGACATTATCTATACGACCGGGCATCCGGGGCAGAGCGCGCTGAAATGCGTGCTGCCGGCGATCGAGGCGGTGGTGGAAAAAGGGTTCGTGAATCGCAATGCGATCGGGATTCAGGGGCACAGCTGGGGCGGCTATCAGACGGCCTATTTATTGACGCAGACGAATATTTTTCACGCGGCGGAGGCGGGGGCTCCAGTGGTGGATATGATCAGCGCGTATAACGGGATTCGCTGGGGCTCGGGATTGCCGCGGCAGTTCCAATATGAGCAATCGCAGAGCCGGATCGGAGGGACTCTGTGGGAGGAGCCGCTGAAATTTATCGAGAATTCGCCGGTGTTCCAGCTGGATCGGGTCAAGACTCCGGTAATGATTTTGCAGAACGATGCCGACGATGCAGTGCCGTGGTATCAGGGAATCGAATTTTTTCTGTCGCTGCGGCGATTGGGGAAAGAGGCGTACATGTTCAACTATAACGGCGAGCCTCACCACTTGAATCGGAGGCCGAATCAGAAAGACTACACGTTGCGGATGCAGGAGTTTTTCGATTACGAATTGAAGGACGGTCCGAAGCCGGCTTGGATGGAGAAAGGGATTCCGTATATCGAGCGGGAGCAGGAAAAGGAGAAGCATAATGCGGTGTATGGGGAGAAGTAAGGAATTTGCCTGCTTGATCGCGGGGCGAGGTAGCTCTTGACATGGATGCGGATTTTGTGACGCAGAGCTAGTCGAGGGCGGGGCTCCTGAACTGGCGTTGAGGATTCCATCCCATCGGGCGGCGACGCGGAGTCGGAAGCGGATAGTATCAGGGTAGAACGAAGAGATGGAAGGCAGCGGCGCGAGCAGGGAACATATCGGAATGGTACACTAGCTATGTTCCAGCGGAATTACGGCCAGGTAGCTCAGTTGGTAGAGCGCAGCCCTGAAAAGGCTGGCGTCGGCGGTTCGATTCCGTCCCTGGCCACCACATTTAACCTTTCCAGTTTCATAGACTTGCGGGCTATCCTCCGGCCCAGCGGACCCTCGAAAAGTGCCTCCGTGGAGTCCATTTGGAGTCCAAAATCGTTACGGCTGCGTTCCTGGTATCCATGGGACCATATGGTAGTCGATGATTTCCACGCTAAACCCTTACGGTTCAGTCGAGTGGTATCCATGGTAGCCATGTTCACGATTTTGTTGTCGTCTCGCGATTGAGGAGACAACAAGAGATTTTCTATACATGCATCCCACGGTCACCAAGCTCACGGATCGGGAGAGTCTGAACGCCGTTACCTGGGAAGTTCGCGCGTCGCATCGCAACACGCGAGAACGGCTGCTTGAACATTCGGATCGGCAATTCCGTTGACCCCGGACGCAACGAAGTGAGGCCACCGCTGGGCGAGCGCTGAGCTATTCCTGTTGAAACAGGGCCTTTAATACGACTGCGAGAAGTCCGAAAATACCCACAAGGAGAGCAACCCAAATCGGAACAAGGTAGGTCCATCTTTCGCTGCGTTTAACCTGGCGATCATAGAGATCGACCGCGGCCGCGATGAGTTGGCCCACAAATTCCGATGGTAAACGGCGCGTTCCTTGGTCGTCCTTTGGCAGCACATGGCGAGACACTAAGGAAACGCCATGTGTCGATTCGGGTCGCACGCGAAAGAACTCTGGGTGCATCCTAGCGATATCGGTCCATGTACCCCCGGACTTTGGGATCCCCTGAAGTTCGCTGTTAAGCCCGTCTTCGCTTCTGTGGGCGTGCTCGTCAAGTGCCAGCACTTGAATCAAGGCGAGCACATCCGCCAGCCTATTCGGCACGAGATATTGCTTGTCTGACGCCTTCGCTCGCCCCCACATGCTGAGAGCTTACCAAATCGTAGGCGAATGCCCGAAGAGTCGGATGAAGTCGCGCAGAACCGAGCTGGGCGTTCGAGGGACGAGACAGGATACCGGGTGGACAGTCGACGTCGTCCAGCAGGACCTGCTTCATCTCCTACAATGGGACTCTGAGGTTCAGGCCCTACCAAAACCACGTGATGGAAGCGCCAATATCGTCCAATGAAAACCATCGTCCTCGCCAATATTAACCGCACAGTGCAGGATTCTGGCTCCCTTGATCAGGAGGTTGTCCAAGTTCTTACGATGTTCTTGGAGACGAACAAGGTGGACGCTTGCATTTGCAATGTAACATCGATCCAAGAACTCACAGATGCCCTTAAGTTAGGCGAAACAACGGCGTTAATAACAAATTTCCCGCCTGATTCAACGTACGCCGACGCTCACGAACCGCAGCTCCTTCCCGGCTTTGGAGGACACGTGTACGCTTCGAAGGCCGACTCCTACGCGCTATCAAAGGTGTCTTTGGGGACCCTTATTAGCCAGCAACCGTCGATGCGAACGTTGGTAATCACCGGAGCGCCGCGAAATTCCCTTACGGACGAAGAGATTATGGGGCTTTCAACTGGGGGAAGGATCCGAGTCGTTCGAAAAGCAGACTTGTTCAGCGCAGCAAAAGGATACGAGAATGCCTACACGTCTCTTGTTCTCGCATTCGTTGCTCGTTCAATGCAAGAGTTGGACGGTCAGTCCGAGGAATGGCGATCGATTCAGACGGAGTTCGCTCAGGAGCAGTTCGGCGCAATCCGAGTTCTCCTATTGAGCCGATCAACTCATCGGGCTGAATCTATCTGCCGCGGATTAGCGGCGGCCTTTGCGGACATCTCTTGCCCACTTACTTTCACAACGGCAACGACTGTCGAAGAAGCGCATATTTTACTTCTGCGCGGTCAAATCGAGATCGTCTTGTCCGTGTTTGAGGATGATTACTGGCACCCAATACTCGACGCCGTTGCGAGCGAAAGCTGCCTCGTTGCTCCCGTGTGCGTGATATCAGCCTTCGCCGATATTCCGCGACTTTCTGATCGCGCGACGGTCATTCGCGCCGACTCCTCCAATCGAGTTGATGCGAGACGACTAGCCATAGACCTCTTGAGTACAATCCGTGCGATTCGGCTACAAATTGCCGGTCCGGGTGGCATTTCCTTTCTTCAAAAGGAATTTCTCGAACAATTGCAGTCTACTGACTGCGACGCGCTCGGGCGAGGATTGCGGATACTTACTGCCCACCATCGTTCGTTTCTACGAGCCTTATCCCGAGAGAACAACAACTTGAACCTGTTCATCCCAATCGGCATGGCAAATGAGCTTAGCGCACTGCTCCCAAAGGCTCTATTCATCTGTGACCGCGTTGTGTTTACTCAGTTGCCGGTGGCGCATTCGCCATCGCTGGAGGGCGAATTAGTGGAGGTCCTTCCTCTCTGGGACTTGATCGGTGCGCAGTGCGGTTCGACGATTCAGACAGCCATCGCCGGCGTCATCAGGAGCTACGCTCCGATGTTCGCCGACGGGCGGGTTGTTTTTTATCCCTCGCCTACCATGATTCGCGTCACTGCGGCCAATGCCGACGAACTGGCTCCCGAAACTAAAGGGCTCATCGAAACAAAACCGCATCTATCGGTTTGGCAGGAAAGCAGCGCATTCGACCAGTACATATCGGCCGACAAGATCAATGCTGGACATGTAGTTCTCGCCGACTATAGACCCATGGCCGAAATCGGTAGAGCAATAGCTGAGATCGAAATACCCTACATTGCAAATGTCCCCGCCCATCTCCTTGGCGACCTTTTGAGGGACAATCGCGAGTCATTACTCGCATTTCGAGGTCGCACTCGAAAGGTAATCGATGACCTCATCGAGTCGGGCTCCGACGTCGAGAGCGCAAGAATTCGCAAACGTTTCGTGCGCGAACTGGAGGACGGAGCAAAGGAACTAGGAGATAAGATCCGCCTGCTGAGAAACTCAACGGCGATCCAGAGTGCCGGCGGAGCGATAGTGACCGCCATATCGACGCTCGCCGCAGTTTCGGTGCTGGACATTCCAACGATTGCAGCCAAACTTCTGGGCGGAGGCGGATTAAGCTCTATGGCGCTTCAGTACATAACCTATCTCATGCAACTGAAGGCGCACAGAAACTCTCCCTTCCATGTCATCTGGCGATTGCAGGGTAAGAACTCCCAAGTAAAAGGGACGTAAGGAGCTGACGTTGTGAGAACCGTGACGAAAAACGTTTATTCCTTCGGAAATGGTGAAGCAGAAGGCGACGGCGACGACAGAGAAATGAAAGAGCTCCTCGGTGGAAAAGGTGCCGGGCTGGCGGAAATGTCGCGCGTGGGGCTACCAGTCCCCCCCGGCTTTACCGTCGCAACTCACGTTTGTATCGCCTACCTCGAACTTGGTGAGCAGATTCCGAAGGCCGTCCAAGTGGAAATCGGCAAAGCGGTGATGAAGTTAGAAGAGCAAATGGGCAAGAAGCTCGGCGACGCGAAGAACCCGCTGCTTGTTAGCGTTCGTTCCGGTGCGAGGTTTTCCATGCCGGGAATGATGAATACCGTTCTCAACCTAGGCCTTAACGATAGGACAGCCATTGGCTTGGCAACGAGCAGTGGCAACGAGCGTTTCGCTTACGATTGCTACCGCCGGTTTATTCAGATGTTCGGCGAAGTCGTATTTGGGATCGAGATGGAAGAGTTCGATCACATTTTCGACGCACGCAAGGCGGCAGTTGGGGCGAAGACCGATGACGATCTGAAAGCCGATGACTTGAAGGGTATTATCACCGACTACAAAACGCTCATTCAGAGGCAAACACGAAAGCAGTTCCCGCAAGATCCCATTGAGCAACTTAATCTCTGCGTGGGCGCGGTTTTCGGTTCTTGGTGGAAGCCGAAGGCTGCCTATTACCGCAAAATGGAAAAGATTTCGGACGGGATTGGCACCGCGGCGAACGTGCAAGCGATGGTTTTCGGCAATATGGGCGATGCATGCGCCACTGGTGTCGGCTTCACGCGTGACCCTGTTTCGGGCGAGAAGGCCATGTCGGGGGAGTATCTGCTCAACGCCACCTGCAAACAGCAGCGCGCCCACCTTGTCACCGGTGTGCATCGCCGCATAACAGAGCATGCCGCCGATCTCGGCAGCAAGGTAGGAAAGGTCTTCTTGGTCCTTGATCAGCACGCCTATGGCGCGTCGGAAAGCCTCCGGCCACGGGCTTCCACCCTTTTCCAGAACCGTGGCGGCGTTCGCCCATTCGACCGCCTCTGCGATGCCCGGAGGCTTGGCGAGCGGACGCTGACGAATGTTCCGAACCGCACTGGCGACGGCCCGCGCAGTTGATTCCGCGACCTCCGGTGCCCGCAGCAGGATGATCGCTGCCTCGCGCGCAGGCTCCGGATACGCAATCCAGTGATATACGCAGCGACGACGCAGTGCCTCGGCGAGATCACGCGTCCGATTCGAAGTTAAGATCACAAGTGGCTGTGCGGCGGCTCGGACCGTGCCACGTTCCGGAATCGAGATCTGGAAATCCGACAGGAATTCGAGGAGTACCGCCTCGAATTCGTGATCCGATCGATCGATCTCGTCGACAAGAAGCAGGCTGTCGTTTGGTGCCCTGAGAACCTGCAACAAGGGACGTGCAATCAAAAATCTATCTTCATAGATGTCGATCTCGCGCTTACCCGCTTGGCGGATCGCGAGCAGCTGACGCTGGTAGTTCCATTCATAGAGCGCATGCGCGGCGTCGATGCCCTCGTAGCATTGCAGCCGCACAAGGCTGCGGCCAAGCGCTTCAGCAACCGCTTTCGCAGCCTCCGTCTTGCCGACGCCCGGCGTTCCTTCAAGCAGGAGCGGCTTCCCCAGGCGGATGGCCAGAAAGATGGCTGTCGCAAGGCCGTCATCTGCGATATAGCTGGCCGAGGCGAGCTGTGAAGCGATGGCCTCTGGTGAGACTGCGAAGCTTGCGGAGTGACTACTAACATCTTTCGCCATGGTGCGTTTAACTACCCCGCCGGCCGTTTATCGGCCTTTTGTTCCTTCAAGGCACGCAGGATGCGCTCGGGCGTGATCGGAAGAGTGTCGATGCGGACCCCCACGGCGTCGAAGACGGCGTTGGCGACTGCAGGAATCAACGGGTTTGCGCACATCTCCC
>JBEKPC010000065.1:0-43105 GCA_049521155.1 Bryobacteraceae bacterium
TCCGTCGCCTGAGATCTTGATGTCTTCGGGGGTGCGGGGGGCGAGGACGGTATCGAGATGGGCGGTGACGGCGATGAGCGGGGCGTCCCGGCGGGAGTCAAGAGAGGCGACGACGTTGCCAGCGCGATCGATTTTCGCGTCCCATTGCAGATCGCGGAAGCGGGCGGCCATCCATTCGGAGCGCTTCTGCTCGAAGAAAGTCGGCGCGGGGATACGGCAGAGCTTGACGTGTTGATCGTGAATCCAGGAGCGTTCGCGGCGGAACCATTCGAGGGCGGCGCGCACGCCGGCGGCAGAGGATAGATCGGCGACGGATTGAGCGAGGGCTGCCAAATAATAGTCTAGCGCGGCGTTATTTATATGTCGCGGGGCTACAAATGGGTGGATCGGCATTCGAGTGGGTGACGTGCTTGAGGCTAAGGTGGAGCGAGGGAGATTACGTTCACGCCGAGGTCGGCGCTGGATCCGGATATTGCGGCCAGCGTTGAAGACATCGGGGCTGGCCGATCCTACGGCCGTTCGAAAACCACCGGGGACGCGGTCGCTGCGATGAAAGACGAACTGCGCAAACGGGCTCGCAAGAGGCGCACCGATCTATTCAGGCTTCGTTATTGGGACAATATGCAGCGCTCGGCCTACTGATTTCACGATTCCATTGTGATGTTTTTCGGGGGCTGGTGTGGGGCGGCGATCTCGCCAACCACGATGTGGGTTGGGATGTCGGGTTGGGCGGCATCCTCCGAGGTCGCTCGGGCGACCGCCTTGCGATCGGCTTCCCGCTGCGCTGCGGCACGTTTGGCTTTTTGCGCGAGCTTTGCCGGGTCGAGGGCCGGGTTAATCGCTTGCACGGGCGCGGGCGCCGGCTGCGAGCCGAGGTTGTGATAGATCCAAATTCCGGCGGCCGTCAAAATAAGGCCGAGGGCGGCAAGCCTGAAGGCGCGTAGAATTTCGGGAGAAAAGAATCCACGCAGAAAACCTCCGCCCATAAAGATCGCTGCCAGGAAAAATGCGGCTGCAATTTCGTAGGCGAAAGTCTGCATCATCCAACTTATGATCGGAGTATTACCGGGATAGCGCTAGATCCCCGCTTGGGGATATTTTTCTCGGAGCCAAGACACGAATTTCTCGGGAACGAGCATGGTCGAGAGGCGGCTTTGGCGGACGAGCGCCCAATCGTCGAAGTTTTTCGACTGCTTTATTTCGGCGAGCGTGACCGGAGAATCGAGAATCGCGAGAAATTCGAGGTCGACTACGGCGGATTTCGGATTCTTGGGATCGGGGCGACCAGCCGATAGTACTAATGCAAGGCCGACGATTGCGGAGACTCCGCCGCTGTGGTAGATGAAGACCCGGTCTCCGGGCTGCATATCCTTGATAGCGCGCACGGCCTGGGGATTCACGACGCCGTCCCAGAGGGTCTTTTTATCGCGCTGGAGATCCTGAATGGAGTAGACGGCGGGCTCGGTCTTAGCCAGGTAGTAGCGGGTGGGTGTAGGGTGTTTCATGATCGAAAGTCAGGGTACTAAGGTAACTGGACAGCCCTCGCAAAATGTTGTTTCATAAATAGTAACAGGACCAGATCTAAGATGTGGCGAACAGTGTACAATACAAAGTGGTTTGCTGTTTTCGGAGGAGGAACCTTGCCAGTTGTGCCCAAAAGACTAGCACTATGTCTACCAGTATTTGTGATCGCGTGCGCAACCATGGCGGGGCAGACCCCGGCGCAGCAGCAGACCCCTCCGCCTGAAAAACCACCCGAGGCGCCCAAGACGCTGCCGAATAGCGTGACAGCGGACAACACGGGAGCGCCGATCGATCCCAAAACCTACGTCATCGGGGCGGAAGACGTTCTGATGATCAGTGTTTTTCGCGAACCGGATCTGACCGGAGCGGTGGGCGTGCGGCCGGACGGGAAGATCACTAAACCGTTAATTGGAGACATGCAGGCGGCGGGACTGACGCCGGAACGGCTCGCGGCGCAGTTGAAGCAGGCGTTTTCCACTTATATCAATAGTCCGGATGTGCAGGTCACCGTTGCCCAGGTGAATAGCAAGCGCTATACGGTGGCGGGGGAAGTGCTGCGCGCGGGGCCGTATCCGCTGGTTCTGCCGACCAAGGTTTTCGACGCGCTGAGCACGGTGGGATTTAAGGATTTTGCGAATACCAAAAAGATCATCATCATTCGCGGCACGGAGCGAATCAAGTTCAATTACAACGACGTGTTGAAGGGCAAGCACCTGGAACAGAACATTTTCCTGGAGCCGGGCGACACGATTTACGTTAAATAGTTTTCAAGCGGGAGCAAGGAGTCACAAACGCAATGCAGCCAACCGAGGGGACGAGTATTTCAAGAAGGGCACTGGATGTCGAGGATTATATCGACATCATCCGACGGCATAAAGGTTGGATTTTCGGGCCATTTCTATTGACGCTGGTGGTCAGCGTGGTCGGCGTCTATATGTGGCCGGACAGCTACACCTCCGTTGCTGTCATCAGAATCGTGCCGCAACAGGTGCCGGAGCAGATGGTGCAGGCGGCGGTCAACCAGCAGATGTCGGAACGACTGAGCTCCATGGCGCAGACGATTCTGAGCCGCGCGGTGCTGACGAATATCATCAATACATTCGGCCTTTATCCGAAGCAGCGGACCCAGGTGCCGATCGAAGATCTGGTCGAGGACATGAAGACCAACAAGATCAAGATCAACCAGGTCTCGGCTATGGCCGGCGGAGGAGAGCACCACTCGGTGCCGGCATTTTCAATATCGTTCTCCTACGAAAATCGTTATCTGGCGCAGAAGGTGGTGCAGGACCTCCAGAGCAGGTTCATCGACGAGAATATCCGAAACCGCTCGAACGCGACCTACGCGACGACAGACTTCCTAAAGACTCAGATGGAAACGGCGAAGAAGGAATTGGACGAGATCGAAGTTAAACTACAGACATTCCAGACGGCGAATAATGGCCGGCTCCCGGACCAGATGGATTCGAACCTGCGGCAGATGCAATCCTACCAGACTCAGTTGAGCATCCTGGGAAGCCAGATCAGCCGCGACGGTCAGGACCGGTTGCAGATGCAATCGCAGATCCAGATTTTGAAAGACGGGCAAAACGCGGTCGCGAAAGAGCAGCCGATGGAGCAGCAAACCCAGGCCTTCAAGGAAAAGAACGACAAGCTGGCGGAAGCGGAGCGCGAAGTGACGATGCTGCAAACGCAATTAGACCTGCTGCTGCAGCATTACAAAGAAGATTGGCCTGACGTGCGAACGCAGCGGGGCCGGCTTGCCGTCGCTAAACAGCGGCGGGACGACTTGCTGAAGGAAGATGCGACGAAGAAGACGGAGTCGGCAACCGCCACCGCGGCGCCTGCGCCGAAGGTGCAGAATCCGCTCCAGGCGCGCGAGCTGCGCGATTTCGATAACAAAATCCGGACCCTGCAAACGAATATCGAGGCGAAAGATCTGGAAATAGCGGCATACAACAAGGAAATGACGCGCATCAACGACCAGATCAAGATGTATGCGGGCCGCGTCGAAACGGTTCCGGCCGGAGCGCGCGAATATGGAGACCTTCTGCGGGAAAAGGAAATTGCCCGCAATAAATACGTCGGTCTGGACCAGAATTTGCAGAAGGCGCAGATTGCGCAGGAAATGGAAGGGCGCAAACAAGGCGAGACGCTGGAATCGCTGGACCCCGCTTCCCTGCCCATCACGCAGACGGATCCGAAGCGTCCGATGATTATCTCCATCGGCGCCGGCATCGGCTTGCTGCTGGGCGTGATCATTGCCGGCGCGCTCGAAATGAAGGACACGTCGCTTAAGAATTTGAAGGACGTGCGGGCTTATACGCAAATGGCGATTCTGGGCAGCATTCCGCTGCTGGAGAACGATTTCGTGGTGCGACGCCGCAAGCGTCTGGCATGGCTGGGATGGACGACCGCGTCCCTAGCGGCGGTGGTGATCATGTCCGGGTCGATTGTGTATTACTACGTAACGAAAGTTTGAGGCTGGAAATATTATGAGCCGTGTACATGATGCATTGCGACGCGCCGAACAGGCGGGATTATTATCGCCGCCGGTTTCGCGTGTGAACGCGGACGCCCGCGCCGCGGCGACAGCCGTGAATCAGGACCATGGCCCCAATCTGGCCAACCTGCTGGAACAGGTGGAGGAGATCCCTTTCCGGGCCGCCACAGACTCCCTGCTGATCGATGTCGCGCGGCCTCATGAAGCGCCGATGGAAGAATTCCGCACTCTGCGGACGCGGCTGAACCACATGAAGACGCTCCAGCCGATTCACACCGTGGTGATGACCAGCCCTTCGCCGGCGGAAGGCAAGTCGCTCTCAGCGGCGAATCTGGCGCTGGCGCAGGCGCACCTGGCGGGAAACACGACACTGCTGGCGGATTTCGATTTCCGGCGGCCGATTGTACACACGCTGTTCGGCATCGACCGCAGCCCCGGCATTACCGACTATTTGCTGGGCCGCGTACCGCTCCATAAGGCTATGCGCAAAGTGGCGGGCACCAATCTCTACATCATGCCCGCGGGCGAGGCGGTGATCAATCCGCTTGAGCTGTTAAATCTGCGCGAAGTGAAGCACATGCTGGATCGTCTGCCGACGCTGTTCAACTGGATCATTCTCGACAGTCCTCCGCTGCTGTTCGCGGCCGACGCGAATCTGTTGTCGACGCTGTGCCACGGGACGCTGCTGGTGGTCCGCATCGGCCACACGACCATCGATTCGGTGACGCGCGCGATGCAGTCGTTGTGTAACAACAACGTGCTCGGCATCGTGGTGAATGGCGCACGCCGCGGCGAGCTGTACAGCAAATACACCTACTATCACTCTTACTACACGCCGAAGGAAGAGGACGAGAAGAAGAAGTTCGATGACGCGCATGTGGAGGCGATTCACGAGGAGGCTCGGGACGCGTCGAATGGGCCGCTTGGCCTGGGACTCTCAGCGCAGCCGGCATCCACGCCGGTGGCTGTGGCGGAGCCGGAAGAGCATCCGCCTGCATAAGACTAGCTGGACTGCCTGCGCTCCGCTACGACCGTCACTTGCCGGTCTTTGGCCAGGCGCACCACATCCATTGCGACGCTTCGCGCGCTTAGAAACGCGAATTGGCGCTTGGGCGGTTTCGAGAGAAAGATCTGCGTGACGGAGTTGCGCCGCGCGAAATCGACCAATGTTTCGGCGGCGTTCTGACCTTCGAGCACCCGGGTCTCGATATGAAGTTTACGGGCGAATTCGAGATGTTGTTCGAGCGCGGCTGGATCGGGCGAGGGCGTGACGCCGACGGCGAAACAATCGGCTTTCAGATAGTCCGCGACACGGCGGCCTCTGCGGATCAAGCCTATGGAGGCGGCGGATTCGGTGACGTGGATCAGAATTCGTTCGCGCACCTCCGGCTCGCTATGGTGGGAGCGGACGTTTTCCTCGCCCTGGCGAATCTCGACTTCATGCGCGGTCTGGCGGAGGGCCATTTCGCGTAGCGCGGCGAGCGCGGGCTCCTTGAAAAAATTCTCCAGCGCGCGCTGTGCTTTATCTGTTCCGTAGATCACGCCGCGCTGCAAACGATTGAGCAGAGCGCGCGGCGGGAGATCGATCAGCACCACTTCCTCCGCCTGCTTGACCACCCAATCTGGGATCGTTTCGCGGACGGCGACACCGGTGATGTCGCGAATCTGGTCGTTGAGGCTTTCGAGGTGCTGGATGTTCATGGTGGTCAGCACGTCAATACCGGCATCGATCAGCACCATCACGTCTTCCCAGCGCTTGGCGCGCGGCGAGCCGGGAATATTCGTGTGCGGAAATTCGTCCACGGCGCAAACCTCCGGGTTGCGGCGGAGAATCGCGGCGGTATCCATTTCCTCAAACTCGCGTCCCCGGTAATCGATCCGGCAGCGGGGGACAATTTCGAGGCCTTCGGTCTGGGCGATGGTATCCTTGCGCCCATGCGGCTCGAAGTAGCCGACGACCACGTCCCGCCCGGCGCGCTTGGCCTGCTGCGCTTCTTCGAGCATCCGATACGTCTTGCCGACACCCGCGGCGTAGCCCAAAAGAATCCTCAGCTTGCCCTTCGCGCGATCAGGCATTTACCGTCTCATTGGGGAAAATTCTGACGTCGATCCCGTCCGCTTCCATGATCAGCCGCTCCACCGGATTCGCCCGCAGGCGGCTGGTCCATCCAGTCTGATTGCTGTGGCCGACAAAGATCTGGGTGATACCGTGCCGGGCGGCGAAATCGAGAATGGCTTCAGTGGCATCTTCTCCAGTCAGCAATTCCACCCGCGCCTTGGCTTGGTGGGCGTAATCCAGATTCTCCCGGATCAGACGCTGGTCGGCCTCATTCAAGTTGTCCTGTTCGACGTAGACAACATAGAGATCGCCGTGGAAACGGTCGGCCTGGCGGCGGGCGCGATGGATCATTTCCTTCGCGCTCGACCGCGGTGTGACGCAGACCAGAATGCGTTCCTGCGCACCATAAATCTGCGAGCCGCCCTGGTGATGCAGAAATTCTTCGAGCTGATGATCGACCACGTCGGCGGCCAGCACGAGGGCGATCTCACGAAGCTCAGAAAGCTGCCGCTGCTCATCGCCTTCAATGGACCGGGCGGCGCAATATTCCGGTGTGGCGTCGACGACTTCAATTTCGTCGGCGGTCTGGATAAACGATTCCGGCACCGAATCGCTGACGGTTTTTCCGCGAATCGCTTCGATCTCGCGCTGCCGTTCCTCGATGTACTGAATGTTGATGGAGGCGACGACGGCAATGCCGGCCGCGCGGAGCTCCTCCACATCCTGCCAGCGATGCGGATGCTTGCTGCCGGGAGGATTTTGATAGGCCAGTCCGTCGATGAGGCAGACCGCGGGATGACGATGCAGCAGCGCGGCGACATCGATGGCGGGAACGCCGTTGACGATGAGCGGCGGAATCACTTCCATGCTATCGAGGATTTTCTGGACGTCCGGCGACGCGCAGGCCTGGGTCGCGGCGACGACAACATCCGCCCCACGCAACTTGCGGCGCCGGCCTTCATCGAGCATGCGCAGGGATTTCCCGACGCCGGAGGCGTAGCCCAGGAAAATCTTGAGATGGCCGCGCGAGGTATTGCGCTCCTCAGCCTCGACTTGTTTAAGGAGGCGATCCGGATCAGGCCGGCGGCGTTCTGAGTCGGGCATATTTTGAGGATAGCGCGGCGCGTCAGCTCTTGATGTTGTAGATCAGCCCAAAAGGATCCCTTACATAGCAGCGCGGAAAATCCGGCTCGTCCTTGACGATCTCGCATCCGGCCTTCGTCAGCCGTGCCTTGGCCTCTTCGACATCGGCCACCGTCACTTCCAGCACAGGACCCAGCGCCGGACCCCGCTCAATGAAGAGACTGATGCGATCGCCTTCCAGGCTGATCATGTCAGGCGTCTCGCCCGTGACCTCAAATCCGAGCTCTTTCACATAGAAAGCGGCCGCCTTCTCCGGGTCTTCCGACTGAATCAGTATATCTGAGCCGAACTTGTTTGCCATGCGGTATATCATAACCAACGGATATGCTCTTTTCCGATCTTGCACTGTCTCGACGTTTGGAGCGGACGGAAGGGCACGCGTGCGTTCAATTCGCGCAGGTCCGGCGCCGTCTTTTTCCTGAACGCGGTGCCGAATGGATGGAGTGCGCGGGCGCATTCGCGGTCTTCGACGGGATCGACTCGCCGGTTACGCAGGCGTTCGGGCTGGGCATCTTCGAGGAACTGAGCGCGGGCTCGCTCGACGTGATCGAGAAGTTTTTTCTCGACCGCGGAGCGCAGGTGGATCTGGAAGTGAGCCCGCTGGCAGGGGTCGCTGCGCTCAGTCTGCTCTGTGCGCGGCAATTCAGGCCCATCGAGATCAGTAGCGTCATGTACCAACTGGTCGAAAAGCCTGCTGCGGAGGCTCCGCCGCATATCAGAGTGCGCGTCACGGCTCCCGAAGAAGGGAAACGATGGGCCGATGTGAGCGCTCGCGGATGGGGGCATGGACAGGTGGAATTCGGCGTTATTTGCGCAGCGCGGGAGGATTCTCCGTGTTTTCTGGCTGAAATTGACGGCGAGCCCGGAGCGGCCGGAGCACTGTCGATCCACGATGGCCTCGCTTTGTTCGCCGGCGGGGCTACCGTTCCTGAGATGCGTCGGCGCGGGCTGCAAGCAGCGCTGCTCGAGGAGCGGATGCGCTACGCCTTCGACCATGGGTGCGATTTAGCCATGATGGTGGCGGAGGTGGGCGGCGAATCCCAGCGCAATGCCGAACGCAAAGGGTTCCGCATCGCTTACACGCGAACCAAATGGCGGCTGGCAAGATAGCCTAAGGCTTCTTTGCCCCGCTCCATTCCAGATAGGACTTCCATTCGGTCTGACCGGGCATCCGCATCTGAAATTTTCCCGACATGACCGAGTCCTTCCGCTCATAGGCGAGGCGGAATTGAGGACCGGAGTTCGAAGGGTCCGACAGGAACTCCACGGCGCCGCTGGATGCCGCTACCTTGTAGTGGATCACGTGCCCTTCGTTATCGAAATAGATGGCTTTGAGTGTGGAGTCGTCCTGATAAACATAGAGCAGATCCCCGTGGTCGCAATCGAAGGAAGCAGGCCCCTTACAATCCGACAGAGCGCCATGACGCGCGAGGACGTGGCCGCCCAGTTCTTTCACAAAAGTGTACGTTCCGCCCGCCGTCGCCCCGGCCGATCCCTGCTGCGTTTTCGCTTCCCACGTTCCTTCGAGAAAAGCGAGCGGCTTCAGCGGCGAATTATCCGATTGCGCGCAAACGCAGGCTGCACTGAGGAGCGCGAACGCTCCCACGTATTTCATATATCCAGATTACTTGCGGGCGAAGCGCGCGTCCAGCGCTTCATTGAGGCGCAGAACGTTGACACGGGGTTCGCCCAGGAAACCCAGGTCGCGGGCTTCGGTCATTTGGGCGACCAGGGCTCGGATGTCTTGCGGGCTGGCGCCGCGGGCTTTGGCCACGCGCTCGACTTGCGCATCGACCGATTCAGGACTCAGATGCGGGTCCAGGCCGCTGCCGCTGGAGGTCAGCAGATCGGCGGGGATGGTGCCGGAGAAGTCAGGATTGTCCTTGCGAAATTTATCGGCCGAGGCGGCGACGCGGTCGACCAGTTTCTTGCTGGTAGAGCCGAGGTTCGATGCGCCGGACGCCGTCCCGTCATAGCCATTGCCGGCATTGGATGGACGGGGCTGAAAATATTCGGGCCTGGTAAAGTTCTGGCCGATGAGCGTGGACCCGATGACTTTACCATCCTTCATTTCGAGACTGCCGTTGGCTTGCTTCGGGAACAGTAACTGGCACAAGCCGGTGACGACTCCGGGATAAATCAGGCCGGTAAGAACGGTCATGACCAGTGTCATACGAAGGCCGGGAAGCATTTGACGCCACATAGAGATCTCCTAAGCCCACCTGAGGGCGTGTACGATTTGATCGATGATCCAGATTCCGGGGAACGGCGCGATCACTCCGCCCAGGCCGTAGATCAGCAGATTGCGGCGCAGTAATGCCGCCGCGCTGACCGGCCGGTAACGGACCCCGCGCAAAGCAAGGGGGACTAAGACAATAATGATTAGCGCGTTGAAAATCACCGCCGAAAGGACTGCGCTCTGCGGCGTGTGGAGACCCATGATGTTGAGGCGCGCGAGGGCGGGATAAGTGGTCATGAACATCGCCGGAATGATCGCGAAATACTTGGCCACGTCATTGGCGATCGAAAAAGTGGTCAGCGCGCCGCGGGTGATCAGCAATTGCTTGCCGATGGCAACCACTTCGATCAGCTTGGTCGGGTTGGAGTCGAGGTCGACCATGTTGCCGGCCTCTTTGGCGGCCATGGTGCCGGTGTTCATTGCGAGGCCGACATCGGCCTGCGCCAGCGCCGGAGCATCGTTGGTGCCATCTCCGGTCATCGCGACCAGGCGGCCGTCGGTCTGCTCCTTTTTAATATAGTTGAGCTTGTCCGCCGGCGATGCCTGGGCCAGAAAATCGTCGACACCCGCTTCAGCCGCGATGGCGGCAGCGGTCAGAGGATTATCGCCGGTGATCATGACGCTGCGGATACCCATCGCGCGAAGCTGAGCCAGCCGCTCCTTCATGCCGCCCTTCACAACGTCCTTCAGATGGATGACGCCGAGCGCGCGGGCGCCATCGGCGACGGCGAGAGGTGTTCCACCCTGGCGCGAAATGCGCGCGCAGGCTTCAGTGAGATCGGGCGGAACAACGCCGCCTTGTTCGCGCACGAAATTCGCGACGGATTCGCTGGCGCCTTTGCGGAGCATGCGTCCGTCGAGATCCACTCCGCTCATGCGTGTGTACGCGGAAAAGGGAATAAATGTGGCCTCGTGACTGGCCACTTCGCGTCCGCGCAGACCGTATTTCGTTTTGGCCAGTACGACGACAGAACGCCCCTCCGGAGTTTCATCGGCCAGGCTAGATAATTGCGCCGCGTCCGCCAGGTCGCCTTCTGAAACCCCGCCGACCGGAACGAACTCGACCGCCTGGCGGTTGCCGATGGTGATGGTACCGGTCTTATCGAGCAGCAGCGTATTGACATCGCCCGAAGCCTCGACGGCCTTGCCGCTCATCGCCAGAACGTTGTGCTGCATCACGCGGTCCATACCCGCGATGCCGATGGCGGAGAGCAATCCGCCGATGGTGGTCGGAATGAGGCAGACCAGCAGCGAAACAAGTACCGCGACGCTGGGAATCGAGCCTGTGCCGGAGGCTGCGACCGCGTATTTCGCGAACGGCTGAAGCGTAACCACAGCGAGCAGGAAGATCAGAGTCAGGCCGGCGATCAGGATGTTCAGCGCGATTTCGTTGGGCGTCTTCTGCCGCTCCGCGCCCTCCACCAGCGCGATCATGCGGTCGAGAAACGTCTCGCCGGGATTGGAGGTGATGCGAATTTTGATCTGGTCCGAAAGAACCTTGGTGCCGCCGGTGACGGCGCTGCGGTCGCCTCCGGATTCGCGAATGACGGGCGCGCTTTCACCGGTAATGACAGATTCATCCACGGTGGCGATCCCCTCGATGACGTCGCCATCGCCGGGAATGATGTCGCCCGCATCACAGACCACCACATCGCCCGCACGGAGCGCGGAAGCGGAGGCTTCCTCGATCTTGCCGCTGGCAGTCAGGCGCTTGGCGAGGGCGTCGGATTTGGTCTTGCGCAGCGAGTCGGCTTGCGCTTTTCCGCGGGCCTCCGCCATGGCTTCGGCGAAGTTCGCGAATAGCACCGTAAACCACAGCCAGAGGGCGATTTGCAGCGTGAATCCGGTATCCGGCAAACCTTTGAGCACGTCCCGCACCAGCAGAATCGTGGTCATCGCCGCGCCCACTTCGACCACGAAGATCACCGGATTCTTGGCCAGCGTGACCGGATTCAGCTTACGGAAGGATTCCTTCGTAGCGCGGCCGATGATCTGCGTATCGAACAGCGGGCGCGCATGCGCCAGTTTCTTGGGCAGCAGTTCTGTTTGGTCTTCCATTAGAATGTCCTCCCGGCCTGCATCAGCAGATGCTCCACGATGGGGCTGAGGGAGAGCGCGGGGAAAAATGTCAGTGCGCCGACAATGATCACCGTGCCGATCAACAGACCGACAAAAAGTGCGCCGTGGGTGGGCAAAGTACCGCTCGTGACCGGGATCCGCTTCTTCGCGGCCAGACTGCCGGCCACGGCCAGCATCGGGATGATGATCAGAAACCTGCCGACCAGCATCGTAATGCCCAGCGTCATGTTGTACCACGGCGTATTCGCACTCAGGCCTCCGAACGCGCTGCCGTTGTTGGCGGAGGAGCTGGAGAAGGCATAGAGAATTTCGGCAAACCCGTGCGGTCCGCTATTGCCGAGCGCGCTGAGTCCCACGCCGTAAGTGGCGATGCCGCTGAACAGCAAAATCACCGCGGAGGTGGCGATCAGCGCCAGCATCGCCATCTTAACCTCCTTGCCTTCAATCTTCTTTCCGAGATATTCCGGCGTACGCCCCACCATCAGGCCGGCGATGAACACCGCCAGGATCGCGAACAGCAGCATTCCATAGAGCCCCGCGCCGACGCCTCCGAAAATCACTTCGCCCACCTGCATATTAAAGAGAGGAACCAGCCCGCCGATCGGAGTAAGACTGTCGTGCGCGGCGTTGATCGCGCCACAGCTCGCGTCGGTGGTCACCGCGGCGAACAGGCTGGACGCGGCGATGCCGAAGCGAACTTCTTTACCCTCCATATTGGCCTGCGCGATTCCGAGCTTCGTCAGGATGGGGTTCCCGGACGCCTCCGCGCCATAGAGCACGAACACCCCGGCCAGGAACATCAGGCTCATCGCGGCGAATAGTGCCCACCCTTGCCGTGTATCTCCGGTCATCTGGCCGAAAGTGTACGTCAGGCCTGCCGGAATCAGGAAAATCAGCAGCATTTGCACGAAATTCGTCAGCGGCGTGGGATTTTCAAACGGATGCGCGGAATTGGCTCCGAAGAATCCTCCGCCATTCGTCCCCAGCATCTTGATGGCTTCCTGCGACGCCACCGGACCCTGCGCGATCGTCTGCGCGGTCCCTTCCAAGCCGGTCGCGGTGGTGTAGGGATGAAGATTTTGGATCACCCCTTGCGAACAGAAAAACAGGGCAACGATGATCGAGAGCGGGAGAAGAATATAGACAGTTGCGCGGACAATATCGGACCAGAAGTTGCCGATGGCGGTCGCCTGCTGGCGGGCGAAGCCGCGAATCAACGCGACCGCTACAGCCATGCCGACCGCGGCGGAGGTGAAATTGTGCATCGTCATGCCAGCCATCTGCACCAGGTAACTGAGCGCGGATTCGCCGGAGTAATTCTGCCAGTTGGTGTTGGTCGCGAAGCTGACCGCGGTGTTGAAGGCCAGATCCGGCGTCATCGCCGTCGCGCCTGACGGGGCGTGAGCGGTGCCGAATCCCATGGGGTTGAAAGGCAGCACACCTTGCAGCCGCTCCAACAAGTACAGAATAAAAACGCTGAAGACGCTGAAGGCGAGCAGGCTTCCGGCGTATTGCGTCCAGCGCTGGTCGGTGTTTTCTTTGACGCCACAAAGAATGTAGCAGAGCTTTTCCACCGGCCTGAGCACAGGGTGCAGAAATGTCCGCTCCCCCGCGAAAACTTTGGTCATGAAGGCGCCCATCGGCTTGGCGAAGGCGACGATCAGGACGAAAAATACTGCGATTTGCAGAGCTCCATTGGCTGTCATAGTGATATAAACCGGATTTTAGAATCGCTCCGGTTTCAGAAGCGCGAAAATCAGGTACACAAAGAGAAAAAACGCCGCAATTCCGGCTAACAAGTAATCCATAAATTACAACTTTTCACACGCTTTGGTCAGATACCAGCAGGCGACGAAGAACGCGAACGCCACCGCGAGGTAGAACAGGTCTGTCATACATCACTAAGGTATGCCCGGATCCGTAAAGAAGGCATAAGGACGCAGTAAGAACTTCGCAAAGCTGCTAGTCTACGCTTATGGCCCTTGTTTTACTGCTGGGAGTCTTCTTCATCGTCGGAGTTGCGATTGTCCTCTTCGCGTTTCCTCCGAACAAAATCGTCGAGTGGATGTCTAAAAAGGACAAATAATCCTCCCCATCCGTCCATGGGCGATAATGGCCCGCTCATCGCTATTCCAGGCCCGTTCATAATTTAACGTTAGGTTGCGCCGGAGTCCGGACTCATACTAAAGAGACGCGTTAGATCCTCGTGCGATCGCCCGCACACTCTTTATGAATAAAGCCTTAGCTCTCGCTGCCCTCATTCTGCTCACGGGAGCGGCCTTCGCTCAATCGCTCGGCAATGCGGGAACCATTACAGGAACCGTGGTCGACCCTTCGGGCGCTCTGGTGCCGCAGGCGACCGTCACGCTGACCAGCGCCGTCACCGGATATAAGCAATCGGTGACCTCAGGCCCGGACGGTTCGTTCCGGCTGACGAATATCCCTCCGAATTCGTACCATCTCCAAGTGACTGCTGCGGGTTTTAGCGTTTTCACACAGGATCTGGCGGTTCGCACTTCAGTTCCGGTCGATGTGAAAGCGATCCTGCCGGTAGCCGAGTCCGTTTCCACTGTGAATGTGGAGGCCAGTGGCGGCGCGCAGGTCGAAACCGACCCCAGCGCGCATACCGATGTCGATCGCAGCGCGTTCCAGCGCCTGCCGGAGACCACTCCCGGCGGTGGCCTGTCCGACGCCATCACCTATTCGACCGGCTCCGTCGTGGCCGGCGAGAACGGCTCCTTCCATCCCTCCGGGGACCATGCGCAGGTCAGTTACCTGATCGACGGACAGCTGATCAGCGATCAGCAGAGCAAGATCTTTTCGACCTCGCTGCCCACTAGCGCGATTCAGAGCATGGAGTTGATTACCGGATCGCCCGATGCCGAGTTTGGCGATAAGACCAGCCTGGTGGCGGAAGTCACGACGCGTTCCGGCCTGGGCTCCGGCAAAGTATTCGGAAATGTCGATGCCAGTTACGGCTCCTTCGGAACCGTCGGCGGAGGCTTCGCGGTCGGCTACGGCAGCACCAAGGTCGGCAACTTTCTGGCCGTCGATGGCATCCGCAGCGGGCGGTTTCTCGATTCGCCGGAATTTGTGCCGTATCACGATATCGGCCAAAATCAGACCATTTTCGATCGCTTCGATTACCAGCCTACCGGCAAGGATATCTTCCACTTGAACCTGTTCGCGGCGCGAAACTGGATCGAAATTCCCAACGATCTGGACCAACTGGCGCAGGATCAGCGGCAACGCGTGCTCACCTGGAACATCGCGCCGGGCTATCAGCACACCATCAATGCCCACACGCTGTTGACGATCAATCCTTATATCCGCAAGGATCAGTTCAATTATTACCCCAGCCGGGATGTCTTCAACGACCAGCCGGCTACGCAGAACCAGCAGCGGCAATTGCTGAACTGGGGCGTTCGTGCCGATGTGTCCACAACCATCGGCCATCACAATATCAAGTACGGCGTCGATCTGAAGCAGACGCGTCTGCTCGAAAATTTCGGGTTTGGAATTACCGATCCTACCTTCAACTCGCCCTGTATTACCAGCGGCGGCGAGCCTGTGGGCGATACCGCGCTGATCAGCCCCACCCAATGCGCGGGCGCCGGTTTTGAGCAGAACGTAGCGTCGAATCCTCTCGCGGTGACCCCGTTTGCGCCCGGCTTGCTGCCCTACGATCTGACCCGCGGCGGCCAGTTGTTCACCTTCCACGCCACCGCCAACATCAATCAATACGCCGGCTATGTGCAGGATTCGATCACGGAGGGTAGTTGGACCATCAACATCGGCTTCCGCATAGACCAATATGACGGCCTCACCTCGAAGCTTGGTCCGCAGCCGCGTGCCGGTCTCGCCTACAACATCAAGCGCACCAAAACGGTGCTCCGCGCGGCTTATTCCCGAACCTTCGAAACGCCCTTTAATGAAAATCTGCTGCTATCGAGCGCCACCGGCGTCGGCGGATTGGCCGGTAACGTCTTCGGTTCGACGTCGGTGCCCATCGCGCCCGGTTTTCGCAATCAGTTCAATACCGGGTTGCAGCAGTCGATCGGCAGATTTATTCTGATCGACGCCGATTATTTCTGGAAGTACACTCATAACGCCTACGATTTCAGCACGCTGCTAAACACCACCATCACGTTTCCCATCGCCTGGCACAATTCGAAAAACGACGGTGTCACCTGCCGCGTCAGCACCATCAACTTGAAAGGCTTTCAGGGCTATTGGACCTGCGGCCATACCCGCGCCCGTTACTATCCGCCGGAGGACGGCGGCCTGATTCCGCAAGGCGCGCCGCTCGCCAACGGTGTTTTTCGCATCGATCACGACCAGGCCTTTCAATCCACGCTGAATCTGCGCTACCAGCGCCCAAAGAACGCCGAGTGGATCGCATTTACGGATCGCTATGATAGCGGCGAGGTAGTCAGCGGAGTGCCCGACGCCGGTTTCGCGATGGACGATCTAACGCCGAATCAACAGGTTACCATCGGCCTCGCCTGCCAGGGAACCTACGCCACGGTGGCCAATCCGATCCGCAGTTGCCCCGGCCTGGTGACGTCCACCCTATTGACCCTGCCGCAAATCGGACAGGAGAACGACGATCACAACCCCGATCGCGTAAAACCGCGCAATCTGCTGAACGTGGGAATCGGCACCGACAATTTATTCCACACCGAAAAAACCCAACGCTGGACAGCCTCAATTTCGATCGACAACCTTATGAATAAAGTCGCGCTCTATAACTTCCTGTCGACCTTCAGCGGCACCCACTTCGTCTCGCCCCGCACAGTAGTAGCGAAAATCGGCTTCGTTTTCTAAATATTGTGGGGCGGCGCCATGCGCTGCCAGCTAAACCGACGAAAACGCCCGCCGCTTCCGCATCGCTACCGAGCCGTGACCGCAGGGAGCGGTGTCTTGCGGAGGTTGGACACGCAGTCATTGCTGCCCGCTTCCCAACGTAGCGCCCCCACCGAACCGCCATGGGTAAGCATGAGGATTATTCGCGAATAACTATAAAATATTCTACTGCACAATCTCCCAGCTCACATCGCACCGCGTCTGAATTCCCGGCTTTAGCGACCGCATCACCAGCGTTTGTGTTCCATTCGGCTGATGGGAAATGGTCGGTTTCCAGGCATCATGATCGAAGGTGAACCGCAGCCGCGCGCCCGGCAAATTCTCAAATACCACCTCGCCGTTTTGCGCCACTTCCACCGCCGCGTGCAACACTCCGGAAGTAGGACTCGCCGCCTTCACAGCCCGTGATGGAGCCGGAGCAGAAGGCGCCGCAGTAGAAGGAGCAGGAGTAGAATCAGTCGCCGGTTGTACGGCCTGAACCTTGGGCCGCGCCGGAGGCGGAGCCGGTTGCGCCGGAGCCGCCGGCGGAGCCTGATCCTTCGGCGCGAAATCCGGGTTCGGCGGGATCACTTCCTTTTGCGCGAAATCCGGATTGGGCGGAATCACCTCCGGAGCGCTCGGCGCGGGCGCGGGTGTCGCCGCCACCTGCACCACCGGAGTCACCCGGCTTCGGGCGGTATAAAACCATAGTCCAGCTCCACCCAGAAGCAGCAGGATACCCAGGATCCCGATCCAGACTCCAGCCCCCACCCCCTCTTTCACCGGCTGCGGAGGCATCATTATGGGAGCAGCCGGGATTGCAGCAGCCGGCATCGGGGCAGCCGGAATGGGAGCCGTCTGAAAAGAAGCCGGCGGAGGCGGAGGAGCTGCGAAACCAGGCGGCGCCGGTGCCGCTTCCTGCACCGGCTGCCCGCACTTCACGCAAAAACGAGTACCCTCCGCGACCGCGGCGCCGCAGACGGTACAAAAGGGAGCCGCCATAATGCCCCCTACTGAATATCTGTCACTTTCCCGCCATTGAACGTGACCTTCGTATCCGGATACACATACACTTTCTTCGCACCCAGATTGAGGATCGTCTTCGGCTTCCCGAGCGCCGTGATCACCTCGTCTTCACTCTTGCCCATCAGGTTGATCTCTTCCGGAGCCGCGGCGGCCGAAGGCCCACCCGCATCCGTCGCCTGGCCGGCAACTTCCTGCTCCGCGGCATCGGCTTCCTTCGCCGTCGCGGCGATCTCGGCTGCTGCATTCGGATCAGGCGGCGGAGCGATGGCGGTAAACTCGGCCTTCACCGGAGCCGCCTTCGCCGACGCTGGAACTGCCGGCAGACCGCCTTGCCCGCCCTTCTTTTGCAGATCGCCCATGCCGGCATCGATCGTCTCCCGCATGTGGTTCTGCATGTCCTGCAAATCGGTCAGCGCCACCGAAACCTTGGTGCCCTTGTGGCATTCCACGCCGCCCTTGCTCGATAGGACGACCAGGTCTGCCGCCGTTGCATCGGCCGCAGGCGGACCAACCAGTTGCAGCGCATCGCCCTCGCTCACCGCGCACTCGGTCCCGGACGCATCGATCACGTCCAGGTCGGCGCCGGCCACGAAAACGTGCTGAATATTGTCGCTCATCATGCGGGCAATCCCACTCGATGCCGGATCGGGCGTATTATTCGCCGCCGTGGTCTGCGCTTCCTGATTTTCGAGCGCCAGTTGCCGCTTCACTTCCTCGGCCACCATATTCTTGATATCCGGCGTCATCGGAGCCGCGTCCGGAGCCATCTGCTGCGGCGGCTGAGCGGCCGCTTGCTGAGCTGCGTAATTTGCGGCCAGACTCTGCGAAATGATGTAATCCGCCAGCCACACCGACGCGCTGGGATACACCGGATACGGCGTGAAATAAGCGCCGTAGAATCCATACCACGGGTTACCGACAAAACCCCACGCGTAAGGCACTGGCGCGACCCACGGATTGTACGCCCATCCGTAAAACGCCGGCGCAAAGTAAAACGCTGGAGCGTATCCTTCGAGGAAAACGCCGTGGTACCCGTACCGGTTGTAATACCGGTCATAAGCGCGGCCGTGATCGTAATAGGTGCGGCGCGCATATTCATGCCCGCGATATGCATAGGGACGGCCCTGCGCATAACCCCGTCCGCCGCGCTCGGCAACGATGCGGGAGTGGTCCGCGCGCTCCCTCGATACGCGCCGGTCGCCGTTCAGGCCGTGATGAATATCCATGCCGCGCTTGGCGTCATGCACGTCGGCCCGGCTGCCGTTGGCTCGCGTCCGCACGGAACTGCCGTTCGCCGTCTTCACCACGTGGCTTCCATTGGGTGTGCGTCCCGCAGCCGGACCGCCTCTGTTCGCCGCGGACACATTCCCGCCCTTGCTGGCGCCTGCGCCTGGCGCTCCCTTCCCGGCAGTACCCGCACCCCCTGCCCTCCCCGCGGTAGTCGTCGGAGCGCTCTTGCCCGCTGTCGAAGGACTGCTCTTTCCCGCGCCGGCCGTGGTCGGTCCGGTCTTGGCCGCGCCCCCCGTCGTCGCTCCTTTGCCAGCGGTGCTCGCGCCCGTCGACCCGGCCTTGCCTGCCGCCGGTGTGGCGCTCTTTGCCGGAGCCGCTGCCTTGGCTGCGGGCTTCGCCGGAACCGCCGGCTTCTTTTCCTGCCCGTTGGCAAGCGAGGACCCGAACAACAACACGCCTATCAGGCCCGTCAAATATCGGTGCGCGTTCATGAAATTCTCCTTCTGAATTCGTAAGCTTATTGAACGTCGGTGACTTTGCCATTCACAAAGGTCACTTTACCAACGTCCTTATAGTAGTAAATCTCTTTTGTTCCCAACTTGACGATTTTGTCCGGCTGTCCGAAATTAGCAACCACCTGGTCCTTGGTCTGTCCAATGTTCAGTTCCTTCGGAGGAGCCTGTGGCGCATCGGGCGGCGGCGGAGGCGGTGGAATCGGTGCGGGCGCAACCTCCGCGGCCGGCGGCGGAGCGGCAACTGCGGGAGCCGGTCCTCGACCCGCCCCTGGAGCAGGAGCCGCGGGAGCCGCATCTCCACTCTCGGCCGGCTGGATCTTGAATACCTCGGCCACCAGTTTGTCCATATCGTCCGCCGACGGAATCGGTCCCTTCGGCGAGAAATAGAATTTCAGCGCCGCTTTATAACGAACCTCGGCAAAGGCATCGGTGAATAGATCGAACACCACGCCATCGTCTTTGCATTCGATCTTGGTCACCCACATCTTCTCCCCCGGCACGAAGGTCCGGGTGTTGGACGGTGGAGGAGCGGCGCCTGGAAGATGACTGAAGCGGTTGAGTCCGTTATTAATCTTCCCAAGTGCGTTCTGGCTGATCTTTCCTTCCTTATAAGTGTTCTGGAAGAAATTCGACCCGGATACGGGCGCCATGATGATGTTGCCCTTTTTAAGCACCAGGATCGCTCCGGCCGTCACGATATCGGTCTGGTCGGCTGTCGCCTGCGTCAGAGCGTACTCCGACTTCAGTTTTTTCTCGATGCTAGCCTTGTCCTGGGCGCTCGCAACCAAGGACATCCAGCCGATTAAAGTCAGCGTTCGCAGGGGAGCATTCATAGCTATTCAAAACCTTCAGTCTTGTCGGTGCGCGGCAAAAGCTTCCTCAGCATACACTGGCCTCGCAATTCATTTCAAGCCAAAACCCCGCACCATTCACATTAAACTATGCGTAGAATTCACCCAAAAGGGATCATTGCCGCTCCGAAATTCTGAGCCACAGCAGGATCGCCACAAGGGAGAACGACGGCATCGCCATCGCAAGCCGGCTATTCAGCCATTCATAGGTCCCGTCCGGCGTCGCCATGAAAGCCAGCGCCGCCAGCAGCGCCGGGACCGCCCAATCCGGGCGCTTTTGCCCCCAATTCCGCATTAACACCGCCAGCGGAAGAATCATAATCGGCAGGTATCGCCCCCACGAAATAGGCGACGCGAGCAGCATCGCAGTCACCGAGATCGAGTACTCCGTATCCATCTGGTCCGCGCCGCGCCACAGGTAAAATACCAGCGCCGCCGCGATCGTCACTAGCATCCCCAGCGCAATGACCTTCGCATTCGCAGGAGAGAAACCGCTGATTAGCCCCGCCATAGAAAGATTGCCAGCTCTCGGAATATAAAGCTCAGACACGGTATCCATCGTGCTAAGCCATTGCGAATAAGTATGTTGGACCGTAACCTCGAATGCCACCGCGCTGAGCGCCGCAATGGTCGTGATCGCCGCCAGGAATGCCCTCCGGCACCGGATGGCGAAATAGAGGATCAGAACCGCCGGAAACACATGAATACAAGCGGCCAGCCCAATCGCGGCGCCGGCCATCCACGGCCTGTTCCGGCGTAGCATCAGCCATCCGGCGCTGATCAGCGCCAGCAGGATAATGCTCGACTGACCTCCCCGCAAGGTGGTGCCCACCTGATACCACGCGAAGATAAGTCCCATCAAAACCATTAGTTGCAGTCCGGACAAAGGCGGAAACAACTCCCGAACAACGGCCCTCACGGACGCATAGAGCAGCACCGCGGATAGCAGGAATAGCAGCGCGAAACTGCCTCGTAAGCCCAAAAACAGCACCGGACCCGCCAGCATGATTCCCAGCACAGGCGGGTGCGCATTCTGGTAAACCGGTGGATCGGCCAAGGTGTTGAATTCATTCCGAATCCCCGGCAGCCGCTCCAGTTCTTCCCGTCCTGCGATCGGCGCGGATAGCTCAACCACCCCCATCTGCGCCATCTCAGCGGGATACAAAGTCGAGTGCTTCAGAAACTGGCGCGCGGCAACGACATCCTGGACGTAATCCCTGGGGTTGATATAGCCTGCCAGGGCTGAAAAAGTGACCGTAACGACAGTTCCCAACAGAACGATCGCCACGATCGCGGGACGCGACAGAAATTCCCAGACGGATTGCCCCCCGCGCACCAGAGACCAGACCAGCATGAGGACAAGAACGAAGAAAGTGGAATTGAGCGGCAGCGCCCGCATAGCGGCCAAGTTTACATCATAAATACCACGGGGCCGCTGGCAATTTCGTCGCGGCAGTGACGCCCAATCTACATCAGAATGGGCATACTGGCTTACTTACCGATGTTGGCGATGCTGCTTCCCTGGCGCGAAATTCCAGCGGGCACTCCTCTCGAAATCCGGCTGACCAGCGCCGTCGGGACCTATGCCAGCAAGGCCGGCTCGCCGGTATCGGCAGTATTGACCACCGCTTTGATCGCCGATCATGAAGTGCTTCTCGCGGCCGGAAGCAGCGTGACCGGACAAGTAAAGTCGGTGCGGCGCGTCGGGTTTGGGATCGTCCATGAGACAGCCGCCATAGAACTCGAATTCAATCGCGTGACGCTGCCCGATGGGACCATCATTCCGATTTCCGCGCACGTGATCGAAGTCGACAACGCGCGGGAGCGGGTCGGACAATCGGGACTCATTTTCGCCGAGCGCGCCACCGCCAGTGTCTCCAATCGCGCCATCGGCTACGTAAGAATGGCCGCTGGCTTCAACATTCACGCGCAACTGGGAATGTGGGCCGTGAAGACGCTGGTGTCGGACGTTCCCGAAGCGGAGATTTACTTTCCCACCGGTACCGACTTCGCACTGGACTTGGATGCACCTCTTTCCGTGACGGCGCGCGAGGAATCCGCTGACATGCCTCGCACGACCGACTCATTGACCAGCGACGAATTGGCAGCGCTCGACGAAGTGATTGCCTCGATGCCGCAGCGGACCGCGAACCACGCCCACCATGCGTCCGATGTAATCAATGTAATGTTCATCGGCACACGGGAGCAGGTAGAGGCGGCATTCCTCGCCGCCGGCTGGTTCCCGACCCCTCCTTCGACCTTCCGTTCGCACTTGCGCAATATTCGCGCGGTCATGGAAAACCAGGGAAATCGCACCGCCCCGATGTCGGCGCTGCTGCTGGCGGGCCAGGCTCCCGATATGATGTGGCAGAAGGGCCTGAACGACGTCGGCAAGCGCCATCACATCCGGATCTGGAAACGGCAGGAGACCTGGAATGGCCAGGAAATCTGGGTGGGCGCCGCCACGCACGACATCGATTACGCCTTTCTGCGGCCCGGGATGCCGATCACCCATCGCATCTCCGGGATGATTGACCGGGAGCGCGACAAAGTAGTTCACGACCTGGAATTCGCCTCCTCCGTCGACTTGGCCGATTGGCTGGATCGCACCGAAGTGACCCGCGAAATGCACAACGCCACCGGCGACCGCATGAGCACCGACGGACGGCTCGCCGTGATCCAGCTTCGAGACCTGCCGGCCGTTCCGTTGACAGTCAGTTTCGAGGCGCCGCTCCCGATGCACGGAAAAATGATGCAGCGCCTCGCCCGCCGCGAAATCCTGAGCCTCCGCAACGAACTGCTGCGCGACAATTCCTATTGGAGAAGCTATGAAGCGATCCGCTGGGCAGTAACAGCAGCGCGCCATCGCAACGAGACAGAAACCGTAGCCGCAGACGTCGCGCCCAAAGGATTAGGAAGAGTTTCAGGATTTGTGGCGCTGCGATAGAACGGTATCCGAAGGAAGCGAATTTCATGGCACTCGAAAAGGAACTTCAAACCTATAAGACGAAGCTGCCAGAGCTTCTCGCAAACGAAGGCGAAGGAAAATACGCTCTCATTCACGACGACGATCTGGTGGATGTATTTGGAACTTACGAGGATGCGATCAAACAAGGGTACGCCAAGTTTCAACTCCAGCCCTTCCTGGTAAAGCAAATCCAAACCATCGAGCACGTCCAGTCCATATCCCGGCTTGTTGCGTGCCATACTTCACTCGCCAAGTAGCGCCGAACGGCAGCCTGATTGTGATCGCACACATCGGCGTCAGCCAGGCCCGACAGCTCGCGTTAGCGCAAGCTAGGCGGACAATTCCGAAAGTAGTGCAGGTACAGGCGCTGATCGATACCGGCGCCAGTTGCTGCTGTGTCGATCCCGAGGTAATAACGCAACTGGCGCTGAGTCCGACCGGAAGTTCTTCCGTGAATACTCCTACAACAGGAAACACCCCGCCATCGCCGATCAATTCGACGTAAGCATCACGATTCCATCCATGCAAAATTTAGCACCTCTGTTCCATCATGCGATTCCAGTTATTTGTGCTGAGTTGTTGCAGGCTCAAGGATTTCATTTGCTCATCGGGCGGGACGTGCAAGAATGCCTGCTCTCTTATGACGGCAGGAACGGTCTGTTCACGCTCGCGTACTGAATTCAGCAACACGAGCTCGCGTGGCATCATGAAATCTTGAGATCCGTCGGCATCGACTTCGGAACCACGAACTGCGCCGTAGCCGTTGCCACTGACAGCGTGGTCCAGACGGCGCGCTTCGGCTCCGCCGCGGTCGAGACATTCCGGTCCGTTCTTTATTTCGATGGAGCGGAATCGCGGGGCCGGAAGCGCCCGCTCGCCGGACCTTCGGCGATCGACGGCTACCTTGCGCGGGAAACGCCCGGCAGGTTGATCCAATCCCTGAAATCGTTCTTATCGAGCGCCCTGTTCCGCGAAACCTGGGTCAACAATGAGCGCTATTCCGTCGAAGATCTGACAGCCTCCATGGCGCTATCTTTGCGCGAAGAAGCCGAGCGTCAGTTCGGGGATCTCGGTTCCCGCGTAGTCCTGGGGCGGCCCGTGCGATTTGTCGGCGGCGACACCGCGGAGGCCGACGCGCTGGCGGTCTCCCGATTGGAACAGGCATTCCGGCGAGCCGGATTCGAGGAGATCCTGTTCGAATTTGAGCCCGTCGGCGCGGCGTATTTTTACGAAAGCACCCTCGATCATGATGAGCGCATCGTGATTGCCGATTTCGGCGGCGGGACCAGCGATTTTTCGCTGCTCAAAGTTGGTCCCGGCCGGAAGCGGCGCGGCATTTTATCCACCGCCGGTTTGCCTCTCGCGGGCGATTCATTTGACGCCAAGATTGTTCGCAACGTGGTCTCCCCGATGCTGGGATTGGGGACCGAATATCGATCGCTCGATAAAATGCTGCCGATGCCCGCATCGGTATATTTGAAGCTGGAAAAATGGCATCATTTGTCGTTTCTGAAAACGCAGGAGACGCTACGGATGCTGCGCAGTTTAGAAGTCCAGGCGGAGGAGCCTGCTAAAATCGAGGCTCTCATCCATCTGGTGGAAAACGACGCCGGCTACAATCTCCATCGCGCCGTGCAGCGGACCAAGCTCGAACTTTCCTTGCGCCAGTACAGTGAGTTTGTCTATGAAGACCCCTGCGTCTCGATCCGGCAAACCGTGCAGCGCGCCGATTTCGAAGATTGGATCGAGCCGCAGCTTTCGCAAATCTCCGATTCCGTCGATGCGTTGCTGCGCGACGCGCAGACCAAGGCGCAGCAGATCGACCGCGTATTTCTCACCGGTGGAACCTCGTTGGTCCCCGCCGTGCGCCGGATTTTCGAGCATCGCTTTGGAGCCGACCGCGTACAGGCCGGCGACGAGTTCACTTCAGTAGCCCGCGGACTGGCATTGCGTGCGGAACGGTGGCCTTCTTGACCGATTTTTTAAAATGACTGCGAACTCCTGCCTCCGGGCAGCGTATAAACCTTTATGAAGCTGAAGTACATCCTGCGGCGCCTGCTGCGGACCCCGATGTTTACCCTCATCGTGGTGTTGACCCTGGCCATCGGCATCGGCGCGAATACGGCCATTTTCAGCGTGATCGACGGCATCCTGCTGAAGCCGCTCGCGTATCCGCATTCCGAAGAATTGGTGGAACTCAATCATCAGGCTCCAGGCATTAAGATCGAGGATATCGGGATCGCGCCGTTTCTGTATTTCATCTATCGCGAGCAGAACCGGTCTTTCGAGGATATCGGGATGACAGACGGATTTACGGTCAGCGTCACCGGTCTGGCGGAGCCGGAAGAGGTGGCCGTGCTGAGCGTGACGGATGGCGTGCTGCCTCTGCTCAAGGTCCAGCCGGCGCTGGGACGCGTTTTTTCACGCACCGACGATTCGCAGGGGAGTCCGGAAACGGTGATACTCACGTTCGGATACTGGAAGGCGCGGCTCGGCGGAGATCCCTCGGCGATCGGGCGGCGCATTCTGATCGATGGCACGGCGAGGGAGATTATCGGCGTGTTGCCGGAGAAGTTTCATTACCTCGATTCGAAGGCGGAGCTGGTGCTGCTGATGCGGAGAGACCGCAACAAAACCTATCTGGGAAATTTTAGCTTTCAGGCCGTGGCGCGACTGAAACCGGGGGTAAGTATCGAGCAGGCCAGCGCGGATATAGCACGCATGATTCCGATCGCGCTCGACTCTTTCCCGGCCCCGACCGGTTATAACAAGAGCATGTTCGTCGAAGCCCGCCTGGCTCCGCTGATCAAGCCGCTGAAACAGGCACTGGTGGGCGATATCGGGAAAGTATTGTGGGTCCTGATGGGGACCATCGGCATCGTGCTGCTGATCGCCTGCGCGAACGTAGCGAATCTGCTGCTGGTGCGCGCCGATGGCAGGCGGCAGGAGTTGGCGATTCGCGCGGCGCTGGGCGCGGGATGGGCGCAGATCGGACGCGAGCTGATGATGGAGAGCATGGCGCTCGGCCTCGCCGGCGGCGTGGCGGGATTGGCGCTGGCCTACGGCGCGCTGCAATTGCTGGTCGCGATCGCGCCGGCGAATCTGCCGCGGATCGAAAGCATTTCAATCGATGGCCCTGTGCTGTTGTTCACACTCGGAATCTCCCTCTTCGCGGGCTTGCTGTTCGGCGCGATCCCGGTGGTGAAATACGCCGGTCCGCAATTAGGGACCGCGCTACGGGCCGGCGGACGCACGCTGAGCCAGAGCAAGGAACGCCATCGCGCGCGAAATATTCTGGTGGTCGTACAGGTCGCCCTGGCGCTGGTCTTGCTGATCGGCTCCGGCCTCATGATCCGGACTTTTCAAACCTTGAAGCACGTGCAGCCGGGCTTCACGAACGCGGAGCAGGTGCAGACGCTGCGGATTTCGATCCCGGAATCGCAGGTCAAGGACGACGCGCAGGCGATCCGCATGGAGCAGGCGATCATCGACAAAATCGCCGCCATTCCAGGCGTGGTGTCGGTCGCATTGTCCAGCATCGTTCCGATGACCAACCGCGGATGGCAGGATGGGATTTTCGCGCAGGATCATGTTTACAACGAATCGCAGATTCCCCCTCTGCGCCACTTCAAGATGGTTTCGCCAGGCCTGCTGAAGACCATGGGAAATTCGCTGGTCGCCGGCCGCGATTTTACCTGGACCGATCTTTATGAGAAGCGTCCGGTGGCGATGGTATCGGAGAATGTGGCGCGTGAGTTGTGGGGCAATCCCGCCGATCGCGTTCTGGCCTGCCTTAATGGACAATTTTTCGGGCAACCAGACGTTTGCCGGCCGCAATCCGGCGTACATGATTCGCAGCACCCGCACCGGATCGAGCGGATTTGTCAATGAAATCGGCCGTGCCGTGTGGTCTGTGAATCCGAATCTTCCTCTGGCCGACGTCCACACGCTTCAGGAAATTTACACCAAGTCGCTGGCCGTCGCATCGTTTACCCTCGTGATGCTGGCCATCGCGGGAGCCATGGCTCTGTTGCTGGGAGTGGTGGGAATTTACGGCGTCATCTCCTATTCGGTGTCGCAGCGGACGCGCGAGATCGGCATCCGCATGGCGCTCGGCGCGCGCAAAGAGGAATTGACGCGCATGTTCGTCGGTCAGGGATTGCGCCTGGCATTAGTCGGCGTCGCCTGCGGCCTGGTCGCAGCAGTAGCCCTGACGCGCCTCATGAAGTCGCTGTTATTCGAAGTGAACCCCGTAGACCCATTGACGTTCGCCTCCGTCGCCCTAGGTCTAGTCCTAGCCGCCGCCCTAGCCAGTTATCTACCAGCCCTGCGAGCCACCTCCGTAGATCCCATGGAAGCCCTGCGCGCCGAATAACAGCACATAGCCGGTCCGTTGTGGGGCAGGTTGCCAACCGGGAACGACCCCGCAGATACGAAACGCTCGACCCTTCCGCATCGCTACCGAGCCGTGACCGCAGGGAGCGGTGTCAATGATGTTTTTGAGAGTGTCGACGCCGTGAGTGCCGCGTCGCCGCTACCGCCAGCGAATATCCACCACCTGCCGCGTATAAAACGGCGCGACCGTGTGCGACACCCGCGCGTTCGATCCCTTCACCGCTTCATCGACCAAAGCTCGCAGCTCCCGCGGCGTGTATGCGCGCCGGACGCTGGTCAGCCCATCCGCCGCATTAATCGGATGCAGCAGCGGACCCACAAACACGCGGAACAACGCCGCGGGAATCCAGTGCCGCACCAGATCCAGAATGATAAAGCGCCGGCAGGACCGGGATACGTTGCGGATCAGCCCCACCACCTCAGCTTCCGAAAGATGGTGGATCAAACAAACCGCGAGCGCCACATCGGCGTCAGGCAAAGGATCCACCGCGGCGTTGCCCGCCAAAATCGTGACCCCTTCGCTCGCGGGAGCCGGACGCAGATCGAACCCCACAACCTCGACCCGGAGCTTCTGGTGAATCTCCGCCAGCAACGCCCCCTGCCCGCAACCAATATCGAGCACCCGGCCGACAGGCCCTTCGCGGAGCATTTTGAAAATCGCCGCCGTGTTTCCCAACAGCCTCTGCGTACGCGCCAGATCGCGATAGGCGTGAGCCACCACGTCATCAGGCAAGGATGGATCCTCAAGCAGTTCAGCCACATCAACACGATGCATAATTCCAGTGTAAGTCTGAGCCGCCATGCGTAGCATGCGGTTTGCTTTCTACCGCCGCTTCTTCTGCGACGCCTTCTGCCACGCCAAAGTCAGCGCACCGCGCAGCGCCTCTTCTTTAGCCTTCTTCAATAACACATTCGTGCATCCCTGCCTGCCCCATGCACCCTTCACCGGAACGAACACCGCCGGGTCCAACGCCGCGAAGTTTTCCTGCTCCTCCGGTGGCAGTTTCACCATAGCCCAAGCCTCGTCAGGATATTGCATCGTGGCGAAAATCCTTCCGTTCACGCGAAAATCCGGGTGATTCATGTGCGCGCTCTCCACGGCATCGGGAAAGCTAAGCGCAATCCGGCGAAAATCTTCGACAGTCATCTCTCCTCCGCCCGGTTCATCAAAAACGTAGCCGTGTTGCCGAAAAAATCTCTCAGCGTATCGCGCACTTCCTCCGGCAACATCGCCTCCTCCAGCGCGCGATTCATCAATAGCACCCAGCGGTCCCGCGCCGCCATCCCGATCGGAAATGGAGCATGGCGCATGCGGAGCCGCGGATGTCCTCGCGTTTCCAGATACGTCGCCGGCCCGCCAAATCGAAACATGAGAAAGTCCCGCAGCCGCTCCTCCGCCCCCTCGAAATCGTGAGCCGGATAAAGCGGCCCCAACACCGGATCACCCGGAACCTGCCGGTAAAACGCCCCCACCAGCCGTTCAAATCCCTCCCGCCCAATCACCGCATAAATGTCCTGTTCCTGCACGAGCCCTCTCTATCAGGATAACCGTCCGTTGTGGGGCAGGTTGCCCAACCTGCGGACCGATTGCCAATCGGTCCATCCGGACGCAGCCCCGACGTCTGGCACGCGGAACCACCCCGCTAACTGGGCCTTCGTAGATGTTTTCGAGAGTGTCGACGTCCGAATCTAGTTCGCATCGTCAATCGTGAAAATCTCCGCCGTGTCGACCAGTGCCACCGATCCCTCTGCGAATTTCTCGGAATCCAGCAACGTCCTGCGGCCGAATTGCGCCGCCGAACCGCCTCACTACTCTCCCCTATCTTCGATTTTTTCTTAGGGATTTTCCTTGGACGATTCGCTCACAAGTTAAGGAAACATAGAGACATATTAAGCGACGCCAAGCCCGATCGAGCGCCCAACCTGCGTCCCGCTTCGAAGTCGTA
This sequence comes from Bryobacteraceae bacterium, assembly GCA_049521155.1. Classification (GTDB taxonomy): domain Bacteria; phylum Acidobacteriota; class Terriglobia; order Bryobacterales; family Bryobacteraceae; genus Palsa-187. The sequence goes on from JBEKPC010000065.1 coordinate 29,321, forward strand.
TCGATTAAACGCTTCCCGTCGGATGCTCCCGTCAGGCGGTCTGGTATTGTCTCGAACACCTCGGGAAGGATGAAGGGCCGCGAAACACTGTGGTTCATGCTCGTCAACGCATACGGGATTAGTAGCCAGCGCCTCGTCGCGCCAGACTGGACAAAAGATGAGATTTACGACGTTGAAGCGATAGCACCCGCCGACGCTTCCAAAGAAACACGCATGCAGATGATGCAAGCCATGCTGGTCGAACGGCTTGCGTTAAAGTGTCACTTCGAAGAGAAGCAAACCAACATCTATTCTCTGACCGTTGGAAGTGGTCCACTGAAACTCAGCCCCAGCGCTGGCGATCCTCCGCCCATGCGTTATGAAAGGGGAGAATTCAAACAAAAGTCGGCGTCTTTTGCCAACCTCGTGTTCTACCTCACAATGCACATGGACCACGAGGTTGTCGATTTCACAGGCCTCCCAGGAAGATACGCCTTCGACCTGGATTGGAAATACGCATACGATGATCCCGCCAACATAACCCCACTGGCCAATGGAGGAGGGCGGCTTGATCCAATCTTCATCATCAAGGCCCTGAAAGCTATCGGCCTGAAGCTCGAACCGCGAAAGACCGCGATGAAGTACCTGGTGGTAGACAGCGTAAACAAGGAGCCGACTCCCAACTAGAGCTGTTTCAGAATTTCTATCGACCTGTGTAGGGCGGCCAAAATTGGCCGCCCTACACGGACTACACTATTCAGGAAACTGCTCTAAGCTCGCTCCGTTTGCGTATAGTAGAACCAGATGTACCGTTCGATCCTGGCGCTCGCGTTCTCCCTCCCTCTCCTGGCGCAAGTCGACTTCGCAACCAGGATTCACCCCATCCTCGCCTCCCGCTGCGCCCCCTGCCACTCCGGACCCACTCCGCAAGCCGGATTCTCCGTCGAGTCGCGCGACGCGATATTAAGGGCAATTAAGCCCTCTTCTCCTGCTGAAAGTAAGCTCTTATGGCGGATTAAGGCGGGCGAAATGCCTCCCGTCGGCGCAAAATTGTCCGCTTCGCAAATCTCCGACATCGAAAATTGGATCGCTGAAGGCGCCCCTTGGACCAACACCAATCCGACCGAGCCCTCAGAATGGATCTCCCCCATCAAGCCGCGCACCCCGTCCCTTCCGTCCAGCCCGGAACCAAATCCAATCGACAAATTTCTAGCCCCGAACGGGCAAGCTGTTAACGACGCGCTGTTTATCCGCCGAGCCACCCTTGATATCTGGGGCATGGTGCCTTCCGTCGAAGCCACCCGGAAGTTCATCGCCCACCCCGACCGTGAACAACTGATCGATTCTTTACTTGCAGATAGAAGAAACTACGCCGAACATTGGATCAGTTTCTGGAACGACCTGTTGCGTAACGACCAAGGCGTGAACTACGCCGGCACCCGCAAATCGATCACCCCGTGGCTCCTGGCTGCGCTCGAAAACAACATGCCATTCAATAAGATGGCGTATGCACTCCTCAATCCCACCGCTCCCAACGACCCCGACGGTTTCCTCACCGGAGTCAACTGGCGCGGCGATATCAACGCCAGCCAAACCCCTTTCATGCAAGCCGCCCAGAACAGCGCGCAGGTCTTCCTGGGCGTCAATCTGAAGTGCGCCTCCTGCCACGATAGCTTCATTAATAAGTACAAGTTGAAGCAATCCTATGCTTTAGCCGCTATGTTCGCCGATACAAGCGATCTTGAACTAGTCCGCTGCGACGCCAAAACCGGCAAGCACACCGGACCCGAATTCCTGTTCCCGGAAATCGCCATAAAGCCCGTCAGCGATTCTCTGGCCGACCGCCGCAAAGCAGCGGCGGAATCGTTCACCAGCCCTGAAAACGGCCGTTTCGCGAGGACAGTGGTCAATCGCTACTGGCAGCGCCTGTTTGGCCGCGGTTTGGTCGCGAACGTCGACGATATGGACGCCAAGCCTTCGAACGCCGATCTTCTCGATTGGCTCGCGTCAGATTTCACCCGGCATAACTACGACTTGCAGTATTTGATCAAGCTCATCATGACCTCGCGGAGCTACGGCTTGCCCGGAATGCGCCGCATGACGGCCGAACAGTTCGCCGATTCCATCTCCGAAATCACCGGCGAGTGGCGCGTTTCGCAAAATGGTGAAAACGCAGTATATGCCCGCGAATGGGAATTGAAATCGACCCCTTTAACCCGAGCCATGGGCCGCCCGATTCGCGACCAGGTTTTTACCACCCGCGAAGACGCCGCAACCACCTTGCAAGCCCTCGAACTGGTCAACGGCGATACGCTCGCCATCACGCTGAAACGCGGCGCGTTAAGATTGCGGGGAGAACTGCCCGCTGCGCCACAAAATCTTTTCGATAGCCGCCGCGTCAGCAAGGGATCGGTCCCGCTCGATATCGATATCACCGGCGCCAAACAACTCTGGCTTTTTGTTGACGATGCCGGATGTTACGACCCTGGCCGCACCGTTGCCGGATGGCTGGATTTGACCGTGAACGGCAAAACCCGCGTCGCGGATTTGACCACTCTTTCGAAGCCTGCGACCGGAACGTTGACGACCGACAAAGTAAAGCACGAAGCGATCGTTGCTCCCGTCGGCTCCCTCATCATGTATCCCATTGAAGGGCTCGGCTTTACGCGACTGACTGGGGCAGTGGGAATCGACGACGGCGCACGCACCAGCGACATCAATCCTAACGTTCGATTCTTCGTTTTCACCGAAAAACCCGACCTCGACCGCCTCCTCCGTGTTTCCGGCAATCCGCCCGCCGCGCTCCCGAAGGCCTCGCGCGACCCGAAAGTTTTGATCGATCAGCTATTCTGGCAAGCCTTGTCACGCCAGCCGAATCCTCGCGAAGTGACGGTAGCAATGAAGTTATTAGCCGCGCAGGGCGGCCTCGAAGATCTGCTTTGGAGTCTGTTCATGCATCCGGAGTTTCAATATGTTCAATAGTTCGCGCCGCCATTTCATGCAAGCGTCAGGTGGAGCAACCCTGGCTGCCACACTTGCCGCATTAACCGGCAGCGAAGCGCGCCTGCTCGCCGGACCCAGGATCGAACCGCGCGCCGATTCCGTCATTCTGCTGTGGATGGCCGGAGGCATGGCGCAGACGGAAACCTTCGACCCCAAAAAATACACCCCTTACGAAACGGGTCTAGCCTCCGACAAAGTTCTGAGCACGTTCCCCAGCATCGACACTGTGGTCGACAATATCAAGATCTCGCAAGGCCTCGACAACATCGCCAAGATCATGGATCGAGGCACGTTAATCCGCTCCCATCGCGTCGGCGATCTGGGATTCATTCTGCATTCGCGCCATCAATATCATTGGCACACCGGCTACGCGCCTCCGCAATCGGTGGCCGCGCCGCACATGGGCGCCATGATTTCGAGAACGCTGGGCCCACGAAATCCCGACCTGCCTGCGTTCATCGATATCGGCCAGAACATCGAAATCGGCGGCGAGAGCGACGGCCTGAAAGCGTTCCATACCGCCGGATTCCTGGGCAGCGAGCACAGCCCCTTTTTCATCACCGATCCAAGGGACGCCGCATCCTCGACGCGCCCTTCGGAATACGTCGGCGCGACCAGATTCGCCTCGCGTTATCAGTTATATAAGGAGTTGGTCGAAGCCAGCGCGTTTCAACAGGAGAGCCTGCGCCGCTCCGTCGACAACGCGCATCGCCTGCTGAATTCGCAAGCCGCCAAGGCATTCGACCTCTCGCTGGAGCCTCAGAAAACCTTCGATCAATACAACACCGGCCGCTTCGGCCAAGGCTGCCTGCTGGCCAGAAGATTGGTCGAACAAGGCGCAAGATTCGTCGAAGTGACCTCCGAATACATCCCCTTCCGCTACTGGGATACCCATGAAAACGGCCACACCAGAGCCGCCGGGATGAAGCAATCCATCGATATGCCGGTCGCGCAACTCATTCGCGATCTTGAAGATAGAGGTTTACTCAACCGCACGCTGGTGATCCTGGCATCGGAGTTCGGCCGCGACATGATCTGCGAAGGCAAGCCCGGCCAGGAAGTAAAAAATCAGGTAGACCAGCCCCCCATCATGACCGAGCCGAAACACTACGGCATGCACCGCCATTTCACCGAAGCCGGCAGCGTCCTGATGTTCGGCGGAGGCGTAAAGCGTGGATTCCTATACGGCAAAACCGCCGAAGAGCGCCCCTGCCGCATCCTGGAAAATCCGATCACCATCGAAGACCTGCACGCAACCATCTACCACGCCCTAGGCATCGCCGCGGATACGGCGTACGACATCGAAAAGCGCCCATTTTACGTGACCAAGGACGGCAAAGGCAAAGCGGTGATGCCGCTTTTCTCATAGACAAATAAGAGTTTACCGCCCCTGCTCAGCTTCACCAATACCTAATAACACCACCGGCGGCCGATCGGGAAATTCCGCCACCAGAGACAGCTTCCCACCCATGGCTTCCACGGATTTTCGCAACGTAGACAGCATCAGGTCGGCCCGTTTTTCGAGCTTCGAAACGCCATCCTGACCGATGCCCAGAGTTTTAGCCACCCGTTGCTGAGTGAGCTTCCGCGCGCGCCGCAGCTCCTGCAAAGTCATTTCCTCCGCGATGAGTTGAGCCGCGCGAGCCTCGATTTTCTTGCGCCGCTCAGGACTGAGGCCCTTCATGATCCGATCAAGATTTGTCATGGCCGCCTGACTTGTCTCCCGCCATCAGGAGAATCGCTTTGCGGCTCGTATCGAACGCAAAGGCAACACGCCAAACACCATCAGCCGAATCGAACCTCAATTCCTTCATGTTCGCGTGACGTGAACCGTGAAGAGTGCCGCTTGAGGACGCATTAGCTGTGGGCCAAACTGTTTGAGAAGCTCAATGTTGGCCAGCAGGTCATCCTGTAGTTCGATGGGTGGCGCATGATACTCGAGAACGAAATCGTCGTGCAAATCAACTTCCCACTCCACACGTCAAGTATGCACTTAAATAACTATGACGTAAAGTGAATAATCGCCATCTGCTACGGCTTCTCCTGCGCGTATAATGCCGCCCCCCTCACCCACGCATCGAATCACGTGGTCTGAGAAGTAGCTCTGAGTTGAAACCGCACTCCCTCACGATGCTGTAAGAAGGCGACCACTTCGAACAGATTGTCGGCGCGAGGATTGCCCGATGGCCCAAGCATCCGCATCAGGCTTTTTGAGGGAATGCGCGTGGCTTGCGCAAGCTCTGTGAAACCGACGGTCGCATTGATGTAATCCCGCAGGATTGTTTTAGCGGTTGTCACATCGCCCGCGAGCATGGATTCGATGCCTTCACGCAGAAGCTCTTTCCAAAATTTCGGATCGCGCTCCACTCGGGCGCGGATCGTTTCTTTGAAGTTACGAGTCAGAGGCATGAGGGTCTTTCTATTCTCTCAGGTCGTACTCAGAGGCCGCCTAAAAGAGCGGCTGCCGCCAAGATTGGCGGCCCCACAACGATACTGATCGGAGGCAACCCGTGGCCCGGGTCCATTCGGTCTCTATCTACTGCCTCTCCTGCGCACTCCCCGCCGCTCCGCTCGCTCCTAGCGGGCGCTGATAGTTCGGGTATGCTGGACGTTTCGGCTCCGGCGGGGGATTCTTTTTCAATTGCTCCAGCGCCACTGCGACGGCGCGCTCCAGTTGCGGATCGTGGCCGTCATGCACCGTTTTCGGATCCAGCTCGACTTCGATATCCGGCTGCACGCCGTGATTTTCCACGTCCCATTGGCCTTCCGGATTGAAGAATCCGAAATTCGGCGACGTCACGTTGCCTCCGTCCATCAGCACCGGATATTGCGAAATACCCACCAGTCCTCCCCAGGTGCGCTTCCCGATCAGTGTGCCGGTGTGCGTATATTTGAACATCCACGGCATCGCATCTCCACCCGAACCCGCGAATTCATTGGTGATCATCACCTTCGGCCCCAAAATGGACGCGGCCGGCGACCGGTACATCGCGCCATAACGAGGGCTCCAGTATGCCAGCAGTTTCCGGTTCAGCACTTCGATCACGTAATCCGCCACCTGCCCACCGCTGTTGTACCGCTCGTCGATCACCGCGCCGTGCTTCTCCGTCTGCGCGAAATAGTATCGCGTGAAACTGGTCAATCCGCCCTGCCCTGTATCCGGCATGTACACGTATGCCAGCTTGCCTCCGCTCAGTTCATCGACCTTGCGGCGATTCCCTTCCACCCACGCCTCATGCCGCAACTGCGTCTCATTCGCGATCGGCGTCACAGTGATCTCGCGCGCGCCAGCGCCCGCCGGATCCGCGCCGATCTTCAGCACCACGCTTTTCTCGGATGTTCCTTCGAGCAGCCGCGATACATCATCCTTACCGGTAAGTTCCACTCCATTCACTGCAAGCAGATAATCGCCTTCTGAAACATTCAGACCCGGTTGCGCCAGCGGCGCGCGCAGTTGCGGATTCCAGCTCTCCCCGGTATAGATTTTCTTAAACCGGTAGCGGCCGTTGGAGATCTCATAATCCGCGCCCAGCAGGCCTCCGGGAACACTCTTCACGTCGGGAACCGTGCCGCCTCCACCGCGCAGGTGGCCCACCGTAAACTCGCTCAGCATGGCGTGAATAATGTAATTCAGATCGTTGCGCGACCCCAGCGAATCCAGATATTTTTCGTACTCCTTCTCGCCATCGGCCGAGTTGACGCCGTGCAGATTGGCGTCATAGAAATAGCTGCGCTCAATGCGCCACACTTCGTGATACATCTGTTTCCATTCGGCCACCGGATCGACGTTGACCTCGATATCAGTGAGACGCAGCGCTCCTTCGCCGGCCTTGACAGGCGCGGTCGCGGACGCGATCACATACTGCGGACTAGCCGCCGCACCGCCGCGTCCTCGCCCCCCTCCGTTGGCTCCGCCGCCCATGCGCAGCAGCATTTTATCGCCATTGGCCGAAAGATCGAACGCCATCACGTTGTCAGCCAGCTTCTCCGTTTTCCGCGTTTTCAAATCGAACTTGGAGAGCGTCGCGCCGCCTCCGCGACCACCCGCGCCGGCCTCCATCACATAAAGGATTCCAGTGTGACCCGTAGCCAGCATCGGATACATGCGCGCCGGGAAAGGCAGAGCCAGAATGCGCTGCTGAATCTTATCGAAATCGATGCGCACCGCCTTCGGAGGCTCCGGCGGAGCCGCATTTCCTCCACGCCCACCGCGTCCGCGACCACCTCCGCCGCCTTCTTCACTCGCCGCCTTCTGATCGGCCGGCTTCTCCTCATCGCTTTCCGGCCCCAGCGGCGAAGGAATATTATTCGGCAGCACGATCATATAAATGCTGCGCGTCACCTCATGCTCATCGCTGGTCATATCGAGCCCGCTGGTGGTCGGCCCATAGTTCGTGCTGGCCGTGAAGTAAAGATACTGTCCGTCGCGATCGAACACCGGATCGTGCGAATCGGACATGCCGTCTGTGACCTGCGTACTCTTGCCGCTATCCAGCGAATACACGAACACCGCGTGGAAACGGTTCGGCAGCATGTGCACGAACGTGATCCATTTCGAATCGCCGGACCATGCAAAATCGCGGTTCAGCTCATACGCGTAATCGGTATCCACCTTGGTCACCTTCGCCGACGCGATCTCGACATCCCACAAATTCAATTGATTGTCGGTGAACGCAATATGCTTTGAATCAGGAGACCACTTGGGGTCGAAATAAAATGCCGATTTGCCTGCCAGCGCAATCTTCTGCGTCTCACCCGCGCCGTTCTGAGCTTTAATATGGAGCGCGTACTCGCCTGATTCATCGGAGAAATAAGCGATCGTTTTTCCATCCGGCGACCAGGCAGGCGTGCGTTCCATCACACCCGGAGTGTTGGTCAGATTACGCAGATCGCCCTTTTCGGCGGGCGCGGTGAGGATCTCGCCATGCGCCTCCATCACCACGCGGACGCCGCTGGGAGAAATTTTCACGCTGCGCAGCTCGCGCGCCACGTTCTGGAAATGCGGCCGCACCTCGCCCAGATCGGCGGCCAGATCGACCGGCACTTCGTGCGATTTATTCGCAGCCAGATCGTAAATCATAATCCTGCCGAATTGTTCGTAAACGATCCCGCCGGGTCCCGCGCTCGCGGCGTCGATATCTTTCCCTTTATTGGCGATCAACTCCACCGGCTCGGCTTTACTTTTCGGATCCCAGCGGTAAAGCGTCATCGGCCCGTTGCGGTCGGAGAGGAAATAAATCTTATCGCCAATCCACATTGGATCGATATCGTTCGAATCTTTGCGAGGCACCTTCACCGTGCTCAGGTCGCTCAAATTCACCAGCCACAGATAGCTGGCCTCCCCGCCGCGATAGCGTTTCCAGGCCACGAAATTATTAAAGCCCGGCGCAAACTGCCCGCCATCGAGAGGCGCGTAGATCATATGTTTGCCATCGGGCGAATAAGCTCCCGTGCAAGCCATCGGCAAAGGCAGCACCTCGGGAAGCCCGCCTGCGGGTGCCACAGTGAAAAGCTGCGTGAAGCGCGAGAAGCTTTCGCGATTCGACCGGAACAAAATTCGCGACCCATCGGGAGTCCACCCCACCACGCGGTCGCCATCCGGATGATAAGTCACGCGCTTCGGTACGCCGCCCGTCACCGGCATCGTGAAGACGTCGATGTTGCCGTCATACTCGCCCGTAAATGCGAGCGTCGCGCCGTCCGGAGAAATCGCCGCCTCCGTCTCATTGCCGCTGCCTCCCGTCAGTCGCGTAGCCATGCCGCCTTCGCGCGGAACACTCCACAGGTCGCCGGCATAAGTGAACACGATCGTAGTCTTATTCATCACCGGCTTGTGCAGCAAATGGAGCGCAGGCGCGGCTGAAAGAGCGCCGCAGAGCAGGAAAAGCAAACAGGATTTCATGAGAGACCTCTGGAGGTCTAGTGTATCGAATTCGTCCACGCGCCTTGTGGGGCCGCCATTTTTAGCGGCAGACCAGGCGGCTCTTTAAGTCGGAGAAGTGCTATTTTCGACGAGCCGCTGCTTTTGTGGGATCCTCCGTCAGGTTCAAAAACTGGCGTACCTCAACCGCCGCCCGGCACGCGACGGCGGCCTTGCGCCCCCACGCCAGCGCCTCGTCCATATCAGCGGCCTCCAGCACACAAAAACCACCCACGTGCTCCTTGGCTTCCAGATACGGCCCGTCCGTGAGGAGCACTTCGCCATTGGGCTGCGGCCGCAGCGATTTCGCCCTGGTCGGATGCTCCAGGCCGCCCGCGACGATCCCGGCGCCAGCAGCTGCCATCTCCTCGTTGAGTAAATCGACATCGCGCACCATCGCTTCGTCCTCGAGGGACGGGTCGTAGTCGTCGGGGAGGTGAATACCAACTAAAAACTGCGCCATAGCTTCTCCTTTATCCTGTAACGGTCCGGCCGGGCCGGTTGCCTTGCCTTCACTATATTGACGAATGGCCCGACCCGAATTCTACCAATGGCCTAAGTTTTTTATCTCATCCGCGCCTTCATTTAATCCATGAACATCGCCTGCTTTAGTTTTTTCGACAGCAATTCGTGCTCCCGACGGTTTTCGGTCATCGCAATGGCGCGTTGAAGCTCTTCGCGAGCTTCGGCATATCGTCCCAGCTTCACAAGCAGATCTCCCCTGACACTGGGTAGCAGATGATAGTTGGTCAGCGCAGGCTCGGCCGCGATAGCATCCAGCGCGTGGAGCCCAGCGGCCGGTCCTTGCGCCATTCCGACTGCTACCGCGCGGTTCAGCGCCACGATCGGAGATGAGCTGATCTGAAGCAGGGCATCATAGAGAAGAACGATCCGCTCCCAGTCGGTCTCCGCTGCGGTGTTGGCTCGCGCGTGACAAGCGGCGATCGCCGCCTGGAGGGCGTAACTGTGGGCGCCGCCACCCAACTTCTGCGCGCGATGGAGCGCAGCCATTCCTCGCTGGATCTGTGCATAGTCCCATAAAGAACGGTCCTGTTCCGGCAAGAGAACAGCTTCTCCTGTTGGTCCGCGACGCGCCGCGGTACGCGACGCCTGTAGCTCCATAAGCGCCAGGAGACTATGGACCCCGGACTCCTCGGGAAGAAGCTCCGCCAGCATGCGTCCAAGCCGCAGCGCATCATCACAGAGTGCTGCCCGCATCCACTCTTCTCCACAGGTTGCCGTGTATCCCTCGTTGAAGATCAGATAAACCACCGACAGCACGGATTCAAGCCGCTGCCTCAACTCGTCACCACGCGGACTCTCAAAGGGAACATGAGCCTCGGCCAGGGTCTTCTTGGCGCGAAAGATGCGTTGTCCTAAAGTCTTCTCCGGAACCAGGAAGGCTCGAGCAATCTCGGCGGTTGTGAGGCCGCAAGCCAAGCGCAGCGTGAGCGCAACGCGCCCCTCGACGGCCAGCACCGGATGGCAGGCGGTAAAGATGAGGCGCAGAACGTCGTCATCGATGACCTGGTCCAGAGCTTGATCCATTGCTGCACTCAGCCGCTGCTGCTGGAATTCCAGTTCTCGCCCAATCTCTCCGTGCTTCTGCGCAAGCATTCGACCACGGCGCAGAGAGTCGATGGCGCGCCGCTTGGCTGCCGTCATCAGCCACGCCGCGGGTTTTTCTGGAATACCTTCCTCCGGCCATTGTTCGAGAGCTGCAACCAGCGCATCCTGAGCGAGTTCCTCGGCAATGCCGATGTCGCGGGTAACGCGGGCGATCCCAGCGATGAGTCGCGTGGACTCGATCTTCCACACGGCCTCGATCGTTTTGTGAATGTCGCTCATGCCGTCTCGAAGATTTGGCGTACCTCGATAATCTCGTTGTTGGCCATCGGTGCTCGCTTGGCCCATTCGATCGCCTCTTCCCGGGAGCGCACCTGAATGATCCAGTAGCCTCCGATAGTCTCTTTAACCTCAGCGAACGGCCCATCTGTAATCGTGGCTTTGCCGTCGGTGAAGGCGACGCGCGCTCCGGCCGAAGGAGGAAGCAGCCCATCGAGCCCAAGCAGTACGCCTGCTTTCTGAAGGTTCTTGTTGTACTCCATCATCTTGGCCACCGCCTTCGCGTCGGGGACTACGTCCGGAGCCGCCATTTCGTATCCTTTGGGGATCACCATCATCATGAAGCGCATCCATCTCACTCCTCGTCATTTGATTCCGGCAGGATTGCCGTTCTACATATACGTCGACCAAGCTCCGGCAATTTCTACCACTCACAGCATAAAAGAGAGCTGTGCCGTCGAGCGCATCGAACGCCCTGCCGCCACCTAACCGCGGCTCGCCGATTGCTTGCTTTGGTAACGATTAGCCGGCTTCGCGAACATGACGATTCCAGATTCAGCGAATCCAGGCAACGCACTTGTCCCTTTTCTTCGACGTTCTCCGCTTATCCAAATGAGGCGGTGATCGACAGCCGAACCGCCAGAAAGGATAATATGCCTAATCGACTCACCCTGCTTCTGACTATCGGCGCTCTATTCGCGCCAAGCTTCCAGTTTCCCGCTGCTGCGCAAAGCCGCGACGACGGACGGGCGCCCAAACGCTTCGAGTGGGTGGACCAGCGTTCCGGCGATTGCCACCAAAGCGGCGTTCTGACACTCTATCCGGACGGCCATGCGGTTTGGAGCGCCACCACTTGGACCGACCACAGCAACAGCGGCGACATCTGGCACGAAACTTTGAAAGTACTGAACTCCCAAAATCAGGAGCTGTTCGGTTTTGGCGTCTGGGATTCGCCGCGCGTCTGGCCTGGCGACCAAGGCCGCTGGCAGCAGGAAGGCCATTTCTCCCCCGCGTTTTTCGATCAGATCGGCTCCGCCACCTCCGGCGGCAGTTGCTAACCGTACACCATTTTTTGACAGCTCGATTCGATCGAGATAGACTCGACGATCATGTTAATGAATTCCGGCGCGGCGGTGTTGATGGCAATCTCCGCACTGGCGGCTGAACCAGGCGAATTGGAAACCCGCCGCCAGCGGGCTGCGGCTGAGTTCAGCGATGGAATTCTCATAGTGCACGCAAAGTCGGTGGCAGAGGATACTTCTGACGGGTTCCGCCAGGACGCCGCTTTTTACTACTTCACGGGTCTCGAAAATACGATTGGCGCCATCCTCGCCATCGACGGCCGATCTCACCAGAGTTGGCTGTTCCTGCATCCGCCAACGCGGGCGGAACGCCTGTTCGCGGGCCTCGCCGGTGCGGATGCGGGGAAGCAGACCGGAATCAAGCACGTGGCCGATTGGTCTGAGCTTCGAAACTTCCTCGAAAAAAATGGAAGCTCTGCGACGCTGCTTTACTACGCAGCGGTCAAGCAGTCGCGCCCTGAACTGCCGCCGGACATCAGCGCTGATCCGCCGGAGGCGCCGTTATGGGCGCTCACGATCGCCAATCGATGGCCGTCCTTTCAACTGAAAGAAGTTGGGGCACGAGTCAACGCCCTGATGGATGTGCAAAGCGCATCGGAACTGGTCAACGTGCGTGCGGCTGCGAAGGCCACCGTCGAGGCTGTGATGGCAGGCATCCGCGCCATCAGACCAGGTGTCTCGCAGCGAAGTGTGGAATCCACTGTTGAGGACGCATGCTGGAGAGCGGGCGCGCACGGCGCATCGTTCTGGCCGTGGGCGATGGCCGGGCAGAACGGCATCTTCCCGAACCCATTTGCTTCCCTCACTCGCTATGACCATCTCAACGTCATGATCAGTGCCGGCGATCTCGTTCGGCTCGACGTCGGCTGCGAGTGGAACCACTACGGCGGTGATCTGGGCCGGACGGTTCCGGTATCGGGCCGCTACAGCGCCGATCAGCGTGAGATCTGGAATATTTTCGTGTCTGCTTACCATGCCGGCGTGAAATCGTTGCGGGAAGGAGCCACCGTCAATCAGGTCTTCGAAGCCTGGCGCGCTGAATTGATCCGCCACCGGGAATCCGCGAAGAGTACTCTGGCCCAACAGGCGATCGACGAATGGTCAAAACGAGAGAAGGTTCCCTTTTGGCAGATTCACACCATGAACCTCGACACGGGAAGCGTCCACGGCCCACTCCGAGCCGGAACCACCATAGCATTTGAGCCAATTGCTTCCATCGGAGCGCAAGGCTACTACTTGGAAGACCTGTTTTTGATCACCAAGGACGGAGCAGAGCTGCTCACGCCAGGCGTCCCGTATTCCGCCGAGGAAATCGAAGCCGCAATGCGGGCGAACGGAATGCGGGCGAACGGGCAATAAATACGCCTCCGTGACTCGCGGCGTAGTAGCGATCTTTTCGCGCGCCTCTCAGCGGCCTAACAGTCAATTCCACGAGTAGCCGAAGAGACGGCCAAGTGGATTGCCTTTCGGAGTAGTGACGCGCGGATAAATCCGCGTTCGCGCCTCGGGTGATAGAATCACGGCATCATGGCTGGAGAACTGCTTGATCTCACGTGTCCCACCTGCGGCCGCAAGTTCCAGGAGACGACTAAACGGCTGATGAATAATCTGACCGCAACTTGCCCCGGCTGCGATACGGAGATTGATGTCCAATTTCGGGACGAGCAAGGGCTTGAGACGACGACTCACGTTGGCCAGCTACAGGTCAAACAGGGCGCACGGGGCTCCGTGAGCCTTTCAGTCGAAGTTTATAACCGGGGATTGAACAAGCACCGTATTATTCGGGGGTCGGACCCGGAGGTTGTGAAACAGAAGGTGCTCTGCCAGGTTGCCGAATGGAACGAGATGTGGGCAAAGAGGGCCGCCGCGAAGCGGCAGGCTACGGTGACCGAACGCAAAATCGACGAGGCAGTGGACAGAACCACCGAGGCTCAGCGCGCGCTGCAGGCACTTCGC
>JBEKPC010000066.1:0-26629 GCA_049521155.1 Bryobacteraceae bacterium
GCAGGAGCACGCGGCGCTCCCGCAACTCGCCTGGGGCGCGGTCCAGATCTGCCAGGCCTGCGGAGAATTGGCGTAGTTCCGGCACATTCGCTTGCACCCAATAGGAACGAAACTGGTAAGTGCGCGCGAGGCTCGTCATGTTGTAGATGAGACGCAGATCGGTTGGTCCAGGGGCGGCTGCCTGCACGGAATTGGTAAACCACGGCTCCGATGCGACCGAGGGAAGGGCTTCGCGGGCCATTAATTGCAGGGCTCCGGCGATGAGATCCTCTTTGGTGGCGAGGAGCAACGAATCGCCGGTGTAGGCGAAGGCGGCGACACGATGAAGCGTTTTATCCTCCTTAATAAAGTAATCGGCGTTGCCGGCGTGGCGCGTTTGATACGTGCCGCGCGCCTTCCAGAGGGCCGTATTCATTGCACGCGCTGATGGAACGTGGGTGACGTAGAGAAATTCGAGCTTGCCGATATCGTACATCGCGACGGCGGAGTTCGATCCGGCGACGGAGGCGAGCAAAGAGTAATCGGGCGGCACGCCGGCAGCGGAGGCGAACTGGGTTTGCGCGTCGGCCAATTTCAAAAACAGCGTGGAGCGAGAGAATGTTTCGTAATTGGAACTGGCGAGCCAATCACGTTTTTCCGCCGATCCGTTCCAATCCGCGAGCAGCGCGCCGAAATCCTTCGCTTCAAGATAGAGCAGCGCGCCGGAGGGGAACAGGCTTGCGATGGGCGGTGGCGCGGGTTGCGCGAGGGCCCAAAACATCATTGCTGCGAGCGCGGCCGCGAATGGGATTATGAGCTTCTTCATTGCGCACCTACTTTCGGACGAACCAATCGATCCTGATCGAGCGCATCGCTCACAAGCGGGCTTCGCGCGGCATTTTTTGTTTCGAGTTCGAGCTGAGTGCGCAACGCGTTGACGCTGCGCCGAGTGGCATCCGAGGGCGCGAGGTGTTGGGCGATTTGCTGGTAAATAAACGCCGCGCGCAGATCGCCGAGGTGCTGCTGCGCGTCGCCTAAGCCGCGGGCGAAGGAGGCTCGCTCCGCGAGATCGAGGGTGGGCAGGAAGCTTTGGGCCATGTAGTCGTTGAACTGGCTGTCTTCGCGGAAATACTGCGGCATCAATTGGCGGGCAGCGGCGACAGCGAGCGAATCGTGGCCGGCGGCGAGTGCGGCGTGGACGAACAGAAGCTTGGGCGCGGTGACGCGCGGGTCCGCGGCAATGATCGCGAGCAAAGCCTTCTCCCGCGCGGGCGCAGAGGCGGGCAGCGTGTCCCACGGGTTCGGAGTTTTCGGCGCAGTGCCCTGCGCTTCAGCGAGGCGGCGCTTGGCATCCTGATTCCAAGGCTCGGCTGTGATGAGAGTGGTGAGAAACTCCGCGGCTTCGGCGGGATGATGAGTGCGTTCGAGCAGCGCGGCGGCGGGATCGAGGCCAGTGAACGGCTCGCCGGAGATGAGCACCATGCGGCGCAGGAGCGCGATCGCGGCGGCGGTATCTTTGTTCTCCAATTTAATTTCGGCGAGACCGAGGAAGGTTGCCTGGTCGAGATTGCCGGCCTTCATCTGATTGGTGTAGACGAATTCGAGCACGCGTCGGGAGGATGCGGTGTCGCCATTTTCGGCAAGAACGTTGGCGGCGTTGCGCAAAGCTTCGATGGGCGCGGGGTCGGGAATCTTCGCGAGCTGCGCATCCAAGGCGCCGATGCGGGCGGCGACGCGGATTTCGAGCGCGATAAAATCGTTGGTCCTGGACGCGCGGGCTTCGGTGGGAAGGGTCGCGAGCACTTCGCGGGCACGGTTATTTTCGCGATGGGCGAGGAGGAACTCGACCCAGCTCATCTGCCAGGTCCAGAGCTGATTCTGCGCGTTAGATTGCTGATCGCCGAAGGTTTGCGCGACTTGGGCTTGGGCGCTATCGATGATTTGCTGATACAAGATGTTGCGTTGCGCATCGGGAATCCATGGGCGATTGAGAATCGCGGTGAGGAATTGCACGGGGTCGGCGGCGGCGCGAGATAACGCGGCGATCCAAGTCACACCGGCGGTGGCGTCGTCCGAGGCTTGCAGAGCGGCTTCGAGAATCGGCTCAATTTGAAACGATCCGTTGCGGCGAATATAGGTGCGGAGAAGTTTTTCTAGATCGTCGCGAAGGGCGGGGAGCTGTTTCGCTTCGCCGATATGGCGCAGAGTATCGCTGAGATCGGGCCAGAATTTTTGCGGGACGCGGGAGCGGTCCATCATCTGCGAGAAGGCTGAAAGGGCGAGCTTCCATTCGCGCACGGCGTCCGTGGAACGGCCTTGTTTCGACGCAAGGACAGCGAGGCGGTCATGCACGTCGGCGCGGGCGGGGTTCAGCTCCAGAGCGTTCTGATAATCGGAGACGGAGCCGGTATATTCGGCGAGAGTGAAGTAGGCTTCGGAGCGGCCGGGCGTGGCTTCGAGGATGGCGGGCAAGTAGTCTTCCGCGCCGACCTGCTTGATCGCGCCGAGATATTCGCCGTAGCGGCTTCCATAATAAAACCAGAGATCGCCGGCGAGTTGCTGGTCGCGATCCACCGGTTTGCCGATGCGCGCGCCGACGGTCATGGGTCCGAGGATTCCGGTGAAGGCGGCTTTCACGGGCGCCGCGGAGCTATCGAAATAAAGGCCGGTGAGGGAGGTGTAGGCTTTGATCCAGAGCGGTCCCGTCTTCTGACCGCGCGCGGCAATCGCCTGTTGCGAGACGGCCGCGGTGGTGTGCTGTAGCACGTAGTTGAGCATCGCGTTGACGGTAGACGCATCGGTTTCATTGACGATCGCAGCAGTGAGCCGCTGAGGCTGCGCGATCAATAACTGCGTATAGCGTCCGAGCAGCGGGCCGGTGGCTTGGTGACGATCGGAAAGACGTTTGAGCACTCGTAATTCGGCGGTGGTGTTGCCGCTGGCGCGGTAGTCGTCGGCTTCTTCGGCATCGTGAACCTGATTTTGCGGCGGCAGGAGACGGTCGTAGGCTTCGAGCTGCGCGCCGAGTTCATCGAAGCGCAAACGGCTCTTTTGCAATTCAACGATCCGATCGATGGACTGATTCGAGGCGGATGTTCCGGGCCTTCCCATCGCTGCGGCAAGCCGCCACTTCAGTTCGAGATCGATAAGACCCGCGCCGGCCGCCAGCGTGATCCGCATGGGTTGCTTCTCGATCGACGCGGCGAATTTTGCTTTTTCCTCGGGCGAATAATTCGCTGCGATGGCCGCCACGGTTTGCGCCACCTGCATCGACGTCTCTGTTTTCAGCGTGGGTAGCTTCGCGAATACGGCATCATATTGCTGTTGCCTGGCGAGGATGCGCGCCCATATTTTCAACGCGTCGGCCGGCGCGCGCTTCAGCGCTTCTTCGGCGAACTGGCGCGCTTCAGCGAGCATGTTCCACGTCTCCAACTTTTGCGCAACGGTCAAATAGTTCACTACGTCGGCGGAACGGCCTTCGATCCACGCTTTATTCAGCGCGGCGACGGTGTCCGCATTGCGGCCCTGGCGGGCGCGAAGCTCGGCGAGCTTTTCCATCCACATCGGGTTGCGATAGGTGAGGTCGTAGAGCTTCTGCGCGCTGGCCGCGGCGTCCTCGAAACGTAGCAGACGTTCTTCGAGATTGAGACGTTCTTTGACCAGATCGGGACGATCCGGGCGCACAGCCGCGGCACGTGTATAGGACGCGATGGCGGCCGGATAATCTTCCATTTGTGTTTCGATCCGCGCCAGCAGCATGGGCCAATGAAAATCCTTTGGTGAATCGGCCGCGGTCTTCTCGTAGAAGTCGTGCAACTTTCTGGCGACGCCATTCTGCTGGGCGTACAACGCGGCTTCGCGGGTCAGCAATTCGTCGTCGGGATAGCGATTAAGAATTTCTATATATTGATCGACGGCGGCGGAATAATCTTTGACGCGGGTGAGGACGGGGATCAGCGCGCGGCGCATAGCGGCAATTTCCTCTGGACGTTTCTGCGACCCGCGAATGGTGGCTTCGTAATATGTGCGCAATCCGCGATCGTCGCCTTGGCGCGCATAGGTATCCGCTTTGAGGGCGATGTATTCGGCGCGATTCGGCTGGTCCATCATTAGATACCCGATGATGATGCGGGCACGCGTGTAGTCGGCTGCCTCGGTGGCCTTGCGCACAGCCTCGACCAGAAACGGCGCGCTATACACGGCCGAGGCGTGGCTGGCCGCTTCTTCCAAGACGTCGATGGCGCGCTTCGTTTCCTTATTACGCCAGTGATAATCGACGGCGGCGCGCACCACGCCAAGGATTGCGGGGTTCTCGCGATAGACCGCGTCGATCATCGCCGCACCTTCCGCGGCATGCCCCTGGCCTTCTTCGAAGCGCGCCAAGGCGAGCCGCAGGCGCAACTTTTCCACTGGATCTGTCATCAGGGCGATTTGCTTTTCGATGGCCGCCTGCTGCGCCTTCGGCAATCCATCCACGCGCGCGGTGTTTTCGATTTGCCCGAGCACTTCGAGAGACGTGGTGCGCGACGTTGTGTTCAACAGGAAGCTTTCCATATCGTCACGGCGATTCTGATTTCTGAGCAAGGCGACGCGCAACTGGAACATTCCGGGCTGGGGATTGCGGTCGGAAACCAGGTTCAAGGTGAGCCGCTCGATTTGCGGAGCGAGCGCCGGACGGCGCGCCAGCAGTAGCAACCGCTGCTCGGCGTTCGATCCCGGTTGCGCGATGGCGCCTTTCGCGTATTCGCGAATCGCACGGTCATAATTACGCTGATTCTCGTGGATGGCGCCGGCTTCATACGCGAACAGAGAATCCTGTTTCAAACGTTTTCGGCCTTCGTCGATCCAGCGCAAGGCGTCATCGTAGCGATAGTAATCCCAGAAAACGGTGGCCGCTTCGAGGTATCCGTCGGCTTTCGCGGGCTCGATTTCCGGAATGCGATCCCACGCGGCGCGGGCTTTGTCGAAGTGCTCGCGGTCCGCTTCCATCTCGCCGATGGCGGTGAGCGTCTGGCGGTCGCGAGGGTCGGCGTCGGTTAACGTCTCCTCGACGGTGATCGCGGTATCCGTCAGTTTCGGCTGCACGGTTCCCAGCGACCGGTAGACCGCGGCGGTTCGCGCGCCGATGGTGCGATCCGCGGGGAAGCTGGATTCGATGGCCAGAAAAAGCGGAGCGGCGTTTTCGAAATGACAGCGCCACGCTTCTCCTTCAGCCAGCAAACGAACGGCGGCGGGAGATTGATTCATCGCGTCCTCCCACTTGCCGGCGGATGCGGCGGGATTCGACGTACGCACGACCGAGAGCTCCGCATCCAGGCGGCCGGTCTTTGAAAGGCGTTCAAAGAATCGCATCCGCAGATCCTCCGCATCATACCAGTGACGCCGCAGGACGGCTTCGTAAGCGGCGTTGTCGGTTGTGGTTCCGCTGGAATACGCGGTGAGCAAATTGCGCGCGAAGGCGAGGTAATGCGGGAAACGCTGATGGGCGTAGAGATTCAATTGCAGATAGAGCGCGGGTCCCACCGGCTGCGCGGGGCTGACGATTTCGCGAAAATATTCGTCCAACTCGGTGCCGGAAAAAATCTTCACCACCTCGCGCGTGAGCTTCGCCACATCGGCCTGCCGTTTTTGGCGCAAGTACCAGCGGGCCAGCTTGTGCTGCCAGGTATGATCCTGAAAACGGGCGATGGCACGCTGGTAGACGGCCTCAATCTCGACGCCCATGTTGTTCTGTTCGAGAAACGCGGCCATGGTGTCATACAAACCGGGGTCCGACGGATTGCGATCGATCTCGCGGCGGTAAAGGGTCAAGGCATCGCGGGTGCGTTTGAGCGAAACCAGCCGCGCCACGTAACGATCGAGAACGCGCGCGTACTCGGGTGAGCGAAGCGAATCATACTCGGGCGTAGGCGCGGACTTCTCCGTTCCCTTCGGCTTCGGAACGGGCAGCGCGCCGAGCGGCACTCCATCTGCGTGCTTGGCGAGATCCGCCAGCAGCGTGTCATAGAGCGCGAATTCCTGAACGGTTTGATTGGTGCGCGCATACGCGTCGGCGACGCGCAGCGCCACCGCGGTGCGATTCGAAGCATTCGAAAAATCGGCAAGAAATTTCGTGCCTGCGCGAATCACGGCCTCGCTTGCACCGTACACTGCGTAGCCTTCAATCACGCGCTCCCGGAGGTCCGCACGCTCGGGTGCATTCGGGAATCGGGATTCGAACAGAGCCACCAGTTCAGCTGCTTTCGCGCGGCGGAAATAGGGGCCGGCGGCCAATTCTTCCTGTTTATATCGATCCGATGGATTACTTGCGTTCAGCAGCAGGGAAAGCACACCGTTCAGGAATCCGGGGTGGGGGTCCATGGTGGCGACGTCGCGATAGAGCGACAGATTGCCGGATCCCAATCGAATGGCCTGCTCGGGCGCGGACAGCAGCAGGCGCGCGAGTCCCGCCAGCGCCGTTTGGGCTGTCTTGTCATCGTTGCGCGCGACATTATAAAGCGCATAATAATTGCGCGCCGATTCATCGTAATTGTGGGCGGATTCGTACAGTTGCGCGAGTATCGATAACTCGTCCGCGGTCCATGCGGAATGCTTGCTTTCCTTGCGTTGGCCGAATTCGGCGAGCGCCCGCTCCGCCGCGCTGTTATTTCCCTGCTGCTTCCAGTAATGAAAAATGCGCGCCGCGCTGGCCAGATCGGCAGGATTCGAGGCCACGCCTGCGCGAGCTTTTTCGAGATATGCGCGCAGTGAGTTCGACCGCTTGAGCAGGTCGAAATACTGTTTCACAAGCGAATCCGGCCAGAGAGGCTTGAAACTTTTATCGTAAACTTCGAGAGCGCGCGCCGGGGAGCTGGCCTTCGCGGTTAATTCGGCGGTTGCTTCGATGGGAAATTCCTCGTCGCTGGGAAACGCTCTTTTGTACCCGGCGATCGCGTCGTTTGCGGCCTCATATTGCTGATGCGCCAGCGCGAACGCGAAATAATTTTGACGAAGCTTGGGTTCCGAAGGATATCGCGCGATCCACATGCCATACTGCGGCACCGCGAGCAAAGGATCGAGCCGCGCATCCTCGATCAACTGGATCGATCGCTCATATGTCTTCCACGGTCTTTGCGCCGGCGGCGGAAGTAGTTTTTCCGAAGCGGGTAGGGAGAGAAGCGACGCGGCGACCAGTACATTGAATTCATCGCGCGATCGCAAGCGCCGGTGATAAAAGTCGGCTAACGCGAGGCGCGCCGCGCCCTTGTCAGCCGCTATTTCGGAGCATTTTTTCCAATCGGCTTCGGCGGCGACGAAATCGAGCTGCTGTTCTTCTTCGAGTGCCCGGAGCGAGTACAGCTCGGCATCACTTTGCGCAGGCGCGGCTTCGAGAAGTTTGGTCAGTTCCGCTCGCGTTTCCTTCGGCGGCCTGCGAACCGGGATCAGACCGCTGGGCAACAGCACATTGCGGAAGAAGACCGACTCCAGCCGATTGCCTGCATTGATTCCTTCCGCCCATTTCGTTAACTCCGCTTGAGCACCAAAGAATCCGCCGATGGCAAGGACCGCCGCCGTGGTTTTCACGTTAGGGAAGAATTTCAATTTCGACCTCCCCACTGCCGATGTTGTGCGCGAAATCCTCGGCAGTCACGGTCACTTTATATCGCCCCACGGCGAAGGTCGCGGGCACCAGCAGTTCCCCGGTGTTCGATTCCATCTGCGCGTTCCATTTGAGATAAACGGGAGCCGCGCCCGGCATTCGCGCGACGATAGTGCGCGTGGTATCCGACGCGCTGACGTGCAGTTTCACTGCTTCTCCGCGATGAACCTGCTTGCGATCGAGCTTCACCTTCACCACCGGCGGCTGGCTCGCGATGACGAACGTTTTCGATTCACGATAAGTGCGCCCTTGCTTGTCGCGGAGCAGCAGGCGCACGCGATAAGTACCGTCGGCGAGATCCTTTGGCGCCAGAAATCGCGTCTGCCAGGTGTCTTCACCGGTCAGATAGCGGAGCTTCTTCACGGTGCCGAAGGGAAACATCGCGACCACGGATGTGATTGATTCGTCTGTTTTGACGCGCAACACCGGATCACCGGGACGAATCAGCCGAGGCCGCAGGAGCGCGCGCGGGGCGGCCAGGAACGAAGTGTACGGCGTCACGAATTTATACTTGCGGGAGAGCCGGATGATCTCGTCGATGGACGCTTGATCCTCGCCCTCGCGCTCAATTTTTTCGAGCAACGCATCGACGCGAGCCTTGGCCCAGGCGCGCGGCAGAAATTCGTGTTCCGTATTTTGCGCGGGCAGAGGAACGGTAGAGCGAGTCTGCTGCACGGTGAACGTCGTCTGCGCGGCCGGCTTCTTATATTGGCCGACCCACGTCTGCATCGATCCGGGAAATACAGTTTCCTCCAATGGATAAATGAGATCGAAATTGGCGGGCGTCGAAGTAGTGAGCCGTAAATTGTCAACCGGCTTCCTGCCGATTTTCGATAAGAATGCCTTCAATTTGAATTCGATCGGTTCGGTGGAGCGCACCGATTCGAGCACGCCATTGTTGCGCGCTAGCAGTTGAGCAAGAGGAAGATTCGCATCGTCGCCGACCACGAAAACGTAGGTGCGCGGGCGCCGTGCTTCGGCTGACTGCTGCCATTTTGCGGTGTACCACGCGGCAAGTTTACCGTTCTGGATGATACCGCGCGTGGCGCCCAGATCGCCAAAAACGACGATATAAGGATCGTGAACGAAGGACTGCGCGAGCGCCGCATCAAGCGCCACCTGCACGTTGGTCCCGCCGCGCAGCGCCGCGGCGCGCAGAAATTCCAGCGCCTTTTCGATTGCATCCGGAGTCGCTGGAACGGGCGCGGGCGAATAGGGCGCGACCTTATCGTTATAGATGATGAGGTTGAATTCGTCCGCCGGTTTCAGAGACCGGAGCAGCGCTTCCAGGGCTTGAAACTCACGTTCTAGCTTTTCCCACTGCATCGACAAAGAGGTATCGAACAGCGCGACGATCGAACGCGGGACGAGCGGAGCGTTCGACGCGGGGAGCGCGAGCAGCGCCGAAGCCTGGAAGAAGCCGGGATCGTTGCCATCGCGATAGGTGACCACTTCGAGCGCGTCTTTGCTGGCATCGAGCGCGTATTGCAGCGAAAAATCCTCCGTCAGCGCGATGGCCTTGCCGGTGAAACTCGCCTTCACCGATTTCGCGTCGCGGGCGCTGGTCTGCATCGCGTAGGCCTTGCTGACGAACTGAAAATCCCGCATCGGGTGCGCGGATTTCATCTCCAGTGTGATCGACAACCGGCCGGCCGTCTGCGCGCGATACACGTCCGGACGCAGCGGAATCGCCAGCATCGATTGAGACAATTCGACGGTGAGCCGTTCCTGATATTCGATCTCGATTCGCTTGGTCCCGTAGGCAGGAATCGGCACCACGCGCGCGCTAAAAATCGCGTTGCGGCGCGCCTCATCGGCATCGCGCTCGCCCATTTGCAACAAACCTGGATCCAGCGCCTGCGCCCGAATATCGTTATAAATTTCCTCGGCGCGTTTGCGTTCGAGGATCACACCGGGGATGCGCGTGGCATCGTCCCAGATCGCGAAATCGGAAATCAAAGCGCGGCCGGGGAGCGCGAAAACGTAATTCCCTTCGATGGGCTGCGCGGTGTGGTTGGCGAAAATCTGCTGGACTTTCACCTTTGCATTACCGTTGTCGATGGTGATCGCGATCGACATTTCATCGAGCGTCAGCACCTTGGGGTCAGGCTGCTTCGTGGTCGAAGGGATCAGCACGCCGGCATCGCCCCACGCCAAACACGCCGCGGCTATGAGAAGAAGCGTCAATTTCATGGAGCCACCACTGTCGTTTCCGGCACCTTCACCAGTCCATTATCCGTTCCGATGTACAGCACGCCGCCTCGCGCGTCGATCGCGGTCACGTTGCGCGAGGGCAGGCCAGCCGTGAAAAAAGTCCATCTTCCGGACGCCATATTGTAAACCGCCAGCCCCTGGTCGAGCGTCCCCGCGTAGACCGCGTTCGCCGTCACCACCAGGGCGTTCGGGTTGATTTCGATCGTTCCGCGCAGATCCTCAAACGTTTCCCACACACCTCTATTAGTAAGGCGCAAAATTCCCGCGCCATATGTGCCCACGAAGAAATTATTCCCGACCTGCATGATAGCCGTGATCCAGTTATGCTTCAATCCGGAATTCGACGTGGTGAAGCTGGCGCGCACCACCGAACCATCCAGAATCGACAAACCGCCCAGCGTTCCGGCCAGAGTGCGCGCGCCATCCGACGCCAGCGCGTAGACGTGATTATTCACCAAGCCCTGAAACGCGTAGATGCTGCTGATACCCGCGGCATCGATGAAACTCACACCGGCGGGCGTGGCGGCGATTACGGAGCCGTCGGGGCGCAGGACCACATCGGTTACCTGATTCGCGATCAGCCCTTCGGCTTGCCCGATGACGCGGCGCCGCGCGGTTGCCGCATCGAACATCACCAGTCCGTTGGCGGTCGCGACAGCAGACACGCCACGCGCCGCATCATGCGCGATGCGATTCACGCAAAACAGATGATTGTCCTCAAAATGTTCCCCGCGCGCGCCATTGGCGTCGAGGATTTGCAGGCCGCGATCGAAATATCCGATCCAGAGGCGGCCCGTCGAATCCATTTTCAGCGCCGCGATGTTGCGATCGGCCAGTAGCGCGTCCTCGCGGCGAATCACGGCTTCGTTGCCATGCCATAGCGAATCCTCAGCCAGCGCGTACACTTCGCCGTCGATCGAGAGAATTTTGCGGATCGAGCATCCTGGGCACACGCTCGCTGCGCCGAGCTGGGCGAGCCTGCCAGGATGCGCATCCAGCGGCACCGCGAACATGCCTTCTTCCAGGGTGCCCATAAATAATTTGTCGTCCTGCGCAAGCAGCGTTTGCGCGAAATATCCCGGCGCGATCACGCGCGCCAGCTTGCCTCCGCGAATTTCGGCGATGCCGACGCCGGTTCCCGCATAGAGCATCTCGCCATGAAGAGCCAGCGAAAGAATTTGTTTATCGGGCAGCAGGTCATCGAGCGTTTCGAGCGCACCCGCTTTCCAGTGCAGCAGGCCGCGGTCCAGGGTGCCGATCCAAAGGTCGGCATCGTTGCCCGCGAGCGCCGTCACCGCAACGTCGGCGACGGAGGAATGAAAGGGCGCGAGGGTGTGGCCGTCATAGACCAGCACGCCCGCTTTCTCCGTGCCGATCAGAATGCGGCCCGTGTCAACGGGAAGAATCGCGACGATTTTCCGCAGCCGCGCGTCATCCGCACGAATCTGCCGGAACGCGCGGCCATCGAACGCGACCAGCCCTTCGCCCAAGGTACCGATCCAAAGCTCGGGAGCCTGCGAATCACCCGCCACGCCTACGGCAAGCGATGTGACGGGCGCCGGAGGCAGCTCCGCTCCCACCCGGTAACGCGCGGCGATCGCGCCCGAAGCTCCCTCATATTTCGCGAGTCCGGCGGGTCCGGCAATATATAAATTACCTTCGAAAACTACCGCGTCATTGAACACCGCGGGTGCGCCGATCGATTCGAGGCCGGCCGGAATGACCGGAACGATCGGCCGCGCGGAGAATCGGAATGTGGCACCGGCGGCAACGTGTTCGCGCGCTTCGCGCAGCACGCCCCGTGCGCGCCAGAGTGCGGATCCCCCGAAGATCATGGCCGCGCCCGCTAAAACAGCGGCGGCAAGCCACACCCGTCTACGCGACATTTCCTTTCAATCATACTCATACAATAAAGGTGTGTCTCGCGGTGTATATCAATATGATGCTTTGCTGGTGCTTTCCTTCGGCGGTCCGGAAAAACAGGAAGACGTCATTCCGTTTTTAGAAAATGTTCTGCGCGGACGCAATGTTCCGCGCGAACGTCTGCTCCAAGTGGCGGAACATTATTATCATTTCGACGGCCGCAGCCCGATTAACGATCAGAACCGGTCTCTGATTGCCGCGCTGAAGGAAGTTGTCAAGATCCCCATCTATTGGGGCAACCGCAACTGGCATCCAATGCTCGCCGATACCGTCCGCCAGATGCGTGACGACGGAATTCGCAATGCGATCGCGTTTGTCACGTCGGCATTCGGGTCCTATTCCGGCTGCCGGCAGTATGCCGAGGATATCGTGCGCGCGCGTGCCGCAGTGGGCGAGGGAGCGCCGGAAATCGCCAAAATCCGCCCATTTTCCGCTCATCCGGCATTTATCGAGGCGATGACGGATCGCGTTCACGCGGCGATTAGGGAACTGCCCGGCGGCCGTTTGATCTTCACTGCGCATAGCGTTCCTGTTTCGATGGCACAATCAAGTCCCTACGTCGACGAACTGAATCGCGCCTGCGCGGCAGTGGCGAGCGGCGTCGGACGCGCAGATTGGAAACTGGTTTATCAAAGCCGCAGCGGTCCTCCCGGACAACCTTGGCTGGAACCCGATATCTGCGACTATCTGCGCGAGATTCGCTCCGACGCAGTGATCGCGCCGATTGGTTTTCTCTCCGATCATATGGAAGTGCTCTACGACCTCGACACGGAAGCTCGCGCGGTGTGCGAGGAGTTGGGAGTAAAGATGGTCCGCGCCGGGACAGTGGGAACACATCCGGCGATCATTCGCATGATTGCGGAGTTGGTGGAGACGGAGCCTGGGGTTTG
This sequence comes from Bryobacteraceae bacterium, assembly GCA_049521155.1. Taxonomy (GTDB): domain Bacteria; phylum Acidobacteriota; class Terriglobia; order Bryobacterales; family Bryobacteraceae; genus Palsa-187. The sequence continues at coordinate 12,646 of JBEKPC010000066.1, forward strand.
TGCGGCGGATTGCTGTCCGGCGCCGATGAGGCCGGCGGCCCGGCCGGCCGCAATCCCTAGCCTGAAGACGGGCCTGATCCGAGAGTGAAGCAACCGCTGGCCCACCGCAATATCATGAAGCTGGAATCCTCACTAACAGGCGGTGCGCTAATCGCTATGCGGAAGGCAAGGAAGTCGGAAAAATCGGAACATATCGCCAAGCTTGTCGTAGAGTTACTCATACCTGGCGCAACGATGGCGCGTGTGGACAGCCAGGCAAACGGCGAGCACGACTACAACCTCACATACGCGGGCGGATTGACCGTACCAGTGGAGGTAACCCAGTCGGCAGATTTCCAACTTGAATGTACAGTAGGAGCGATGGGCAGCGACCATTTCGTAACCCGAAATGCCTCCCACCACGATTGGTACGTTCATCCACTGATCGGTGCCCGTATAAAGGACATCCGAGCCAAGGTAGATCAATACCTCGCGGCTATAGAGCCCGAAATAGAGCGCGAAAAGCTTACCGGATTCTTCGCCTTTAGGGACGCTTCTTTGTTTCCAGGCGTAAGAAAGATCTTTGAGGATCTGAAAATTGAGGCAGGAACTATTGCGGTATGGAAGCCTCCGGGCCGCATCGGAATCGCCCAGCCCAGTCAAAACGTTTTATCACCCACCGATTCATTCTCTGCCGTGCAGCGGGCTGTTGAGCGGGAAGTGTTAAAAAAGCGCCGAAAGAAATTTGTATCCCTAGATGCGCCGGAGCGCCATCTTTTTGTCTACGTTGATCCACGAAATTATCCCGCCTGGGTTGCGCTGCTCGGCAGCAATATCCCCGCCGGCCAGCTTGCATTGTCGGACTGGGGTGGAATCACAGACGTGTGGGTTACTGGTCAGGACCGTTCTCAAGACGCGTATATAGTTTGGAGATGCACCTCGGGCCAAGCATGGCAAAATCTTGGCAGGGTCACGATTTAGATTCCGCTAGGGGGACAACAAGAAGACAGTCCCAATTGTCGTCGGTCTTCGCGCGCCCTCCATCCCTTCGCGTTAACCTAAAGGAGGTACAACCCGATGCTGACCATCACCGTTGAGATTCCCGATGTCCTGGCAGGCGTTCTGTCGGCCGACGGCAAGGATCCCGCACGGGCCGTGCTTGAGGCGATGGCGCTCGAAGGATACCGGGCGGACCGGCTGACGGAGGCGGATCTCAAGGAATTGTTGAGCTTTGAGACCCGCATGGAAGTGCACGGATTCCTTAAGGACCACGGTGCGTTTATGCATTACACGGCGGAGGACCTCGATCGCGACGCCGCGGTAGCTGTCAACGTGGCTCGCCGTCACCGGAGACAAGACAACGCCGGATGATCGTCATTGCCGACACGGGGCCGATAAACTATCTGATCCTGATCCAGGAGATCCAAATTCTTCCCGTGCTATACGGACGGATTCTCGTTCCCGCTTCGGTATGCGATGAGCTTAAACACCGCGCGCCCCTGATGCGGTGCGCTCCTGGATCAACCAGCCTCCGGCTTGGCTCGAAGTACGAACTCCAGCCAACCTTCCCGACGCGGAGCTTGCGGGCGCCCATCTCGATGCTGGTGAGCGCGATGCCATCCTGCTAGCGGAGGAGTTAGGCGCCGCCCAGTTGATTATCGACGAGGTTCGGGGACGACGTGTCGCGCAACATCGATATCTCCCTGTCACGGGAACGCTCGGTGTCCTGAAGGCAGGCGCGCAGGAAGGACTCCTGGACCTGAAATCAGCGGTCGCACGCCTGAGACAGACGAGCTTTCATGTTGCGCAAGCCGCCCTCGATCGCCTAGTTGACGACCATGAGTGAGGTCATAGCGTCAGTTTATAAACCTCTCTCTTCGACAATCCCCGAGCCTTCGCCACCTGCTTAATCGCGTCCATTCTTGATATGCCGCTCGTTTCGAGCGCCCGAATCGACTGCTCAATCGGCGTGTCGTCTTCTTCGACGCCTTCAGCTTTCCCGATCAGCAGCGTGATCTCCCCTTTCACCGACGGCCGTGCCGCAAGTGTTACGTGCAGCTCAGCGGCGGTGCCTCGCAGAAATTCTTCGTGAAGTTTCGTTAGCTCCCGTGCGATGACAACAGGACGCGTTCGCATCACCGCCGCGATATCTTCCAGCGTCTCTAAAATGCGATGCGGAGCCTCATAAAAAACCAGCGTGCAGGCTTCGTGTTTCAACTCTTCGAATACCTTCTGCCGCTGCGATGTTTTGGGCGGCAGGAAGCCGCAGAAACGGAAGGAATCGGTGCCGAGCCCAGCCGCAGCCAGCGCGCCCGTCACCGCCGAAGGTCCTGGAATCGGCACGACGGCTATCCCGGCCGCGATCGCCGCCGCAACCAGCCGATAGCCTGGATCGGAAATCAGCGGCGTGCCGGCGTCGGAGACCAGGGCGATATTTTCGCCGCGCTCCAGGCGCTCGATCAATTCCGCCGTGCGCGCCGCTTCGTTGTGATCGTGATAGCTGGTCACCGGTTTCGCGATTCCATAATGATCCAGTAGTTTGCGCGTCTGGCGCGTGTCTTCGCAAGCAATCAGATCGGCCTCGCGCAGGGTCCGTAGCGCGCGCAGCGTGATGTCTTCCAGATTGCCGATCGGCGTCGAGACGATATAAAGGGTTTTGTTCACCGTAGTACGATGAAACGTTACCTGAAATGGACCCAAGCGCACAAGCAGTCCCGGATTACTATGTGTGGCAGTTGCCGGGAAAACCGGTCGTGGTCCATCTTCATCTCGATGTGATCGACCGTCTTTCGAGTGAAGTGATGCGCGGATTCGGCGCCGTGCCGAAGCGTGGCGCGGAGGTGGGGGGGGTGCTGCTCGGCACCATCGCGCCTCTCGAAAATGGCAGCGCAACTATCGTCCGCGTCGAGGATTTTGAGCCGGTCGCGTGCGATTATCGGCGGGGCCCTTCTTATCTTTTTACTGGCGACGACGGCGCGGCATTTGACGAGGCCTGTGCGCGCTGGCAGCCCGATCCATCGCGTCCCGCTCATGCCGTCGGTTATTTTCGCAGCCACACCCGCGACGGTTTGTCGCTCGGGCCGGAAGATGTGGAGTTGATGGAGCACTATTTCCCTTCGCCTTCGCATATAGCGCTGCTCATAAAACCATTCGCCACAAAAGTCAGCATCGCGAGTTTTTTCTTCCGCGAAGCCGGACTCTTTCCATCCGCCGCGCCGCTGGAATTCCCGTTCCGCCGCCGGGAATTGACGGGCGAGGACGCTCCTCCGCGGCGTTCCATGTTGGAGCGAGCGCCGCGCCGCCGTGAAGGACGAACTGATGTGCGACCGGTTGCGCCCGAAGAGGAAATCGCCGAACCTCTTCCCGCTCCGATAAGTCCCGCCTATACCCATGCTCTGCCGGCGAAACCGCGGGCTCGCGCCGGATGGGTATGGATTCCGTTGTCATTCGTCTTCCTGTTGCTGGGGGTCGTGCTCGGATTTCAGGCGGCGCTTACCATGGGACCAAAGGCGGCGGGCGGCGGCGCCGGGGATTATTCACTGGGGCTGACGGTGACCAACGAGGGTGGCAACCTCGGCGTGAAGTGGGACCGGGAGGCTCCGGCCGTGAGAGCCGCACAAAGGGGCGTGCTGGAAATCGAAGGCAACCCCAAGCCCGTCGAACTGGACTCCGCCCAACTCCGCAACGGGAGTATTTTGTTGGGGAACTCATCAAAAACGGTTCGTTTGCGCCTGATCGTCTATCCGCAAGCCGGCGTCAGTGTGGCGCAAACCATGGAGTGGAAAGGCACCGAATAAATCAGGCGCCGGAATTCTGAGTCTTTTTTTTCTTCGTAAGCCGTGAAAGGACCGCCATCTGTTCCAGGCATTCCTTTAATGGTCTCGCCGGTGTGCCCCATACCACCTGGCCCGATCGCACCACTTTCGACGTCAGCACTCCGCTGCCGGACCCGAGTACTGCGCGCGATTCTATTCGCGCCTTATCCCCAATGCCGACCTGGCCGCCGATCACCGCGTAATCCTCCACAATGACGCCGCCTGAAAATCCGGTCTGCGCCGCGATCACCACGTGGCGGCCGATGCGGCAATTGTGGCCAATATGGACCAGGTTATCGATTTTCGTTCCGTCGCCGATGGAGGTCACGCCCAGCGCTGCGCGGTCTACGCAGGAATTCGCGCCGATCTCCACGTTATTGCCGATCTCCACCCGTCCGACTTGGGGGAATTTCTCGTAGATTCCGTCGGCGAGCACGAATCCGAACCCGTCGGCGCCAATCACACAGCCCGAATGCAGCACCACTTCATTCCCGAGGATCACTTCGCGATAAATCGTCACCCGCGGATGGATCGTGCAGCTCTCGCCAATATGCACGTAATCGCCAATTACGGAGCCCGCCCCCACTACGCTGCCTGTGCCAACCTTAACGCCCGCCCCGATCGTGACCAGAGGGCCGATCGATGCCCCGTAGCCGATAATCGCGCCAGGACCCAGGATCGCCGTAGGGTGAACGCCCGGCTGCGGTTCTACTTTCGGATGAAGTTTTGGAATCGCCCGTGCCGCGGCGGCGCGAGGATCGGACGTGCGGATTACCGTCCGCTGCGGTTCGTTGCTGTAATCGAGCGGGACCAGCAGGCAGCCTGCCCGGGATTCTCCCACTTGCTTCATGCCACGGCCACGCGTGGCGAAGGACAAATCCTCCGGTCCGGCGTCTTCGAGTGGAGCTACTTTACGGAGTTCCCGCTCTCCATCGCCCTCAAAATTCAACTCCAGCCATGCGGCCAGTTCTTTAACGCGCACACCTAAAGGTACGTCATTTCATCGAAATAACAAAATGTGGGCGCTCCACCAGTATGCCTATCAGGTGGAGCGCCCACAACACGGTTTGAAACTTGCTATTGAGTAGTTTCGCGAGGGAAAAATTCTCACAAAAATATTTCAGAAGCGCCCGCGGACGCGACGCAAACGTGAATTTCCGGCGTTAGTCCTTTGTAATCTCTATATTCCGGCACCAAAGTGGCCTTCAGCGCCTCCACCGCCTCCCGATGCACCAGGTTGACGGTCGATCCGCCAAATCCCGCCCCGGTCATCCGCGCCCCAAAAACTCCCTCTACGCGCAGCGCCGCCTCCACCAGGAAATCCAGCTCCGCACAGCTCACCTCGTAATCGTCCCTCAGACTGATATGGGATTCGGTCACGATTCGTCCCATTTCGACTAAGTCCGTTGTATTCGCAAACCAGGTAACCCTTTTATTTTCAGTCACTACGTGGCGCGCGCGTTTCAAAAGGGTCCCGTCAAGGCCGTCCAGCTTTGCCGCATCCCGCAAACTGGAGACGCCGAGCCTTCGAGCTGCCTCCGCGCACTCCTCCACCCTCGTCCGGTACGCCGATTCGCCGAGTTGATGTCGCACCATCGAATTCGCCGTGACCACCGCCATATCGTCAGGCAATTTGACCGCGCGCCATGCGAGCGACCGGCAATCGAGCAGGATCGCCGAACCGGCCTGTCCTCCCGCCGAAATGAATTGGTCCATAATGCCGCACGGCACGCCCACGAAATCCATCTCGGCCGCCTGCGCCAGTTGCGCCAACTCCAGTGGATCCCGCGCGCCGCCGAGCGCCAGCGTCAGCGCGACCCCCAGCGCCGCCGACGAACTCAATCCGCCTCCCAACGGCACTTCGGAATCGATCAGCACATTCGCCCCGCGCAAATCGATCCCTCGCCGCAATAATTCCCACGCGACTCCGGCGATCCGGTCCGTCCAGTCGCCGACCGGCGACGCGTTGGGAATATCTTCAACCCGCCACTGCGATCCCTCGCCCAGCTGCTCCGAATAGACGCGCAGCCATCCGTCCTCAGAATGCGCCGCCGCGATCCAACACGCCGGGCCAATCGCCATCGGCAGCACCAGCCCCAGATTGTAATCGGTATGCTCGCCAATCAGGTTGACTCGTCCCGGCGCTCGCCAAACTCGCGGGATTCCCGACGCCGGATACCGCGCGTGAAACTTGTTTACGATCGACGCCGCGCCAGCCAAGCCATCACTCCTGCAAACAGCAACATCGAAGCCCCCGTATACAGGTTCACGGGCGCGTCCGTCAGCGCCGCATGGTTGCCCGTCACGGTCAGCAGCAGGACGCCGACAATGCCGAAAAATAACGCGATCGGGATTCGTAGGTCAGTCATTTTGTTTACCAGAAAACTGCGTTCAGGATGAGAAGCGCCACGCCCACGATTGCCGCCAGCACCAGAGGCCTGCGATACCACGGCTCCAGCGCGTCATTGGGAACATCCGTCAATCCGTACACCAGGCCGCGCAGTTCGGACTCCGGTTTCGCAGGAGTCATTAAGCTCACCATGATGGTCACCACAAAGCACACCGACCACGCGAAAATCGCCATCCAGAAGTTCTGCGCCATGGTCGACGGAAACGTGTGGATCGGAGAGATCCAGCCGCCCTTACCTTCCGCCACCGTCAATCCATGGGTCATCGCCGCCGCCGTCGTTCCCGCCAGCAATCCCGAAAAAGCTCCATGACCCGTGGTCCGCTTCCAGAACATTCCCAGTAAAAATGTTGCGAACAGCGGCGCGTTGACAAACGAGAACACCAACTGCAACAGATCCATGATGTTGTTAAAAAGCCGCGCCAGATAAGCCGTCGCAATCGACAGCGCCACCCCGCCCACGGTAGTCAACCGGGCCACCCGCAGATAGTGAGAATCCGGCGCGCCGCGGCGAATGTAGCTCTGATACAAGTCGTACGTAAAGACGGTATTGAACGCCGTCACGTTTCCCGCCATTCCGCTCATGAATGAAGCCATCAGCGCCGTCAGCCCCACTCCCAGCATTCCCGACGGATAGAATTTCCCCATTAAAGTGGTTAACGCCAGATCGTAATCCGGCCCGCCGCCGCCCTCTTTCAAAGGAAACGAATACCCCGAGTTCATCTGCCCCAGCGCCAGCGCCGCGAGCCCTGGCAGAATCACGATGAACGGCATGATCATCTTCGGAAACGCCGCGACCAATGGAGTCCTCCGCGCCGCCGACATCGAATCGGCCGCCATGGCGCGCTGCACCACCAGGAAGTCCGTGCACCAGTATCCGAACGACAGCACGAATCCCAGCCCGGCAACAAGCCCGAACGCTTCCACGCCCATCGGATTCTCAGACGCATGGCCCACGTAGCGCCACATGTGCGTCATCTGGGGAGCCAGCCGCGCCTGCAATCCGTCCCATCCTCCCGCCTTCATCACGGCCAGTATCGATAGCGGCGCGAATCCCAGCACGATCAGGAAAAATTGCAGCACTTCGTTATAAATCGCGCTGGTCAGCCCGCCGAGGAATGTATACACCAGTACGATCGCCGCGGAGAGCATCACGCTCTCCGTGAAGCTCCACCCCAGCACGATCTGGAACAACTTCCCCAGCGCATACATCGAAATGCCGGACGAGAAAACCGTCATGATCGCGAACGACGCCGCATTCAGCGCCCGCGTCTTCTCATCGAACCGCATGCGCAAATACTCCGGCACGCTGCGCGCCTTGCTGCCGTAATAAAACGGCATCATGAACACGCCGATGAACAGCATCGCAGGCACCGCGCCCACCCAATAGAAATGCGCCGTCATCCACCCATATTTGGCGCCCGACGCGCACATGCCGACCACTTCCTGCGCCCCCAAATTTGCCGCGATAAATGCCAGGCTAGTGATCCAAACGGGAACCGACCGATGCGAGGTAAGAAAGTCCGCGCTGGTCTCCACCTTGCGCCGCATCAGGAACCCGATGCCAAGCACGAAAACGAAGTAAAGAGCCAGGACTACATAGTCAATGGGCCCAAGTGACATGCTCTCTACTGTATACCAGTCAGCCCCACAGGCAAAAAGCTTTTTACCTGCTCCTAAAATATGCGCTTCCGCGATCGGAAAGATGGTCGTTGGAAATCGTGATCTCAGTGCGGTTCCTCAAGGACGACCAATCGGCCACTTCTAAAGCTGCGTTTTTTGATAGTCGTCCAGGAACTAGATTTGCGCTCTGCCCCCATCGACGAACAATTCAATACCCGCGACAAAACTTGAGTCGTCTGACGCCAGATACAGCGCGGCCTTGGCAACTTCCTGCGGTTCACCCATGCGTCCCATTGGCACGGTGGACACAATCCGGGCAATTACGTCCGCAGATTGTCTGCTGGTCAGCGACGTCCTGATTGGACCCGGACTTACGACATCGGTACCACCGGTGATCACTGCGATTTTCCGTGTAGTTTGCCCATGTTGTTCCTGTTTCTCCACGAGTCGAGGTCGTCAGATTGTGAGGATGACTCTGCCGAAAGGCCGGCCCTCAATCAGGTAACGCAGTGCTTCAGCTGCATCGGCCAGCGGAAAGGTTTTCGCCACAATCGGTTTGATCGCACCGGATTTAAGCAAGGAAACAATGACGTTCCAAGCTTCCGTAACGACCGCCTTCGGCTGAGCGAACATGTTGAGACCCCGGATGCTGGCCTGTGGCACGATGACGTTTGTCACGTCAATGGTTGTTTTGCGGCTGGCGGAATACCCCAGTGTTGTGAGGCTTCCCTCCAATGCAAGCACTCCGAGCGCATCGCTCAGGACTTCACCTCCAATTCCGTCGATGACAATGTCTGCGCCGTAACCGCTGGTGATGCGACGCACGCCGTCAGCCAACTTCTCTAAGGAGGTATCGATGACTTCGTTGAATCCAAGCGCCTTCGCCTGCTCGGCTTTCGCGTGACTCGTGGTGCTTGACATGGCGTGTTTTGCGCCCAAGGCGCGCGCCATTTGCGTCACCGCATTGCCGACCGATCCTCCGATCGCCGGCGCAAACACGGTTTTGCCTGCACGAAAACCGGCGCGGGTAAGAGCCACCTGAGCGGTGAGATACGCGACCGGAATGCCCGCGGCACTCACGTCGTTGACATTCTCGGGAATCAGGCAAAGGTCTTCTTTCCGTACGGCCACCCACTCACTATAGGTTCCATCCTCAAAAACACCATAGGCGCCAAAGAACATCACGCGCGAGCCGGCGGGAAAGTCGGTTCCGCCTCCCATTTCCACTACGCCCGCTCCTTCGTTGCCCAGGACTAACGGCGCCTTCACGCCGTGAAATTGGCCGGAGAGAATCGTATGGTCCAGCGGTGTGACGCCGGCCGCCGTCATTCGCACCAGCACCCTCCCGTCGGTGACCGCTGGTTTTGCAAGATCGACGTACTTCAATCCTTCATACCCACTGAACTGTTCCGCTCTCATTGCACGCATATTGGTTCTCCCTGTTCTCGCGTAATTCATGGCCCGCGGCGCTGACTCCGCAAGCCGGAAATTGGTTAAAGTCGATCGCGACCAAGTATCAAGTCGCGAATTGGTTCTATGGTCGTGCAATCGCTGCTCGCGGCGAGGCCGCTCGCGCAGATTTCCTAAGGCGACATCATCAGGAAGGAAACGCCTCGCCGAACATTGGCTGGCCGCTGACTGACTTTTCCCGCGTGGCCTCGTCCTGAATGACGTCCCAGTGCTCCGCCAGCACTCCGTTCTCCATGCGAACAATATCGACCACGATCCAGTTCGCAGGTAGACCGAGGCCGCTAAACCGGCCATGCAGCATCAACATGTCGCCTTCCGCAAGGATTAGACTGTTCTCGTACTTCATCTCGGGCGGGGCGCTCTTAACCAAGCCGAAGAGTCCGTTGCGCCCGGGCGGTATATGGGCGCTGTGTTGAATGTAATTCGACGACCAGAACTTCTCGGCTGCGACGAAGTCCTTCCTGTTGAACAGGGTCTCGAACGCTTCGAGGACAAATGCTTTGTTTCTCTGGGCGGTAGATTCGCTCATTTTCGGATCTCCTTGGTTATGCCGCCAGCAGTTCTTTCTCCTTGCTGGTCTGGTACTGAGATTACGTGCATACTCCAAAAGTTGCAGAAAAAGTGAGCTTCGACTACCCTTTCCATGAAAGCGGCCTCCTAGCCGCCCTAATGACCATGAGCTCGTTCCCCGGACATGCGCCGAATTGAATCGCTTTAAGCCACTCAGGTATCCAAAAAGTAGATTACGATTATAATACAGTTGAGGAACGGTATGGGACATTCAAGGAGGGACAAGCAAACGACGCATGAGCGGATTGTCAGGGTGGCCGCCAAGCGATTTCGTGAGCGCGGACTTGAAGGTATCGGCGTCGCCGATGTGATGAAGGAAGCGGGCGTTACGGTTGGGGGCTTCTACAAACACTTCGGATCGCGCGATGAACTGGTCGTCGAGGCGCTCGCGACGGCATTCAAGGATCTCGACGTTTGGGAAGAGCATACGGCGGACATGGCGCAACTTCTCCAGAACTACCTGACGGAGGCACACCGCGATGCGCCGGGAACCGGCTGTGCGATGGGAGCGTTACTAGGCGATATGACTCGGGGGAGCAAATCCGCGCGGGCCCTCTATACGGCGCGGGTGAAGCGGAGCCTGGCATTCTCCAGTGCCCTTCTTTCATCAAGCCAGCGTGGGGATAAGCGCGGCCGCGCCCTGCTTTTTCTGAGCGCTCTGCTTGGAGCGATCAATCTCTCCCGTGCTGTGTCCGATCCCAATTTATCGCGAGAGATCCTCCATGGGGTTCGCGACGAGTTAATTGGTTTGGTGAAGCCGGGATCTCATATGGGCTAGGGGATCGGATGGCAAAGGCTAAGGCATCCCCCCCACCTGGAAGCGCTTCCAAGATCCCCATCCCTCCTGCCCAGCGATGCGTTGCAGATGATCCTTCTCGGCGCACCCCTGAACGAAGTTCTGACGACTAGAGTCCGTCCATGAAATCTGCCACTCCATCACGGGAGCTTGGACAGGAAGGCGGCTCCCCGAGCGAAGAAGACGGACCTCTGTCTAAAGACCACGACATCAAGTCGCCGTCTCAAGCCACCAACGGATATCGCTAAATATTTGTTTTTATTGATCTTAGTGGTGCGCCCGGACCGACTCGAACGGCCGACCTTCTGGTTCGTAGATACGTCCATTTTACGCAAAAGAGGCGGAGGGGGTGCCTCACAGCGCGTCGAGATGGCACCCCTCAACCTTAAGAAAACCCCGTAGGACGCGGGAACGAAAAAACCAAGGCGGCCTCGAAATCCGCAAAGTCCTGATGGGACAGTGGGATAGCAACAACTGCGGCCTACTGGACCTTAGCGTGGCCTTTCAGCACCAACTCAGCACCAGCGCCCAAACCCAACCTAAAAAGATGCTGTTAGCAGACTGACCGGGACCGCCAACCGATCGCATCCCGTCGCACGAAATCGCCGAGGCACTAAGTCTGACCACAATGAACGTCGCACTGTATCACTGGCTGACCAAGGCGCGGATCGAGTGCACAGAGGGAGGTTTATACAGAGCGGTGCCCGATGCGGAGCTGCCCGAAATTGACTAAGAATTAGACCGCAGCGTCGTAGCACTTATAGCAGGGGTTTAAAACTCAGAATCAGAGAGTCGTTCGCCATGGAGTTTACTTCAGTTCCGCCGCCGATGAAGGCGAACCCAAGGCAGTATTGGAACGAGCCTGGACATGATGTACCAAACGGACCAGCGGTTGTGTTGGCGATTGCGATACCAGTGTCATCATCTGGGGCCTGCGTCAGGTACGGGAACAACGGGATGCAGGAGCACTTGCTTGAATCGAGCCGAAGCTTGCGGAGAGCTTAGTATGTAACAACGTTTGAACGTTCAATAGAACAATCGCCTTATACGTTGGTACAAAAAAGTACTACCTCGCTAAATCTCCTTGACATTCGTCGTCGTTCAGGACATTCTTTCTAGTGAACGGTAAGGAATGCTTGGGTGGGTTGGGCTGGGCAAACGGTTCAACTGATGGGCAAAACCCGAGCGCTACGAATCGGTCAAAGGCAGAACCCTTAGAATCGAGGTGTAGTGTATGGCTACTGCATCCTGTGCAGTTCCCTCAAGTCCGGGGATTTTTACCGAGCCTCAGACAAACAACTACCTGAAAGGTTATCTGGACGGATACCTCAACAGGAAACATAATGACCACCACCAACCGCGTCACCGCTTGACGGTTTGCATACCGCTAAGTGCGTACCGTATTGGATTCATTGACGGAAAGGAGGAAGCGCTCCATAATTTCTAAGCCACTGTGAGCTGGAAATTTAGTTTACCCTCCCGATGGGCAAACATCGGGAGGGCAAGGCGGGGAACCCTTAGATTCTGTGTCCCCCAAGCTGCCAAGCGCGTGACCGGACTCGTGGTTGATAAACAAGGCACGAGTCCGGTGAACGTCGAGCTTGCGCTTAAAATCGTGTTCTGGCTACGGAGACCTTGGGAAAACTTCCAATCGAAGGACACACACACGCTTTCACTAAACGGAAGCATACCCAAGCGTTCTTTCAAGCGCCCGAACTTTGAATTGAAATCCATTAAGACTTTTCGTGTTTCCGCTTCTTCTCAGTTCAGGCAACCTACGGCCCTTTATCGCAAAGCTAGCAGCCCCCGGCCGGACTTCCCAAGGAAAGTGGTAGCACAGGAGCAGAAGATCGAACTCAGTCCAGGCTTATTGATACCACTCTCCGCCCGACCAAGTCAAGCATAAAGTGGCAGTTGCACCGGAAACTTTCCCTTACAGTGCATAAATCTGATCGAGCGAACCACAATATGTTGTGGGTCATCTCCTTACGGTGCACAAGTAACACCAAACGTTAGAAGAGAAGGTACTAGTCCAACATCTCTCTGCTCTGTAAGATGCTGTGCTCACAGCGTTTCTCGTTTGCAAAGTCATTTTGCCTCCCACCGATGCCCCATTGCTGACCCCATCCGGTTTCGGCCTTCTGGAATCCCACGAAAACAACACACACCACACGCAAACCAGGGGAAAAACGGTACCGCACACGATTGGTGCTCAGTCCGAGATATGTCCATTTTCTCCAAAAGAGGCTGAGGGGGTGCCTCAAAATGCGTCAAGATGGCTCCTCACAACCTCAGAAAACCCCCGTAGACGCGACGGACTCACCAACAGGACACTGGGTGGTCCACCGGTCGGTGCAACGGGCTGCTAGTCTGGGACGATGACTGGATAAATAGTTGGTGGGTGAATCAAACCGATAACTGGGAGGTCGAGTTTCAGGAAGGCTATCTCCATTCAGGCCAAAGCTCAAACTACTTTCCGCATAGACATTCTGAGGATGGCGGCCGAAGATCTCGTATTTTGCATCCACAGGCTTTGGGGTAGTCGGTGATTTTCAGCCTCGGAACCGTCAAGTCGGATCCCACGCTATTCCTCGTGGTATTGCCCGTAGAACCATTCGAGTTCTTCCCGGTCGGAATCCCAACATGCCAAATCCTTCGAACTTATGGAACCCGCCGCTTGTTCCCGCAGTTCGATGAAAATCGGGTGATACTCCCTAATGAAGGCGATTCGAGCCGTGGCTTGCTGTAAAAGAAATTCAAGCCGGGCAATTTCGGCGTCGTTGTACTTGCGCATGGTAAAGCTATTTACACGCGTTGGCGATTTGAGAACGGCGGTGAGGAACGGGAAACGGGGCCAAGTGCCGGTGACGGCGTGACCCCGCGAGTCGGAAGAAGTGTTTGCTCAGGACGTGCCGACTCTGATGAACTTCCGCAATTATTTATAGCGCCACTGCCGCCGTCAATCCCGGAATTCGAAGATGGCGGCGCTATAAATAATTGCGCTCAAGTCGTGAAAATGGCTTTCACAATTCGCACGTTCGATTCGGTCTAGCACGCCAAACAAGGTTGCCGTGAATGAAGTCCCTTTCCATTGAGCTGCTGGCTTCAGCCAGTGTATTAAGAACGGACGAAGGCCAGCGATCCTGGTGTAAGTCCGTGGTGTCGTCCAGCCAGCGATGGTTGGCATCAGGTCGGGACCGATCTGATGAAGGCCGCAGTAGACCTCTGCTGATTGAGTGGGGTGCATCCATTACCCGCTTGGTTGGAAATGTCCCACGGTTGCGGGGCCAGAATTGAACCAGCGTAAAGCTGGTCTACAGGGCC
>JBEKPC010000067.1:0-26434 GCA_049521155.1 Bryobacteraceae bacterium
TCTACGGCATCGCGCGTTCAATCTCTGATCTGTCGGGTAACCTGGTGGTACGCCTCGGATCGGTCGTACTGTTTCCTTTTGTCGCTTCGCAGGCGCATTTGCCTCGTGCCGAACTAATTCGGCATCTCAGCCCACTTCGAGCCAAATTCTTGCTGCTGACCGGGATTGGGTTTTCGGTTTTCATTACGACGGCGGATTGGCTTATCAGGTTAGTCTATGACGAGCGTTACCAGGCCGCGACATGGATCCTGCCGGTCCTTATCCTTGGGTCGTGGTTTACAGTGCTCGCTACTCTGAACGAATCGGCGCTGCTAGGCATTGGCAAACCTTCATATGCCGCGGCCGCCAACAGCACCAGGCCCGCGGTCTTCGTCTTGCCGTAAAGATAATCGCGAAGCGGCAGCATTTGAATCGTGATCACCGGCTTCCATGGCGGCAGGGGCAGATGGGACTGGATCACCATGAGGTCGGCGTCCGCTTGCTCCGGCGTCACGCCGGCTTTCAACCGTCCTACGACGTTGCGAATGATGGTGACGGTGTCGTGAAATTGAAGCTCGGCCGCTTCGTCCTTGGCCAGCGGCGTGAGCAGATCCACGGCATCGAGGCCTGGAAACACAAAGGTTCGCGGGAGCACGCCTGTGACGATGTACGGCTCGCCGTCCAGCATGATCGGCCGGCCCACAATCTTTGGATCGGCGCCGAACTGCCGCTGCCAGAGCTGATCGGTCAGGATCGCCACCCGATCGTTGCCCTTCGCATCTTCCTGCTTGGTGAAATTGCGGCCGATAGCAGGTTTGATGCCGAGCAGCGGAAGCAACTCAGCCGACGCGCGCGCCGTGTGCACTTCGATAGGTGTGTCGAGTCCAGTCAGATTCCGCGTCTGGTAGTTGTACGCAGCGAGTCCGGCGAAGGTCTGGTTCTGCCGCCGCCACTCCAGGAAGTGCGGCGTGATCGTCACCTCGTCGGTGCTGCTCCCGTGCAGAAGCTGCGTCATCCAAACCAGACGGCCGGGATCGGCATAAGGAAGAGGCCGCAGCGCAACCGCGTTCACCACTGTGAAGATAGCGGTTGTCACTCCAATGCCGAGCGCGAGCGACAAAATGGCGGCAACCGCGAAGCCAGGCCGGCGGCCCAGAATCCGCGCGGCGTAGACAAGGTCCTGGAGGAGATGAGACAGCCACAGCATGCTAGCTTTGGACTCCGGTGACCAGAAATTAGTTCCGGCATTTTATGCCTAAATAAGTCCTCTTACGACGCATCTTTTGGCGCTTTATGCGCCCATATCAGTCTGGTCTTGCGCGAGAGCGTCGGCTTTTGGTTGAAGTGTTGTCGCCACCCCAGCAGGTAGTCACTCGGCAAAAGCACGCGGAATGTGTCAGTATTGCATGCTGGAGTGACGCGGCGCGGCACTACCCCACGTAGCACAAGGAGAGAACTCTATGCCGAGTAATCGCGGAGTTGCTTACATCAAGCCAGGCACCGTCGAAGTGAAGTCCATCGACTACCCGAAATTGAGGATGCCAAAGAGCGAGACCGACCCGTTTGGGGGAAAGGACGCTCCCCACGGCGTCATCCTGAAGATTGTGACCACGAATATCTGCGGGTCTGATCAACACATGGTCCGCGGGCGGACGACCGCGCCGGCAGGGCTCATCTTAGGTCACGAGATCACCGGAGAGATCATCGAAAAGGGCTCGGATGTCGAAATGTTGAATATCGGCGATCTGGTGACCGTGCCGTTCAACATCGCCTGCGGACGCTGTCGGAATTGCCGCGAAGGGAAGACCGGCATTTGCTTGACCGTGAATCCGGCGCGCCCGGGCGCAGCCTATGGCTACGTCGATATGGGCGGATGGGTCGGCGGCCAAGCGGAGTACGTGATGGTGCCGTATGCGGACTTCAACTTACTGAAGTTTCCCAATCGGGAAAAGGCCATGGCCAAGATCCTGGACCTGACTCTCCTTTCAGACATCTTCCCGACTGGGTATCACGGCGCAGTCACGGCGGGCGTCGGACCAGGCTCTACTGTTTATATCGCTGGCGCGGGTCCGGTGGGTCTTGCCTGCGCGGCCGGGGCCCAGTTGCTGGGAGCCGCCGTGGTGATTGTGGGCGACATGATTCCGGAGCGTCTGGCCCAGGCCAAGAGCTTCGGTTGCGAAGTCATCGATCTTCGTAAGGATGCCACGTTGGCTCAGCAGATTGAGCAGATTCTCGGCGAACCCGTGGTGGACTCGGCGGTAGATTGCGTCGGCTTTGAAGCCCATGGCCACGGGAAAGAAGCCGCGGCGGAGCAGCCGGCGACGGTGCTGAATGCGCTACAGGAGATCGCACGGGCTGGCGGGTCGATCGGCATTCCGGGCCTGTATGTAACGGGAGATCCGGGTGGCGTCGACGCAGCCGCGAAGGTGGGGGCCCTCAGCATCCGCATCGGTCTGGGCTGGGCGAAATCCTGCTCGTTCCACACTGGCCAGTGTCCGGTGCTGCGCTATAACCGCCAACTCATGATGGCCATCCTGCACGACAAGGTTCATCCCGCCAAGGCTTGTAATGCGACCATTATCTCGCTCGAAGACGCACCGCAAGGATACAAGGACTTCGACAAAGGCGCGGCCAAGAAATTTGTGATCGATCCGCACGGGACGACGAAGAAAGTGGCTTGACCGCGAAGGCTGCGGAGTGTCGCATGGCGCCACTTCGGTAGAGCGGAGGAGTCCAGGCAATAGCCGATATCGGGGACATCGCGCGCTTGTCGGGTGATCGACCGTGTCGAGGCGTGCACACAGGCAGGATGCTCGGCGTTCTCGTATCGCACCCCTGTATCGCCGACAAGATGATTAAAGACCCTGGCGACGTTGACGGCGAACGCCTCGCCGTGATCCCGGTGAAGACTTTTAGAAACGAAGGTAGGGATCACGGCATGTAGGTCGACAAACGAGTATTTACTTGTGACCGCGGGGTGCTTCGTGTCCACGTACATCATGCATTGCCTGACCGTGAAACTCTGCACGATGTTCTGCTGGAGCAGCGCCGCGCGCCGGGAACCCCCCGTGGTAGCCCTTACGATAGTCAAGTTGATGATCGACGTGTCCGTAGAAATGATCCGACCCGTGGTACCAAGGGCCAGCTCCGATGAAGATGCCGCCGCCGCCGAACCATTCGGGCCCATAATAGCCATCCGGAGCGCAATTGTAAGGAGGAGCCTCGTAGTACCCGTAGGGGCAAACAGGCGCTTCTCCGATGCTGACTGCAACTTGTGCATGCGCTTTATCGGCGGGAGCAAGCACAAAACCTGCAGCAATCGCCATCAAGGCGAGCGATCTTAGTGTTTTCATAGTTTTACCTTTTTCCTAGCACGCATTAACTGAGCGTATGCCTGGAAGATAAGCACGTCTGACTCCAAACGCCTCAATGGAGGATTTCGATCACGTCGAAATTGGCCCATGCGCGTGTTAGCCGGCGCGGCTGCGGCCAATAGCGGGATGATTACGCTCTACGTCAGCGGAGCGGACACACGACAGAGCAGTCAAACAGCCCCCTCCGCGGTGCTATTTATGTGAGCGGTGCCATTTATGTGAGCGGCGTCATCGTTAGGATCGACGCCGTCTTCGATGAGCGGCTTCCGTGGCGCGAAATTGGCAGGGGCGCTGCGGAACCGGAACCGAAGCTTACCCGCCGGCCCGTTCTGCCTTCTCCCCAAGATTCTGCAATATGCCTAGATCGCCCTGAAGCACCGATGAACCTTTTTCCGCGTAGAGGTATGTTCCAAACGAGCGGTCGGTAAAGATCAGAACATCGATTGGATCCGTCGAATCCTGGCTGAACATGTTCAGCGTATTGGTGACCTTCAGATCGGTTTTTATGTCCGTGGTTTGAGCGGTGGTGAGGGTCATCGTGGTGGTGGTCTCGGTATCGTCGCCGCCGAACAGAACCGATAACCAGCCCGGTTTCGCGTCCGTGATGGTGGTTTGTGTGCTTGTCTGAACTTCCTTGTCCTCGTCGGTGACATCTACGGATTCCTGCAAAAAAACGGGAGCTCCCTCGCTCGTTCGCTCAGGGGTAGCATTGGGAGCGAAGCGCGGCGGCGAAACTAACGGAATATGCGGAACGATGCCCCCGGGCTGTTTCACGCAAAACGGGTCGAGCTTCAGCAGGGACGCAATTGACGCCGCATCCAGCCCCGTTGTTGCCGTCCCCCCTTGACTGAGGGCTTGTTGATCCTGCAACAGAACCGCGGCCGTCACCGATGCGATGGCGCCGAATCCGAGCACATGGATTCCCACGTCCCCATTGATAGCGGTCCAAACCACCTTCACGTCGTCGAAATAGACGAAGATGTCGCCGGCTCCGGGTCCCTGTCCAGTGTTGGTGGTGTAGGTGCTCATCTCGGTAATTTGGAGCGTGACCGAATGGTCTGATTCGGCGCTGACCGTTCCGCCGTCCGATACATTATCCGTACCCACGGAATTGACGGCATCGCCCAGCAGATCGAGGGCGGCCGACGCCGTCTTCAGGTCCGTCGAGGTGCTGTTACTGGTGCTCGAGGTCCCTCCTGTGCCGGTGAGGGTGGTTAACAAAGTTCCCAGGATGCCGGCGCTGGCCGCGGCTCCGGTGCCGCCTGTTCCGACGATGGCAGCCACCGACCCAATCGCCGCTGCGACCTTGCCAATGATATCGCCCGCACTAAATGCCTGCGCTGTTTTCGTACTGGTGCTGGAGCTAATGGAGGTGGTCACGGTCCGGGTAAAAGTATCGGTAACGGCGTAAGACGCGAAATTTTTGTCTTGCTTTCCTTGCGGAGGGGCGTAGACCAGCGCGATGGGCAGGGCGGGAATCGTGAACGCGCCCATGCCCAGAACAGGCGGACGGACGATGATGATTTTCACCTCCACAGCCGCTTTTCCAGGCACCGTGATCGTGAGGCCGAACGAGGTTACCCCGGGACTGACCTCCTCCGTCTGCGCCGCCACGCTGCATGCGAATCCGGCATCGAGAATGATCTCTGTTGCGGTGGAGGAAACCATTGGAAATCCGGCGATGGTCACTCCCGAGCCTGTTCCCGCCAGAGTAGCTGCCATCGCCTCCTTCAGCGGAGCTTCCGTAATCCCGTGGCCAATAGGGGCGGGGGCGAGGGGTGGGACATTCGCAATCGGGTCCTCAATATGAAACTGCAAACGTAAGTCGACTGCGTTGGTTTGGACCAGACCGACAGTAGTATCGATAACGGTGTTCACCGGCTTCAGAGCGCCCGGAGGCGGCGGAATCGAGGTCGTTTGGGTGAAGGTCTTTACGGACCACTCGAACTTGCCGGTCGAAGCGTTAATACTCCCGACCGTAACGGTTGCCTGAGGTTCCGGGAGAGTGATTTGTCCCGTATTTTCGAGATTCTTGATCTGTTGGTAAGCGGCCTGGACGGGTGTTAAGGTTGGCATAAGATACTCCTCCGATATTTGCGCAGGTCGGCGCTGTCGTTAGAGAGTATGGAGCGGATCACGGAGCGTGTCAATAAAAATGAGACAAGGAGCTAATCGCGTTCGGCATCACTCTATTTCGACTCTTCGTACTCTTGCAGCCTCAATTGCCTCCATGACATTCGTAGCGCTTTGATCCAACTAAGTGAAGGTAATTAGAGGCTAATATGCTTCTAAGGAGCTCGCGATAGTGGACACGCTCTGAAAGTATTGCGCGAAGCTGGAAGTTCGGGTCTTCTTCTAACGGCTGATTTTCACCGTAACCCTGGGAAATAACGCCACCGTGTGCGATTCCGGTACATCGCAAAATCCACTGGAAATTTCTCGGCGAGTTCGCGTTCTTCCGAAGCAATCCGCAACTCCGACCCAGCCACGTATAGAAGCACCGGCAGGATCAATTTGATGCCGGTCGAAATCAGAAGGCCGGTCGCCACCAGCATCGCGAGAAAAGCCAGATAGAGCGGGTGACGCAGCCACGAGTAGGCGCCTCCCGTGACCAATGTATCTCCATCAGCATCCCGAGGTACGGATCGAAGGGCCCATAAGAATAGAGCCGCGCCGAGCGGCGCAAGCACCAGCGCACCGGCCAACTCAAACGTCCGAGGCCGCAGCGGTCCGCTGCCCATGGAGCTGGTAACCGCGAATGCCGAAAGAATCTGTAGAAGAGTGCCGATAAGCTGTGGCGCGGTGATCGCCGGGACCGGGGCCAGCTGTCTGCGTAGTCGCGGCAACGCGCCCATGACGGCGCCACCGGCAAACACCATCCAAGCCACGAGATAGACGCAATACGCCGCCATCTTCAACGGGTCAATCGCAGCCCTTCGACGATATGATTGCCGACAACCCACCCGCAGCCACACGAATTTCTGAGGAGCCGCGAGATACCATCTTCTTGCTTCATCGCCATAGCTATTATCTCCCTATGTTGGGTGGCTCATCGAGCGCAACCTGGCGCTCATGATCAGCCGGGGTCCCATCAGCCGTCACAAATCACCGCCCTCTTCTGGAATCAACGGACGTTTACGCCTGAAAACGTATCGCAAAAAGCTTTGGAGCGTGCCTGGAACTCAATGGATATCTTGTCGAGAGACGACAAAATTATTGTGAAGGTGAACGGCCGAGTGGTGGCGGAGCATTCTGGTGATCCGAAACGTTCCAAGATTGACGATCAGTTCTTCATCATGATGTTCCGCAATATCCGATACAGACGCTTGGGTTGCCGTTGATGACTGCAACGATGCCGGACATTTTCGGCGCCTGCGATCCCCGTAACCCGAGGTCGTACTTTGGACGTTCCTTCCACGAAAGGTGGGCGGAGCACGACGCGGGTCAACGCAGAATCGAGGGACTTGAGGCCATTCACCAGTTGCAAAAACGCGCTGCCATGGATCACACGGCAGCGCGAAGAATAGTGCTTTAGGAGGCGGAGGCAGAGCGTGCTTGCGCTCTTAACGCCAGAAGTGTCGCCAGTAGTGCCAAGTGAGGTAGGGGTAAGGGACCACAACCGCGATGACCGGAGCGGCGACGACTGGGGCGGAGACCACCGGCGCGACGGGAACCGCTGCCTCGGCGGTGCACGTAGTAGGCGCCGCGTCTCCGGCGCTCACAGCGATCGTAACCTCGGGATGGGCGACGTTCACCAAAACATATTCTTCCTCGACGAAGTCCACGTATACCGCGTCCGTGTACAACCAGGCGGCCGGCCACGGATCGACGATGCCGAACCAGAATCCGCCGAACTGGAAGCTGGCCTGACCACCGATCATGACCGGATGTCCGATGTGGAACTGGTGTTCGTGTCCGAAGCTTCCACGGAAGCGAGCCTCGGGAATGCGGTGTCCGCCGTGAAGGTTTTCCCCGTGACTATAGGCAGCGTTCCGTGCTGCGGAATGTCCGTGTTCGCCGGCGGCGTGGTCACCTCTCGCCGCATGTTCGCCGGCGCCGGCGCCGTGATGATCACGACCGGCGGCCTCATGCCGCGCTTCATGAGCGGCGGTGGGGTGCGCGGCGGTGGAGTGCGCGCCGTTATGCGCGGCCTCGGGACGCGCCGCGTTGGGGCGTGCGGCAGCCGGGCGAGCAGCCGCAGGACGAGCGGCGTTCTGAGCGGGCTTCGCGGCGGCTGGACGGGCTGGGGCGCTATGGTTAATGGACGCATCCAGATCGGGCTTCGCCGTGTCAACGGACCGTGCCGTCACCGGCCTGCCGAGCACGGCGGCCATCGCGAAAACAAAAACCGCGACGCGCGTCGCCCGCGGTGTCATCAAATCGGCTGTGGATTGTTTTTCTCTTTTCATAACTGCCTCCTATCGGTAAAGGGCGATCCGGGGAGGGCGAGATTAGTACGCGAAGCCGTTTTCAGGATTTTTCAGATGCCCGCAAATAATTCCGGCTGAACCTCGTGTATTCCAGGTCTCTGCCCCTAGTGTTCTGTTTCCGAAGTTCCTATAGCGACAGGATGTGGGGCCGACGCCCTCGTCGGCGCCGGACCCCCTGGTCCGGCTCGGCCTGCGCACGTGAATCATAGGCCGACGCGAGCGTCGGCTGTGGTTATAACCCCTCGGCGTGAGCCAGGGGATTTTTGTACGGTAACGATATCGCCGGGACAGTTTACTAGTACTCGCCGCACTCGCTTTCCTAGGACTATCCGTCAATCCGAAATGAACCCTTCGGGATGTGGCGCGTTCAGCGTCGGAGGCCCATGCTTAAGGCATGATAGACAGGATTTTCGAGGCATTCGTAGCGGCGATCCTCGCGGCAGGCACAGGGCACACAATCGCGAGCATCTATCGCAAAAGACAGGAGCATCGGCACTGGCGCGAAGCCGTGAAGCGGCTTAGGTTTGGAGAATCAAACGCGTCGAGCTAATGCGATAACTACCTAGGTGGATCCTCCTTCCACTAGTAAGCTGTCCCGGTCATTTTGTTAGCGGCACAGATTCGTCAGAATCCCGCCCTTAGGACGGGGTTATAACCCCTTGGCGTGAGCCAGGGGATTCGCTAACGATATCGCTGGGACAGCTTACTTGTGATCGCGCAATTCAATTGCTTCCAGTCACGGTCCCTGCATTCCAGTTGAGCCACTGAACCCCAGCCGTCGGGAAGGGATAATAATCGAATTGAATGCGTAAAATTGAATCTCTCTTTCTCCCTGGCCCTGCCGGGCGCCTGGAAGCGCTACTCGAAGAACCCGAGGACGCGGCTCCTCAGGAAGCCGCGCTGGTTTGCCATCCTCATCCGCAGCATGGCGGGACCATGCACAACAAAGTTGTGTACCGCATCGCCCGCGGATTACGCTCCACCGGAGCGGTAGTGCTCAGGTTCAATTATCGCGGAGTCAATCTGAGCGAAGGCAGCTACGCCGAAGGCGAGGGCGAACTTGATGACGCGCGCGTGGCGCTCGATTATTTGCGTGGACGCTATCCCGAGTTGCCATTCACCGTCGCCGGGTTTTCCTTCGGATCGAGAATCGCGTTGCGCCTGGGCTGCGGCATCGCCCGGCGCGTGATTGCCGTCGGGTTTCCCGCTTCCTATAAGGACAAGGCATCGCTCGATACGTGTACCACGCCGCGAGTGTTCATCCAGAGCACCCACGACCAGTTTGGATCGGTAGAACAGATCCAATCGATTGTCGCCGCGCTGCCGGAGCCGAAACAGCTCCATTTAATCGAAGCGCAAGATCACTTCTTCGCGGGCGCATTAGACGCTCTGGAAGCCGTTTTTAAGGTCATTTAAGGCCTCTTGCACGCGCGTTTTAGATGATTTATGGCGATTTAAGACGCCGCTAAGCGCAGTTCCCGCTCCATGCGGCGGGTCGCTCGGTCGCTAATCAGGTAGGCGACTTTGCTTAACAGCTCCGGGATGTCTTCCGGTTTGATGAGCAGGAAGTTCTGATGCTTCGCGGGCGCCGGCCGGGCATTCTGGTAGGTAGTGAGCAAGGCTGTCGCCGGTTTATAGTCCTTCATCCGGGCGTGGGAGATTACCTTTAGGCCGGAGTCGGGGGATTCCATCTCTAAGTCGCTCAAAACAAGCTCATATTCGCCTGCATCGAGCTTACCCACAGCCTCCGCGGCACTGGCAGCCGCGTCCACATTATAGCCCCCGGCTTTTAACACGGTCTGCAAAGTCAACCGCGACGTGGGGTCGTCATCGACCAGCAAGACCCGCGCCAAATCATAATCGAGGATCCGTGATTTATATGTCAAAGCCAACTACTTCCAAGATCAGTTTAACCCAGAAGACCTGAATTTCGACCCGGAGATTTTCTTAGATCCCGTTAGAGAATCGTAAAATCATTGATTCTAAAGATCGTTTTCACCGAACACACGGGCGAAGATCTGGTCCAAGTGGGCCAGGTGGCGATCGAGCGAAAAGGCCGTCTGAATCTCTTCAATCGAAAGATAAGAAAGGATTTTATCGTCCGCTTCAATCGCCGCGCGAAAATCGCCCTCGGTTTCCCAGGCATGCATGGCGTGTTTTTGCACCTGGGCATAGGCCTCTTCGCGCAGCATGCCGGCAGCAGCCAGGTCGAGCAAAAGCTGGCCCGAAAAAATGAGACCTTTGGTGCTTTCGAGGTTCTTTTTCATGCGGTCCGGATAGACCCGCATTCCGTCGACCAGCCACAGGGTCTTGGCCAGCAAATAGTCCGTAAGTATCGCCGAATCAGCAAGAATAACGCGCTCAACCGAGGAGTGTGAAATATCGCGCTCATGCCACAATGCGATATTTTCCATCCCCGCTTGGGCGTTCGATCGAACCAGACGAGCCAGGCCGCAGATCTGTTCCGAAGTGACCGGATTGCGTTTATGCGGCATGGCGGAAGAACCTTTTTGGCCTTCGCTAAACGGCTCCTCGGCTTCCCGAACTTCGGTGCGCTGCAAGTGGCGGACTTCAAGAGCGATTTTCTCGAGCGTGGCGCATAAGATAGCGAGTGCATTGACCCACGCCGCATGCCGATCCCGCGCTATAACTTGGGAAGCAATGGCGGCTGGTTTCAAGGACAGGCGCAGACAGATTTTTTCCTCCGCTTCCGGGCCGATGTGGCCGAAGGTGCCGACGGCTCCTGAAATTTTGCCGACCCGCAGATCTTCGGCCGCGCTCGATAAACGATTGATATTGCGGGTCATTTCGTCATACCAGAGAGCCAGTTTAAGGCCGAACGTGATCGGCTCGGCATGGATGCCGTGGGTGCGGCCGATCTGCACGGTGTGTTTAAATTCGTGCGCGCGGCGATCGAGCGATACCGCCAGCGTTTTAGACCCTTTAATAAGGAGGATGGACGCCTGCTGTAAAACGAGGGCCTGCGCGGTATCGACCACGTCGTTGGAGGTGAGCCCGTAGTGCAGCCATCTTGATGAATCGGCGTGTCCGGCGGCGGCCATGGTTTCAGAAACGGCGGAGGTGAAAGCGATGACGTCGTGCTTCACCTTGGATTCGATTTCGTGAATGCGGGCGACTTTGAAACCGGCATGAGCGCGCAGCGCTTTGGCCGCATCCGGCGGCACTTCGCCGGTTTCAGCCAGAGCTTCACTCGCGGCAAGTTCTACTTCGAGCCATTGCGCGAAGCGGTTTTCATCCGAAAAGATGCGGCCCATTTCGGGCCTGGTATAGCGGGCAATCATGGATTAGTAAGTGAACGTTTCCGTTGGCTGCTTGGGGTTCGCGATGACGAGTTTAGTGAACAGAGCGCGGCCATGAAGGGCCTGGGACGCGCACAGGCGTACGATTTCCGGGTGATTATTGCTTTCACTGATGTGGCCGAGGATGAGTGTCGAAGTCCTGGTGTCGAGATCGTCCCGAATGAACGAACAAGCGACGTCGTTCGACAGGTGGCCGTTGCGCCCCATCACGCGCTGCTTGATCGACCACGGATAAGGGCCCACTTTCAGCATCTCCACATCGTGATTCGATTCGAGCAGCAGCAGATCGGAGCCGCGGAGATGATGGCGGACGGAATCGGGAAGATAACCGAGATCGGTGGCGATCGAAATCTTGATGCCTTCGGCGCGGAAGGAGAATCCTACGGGGTCAGCCGCGTCATGAGGGATGGTGAAACTGGTGACATCGATGTCGCCGATGGAGAAACTGGCACCCGCTTGAAAAAGTTCGAGATGCGGCGGGTTATCGGCAAACTGATCGTCCCAGGCAATGGCGGGCGCGGTCATGCGCGAAATATAGACCGGGATGCGGAGCTTGCGGCAGATCACCTGTAAGCCGTTCACATGATCGGAATGCTCATGCGTGATCAGAATCGCGGTCAGAGATTCAGGATCGCAGCCGGCGGCGTAGAGGCGCTCAAAAGTCTCCTTGCGGGAAAGCCCGGTATCGATTAACAGACGGGTCTGCTCGGTTCGAACCAGCGTGCAATTGCCGGCGCTCGAAGATGCGAGAACCGAAACTTTTACGATGAGAGGACCTCCTTGCGGACTAAGTATTACTATACCGTTGTTGCGGACTCAGGCGACAGAAGGCCACTGCCTGTTTCAAAACGCGGCTAAAGTTTAGCGGGTGGTTTACGATAGTTCTATGAAGGCTCGCGTGTTTGTATCGCCCAAGACGACGGTGCTCGATCCACAGGGGCAGACCATTCGGGGGGCGCTGAACGGACTGGGACACGCCTCGATTGCGGATGTCCGGCAGGGGAAGTTCTTTGAAGTGGAGCTGACCGGCGCAAACCGCGAAGCGGCGGCGATTGAAATGGACCAGATTGCGCGCGACGTGCTTTCCAATCCGGTGATTGAAGACTACCGGGTGGAATTTTTCGATTAAACATTTATGTGTGGAATTGTTGGTTATATCGGTCCCAAGAAAGCGGTTCCCATCATTCTCGATGGGCTCCGGCGCCTGGAATATCGCGGCTACGATTCGGCGGGCATCGCCGTACTCGAAGAGAACGGATGTCTGACCGTTCGCCGCGCCTCGGGAAAACTGCGCAACCTCGAAGACGCGCTGAAGCTGAATCCCATTGAAGGCGATTATGGGATCGGGCACACGCGCTGGGCGACGCATGGACGTCCCACCGAGGAAAATGCCCATCCGCATCGCGATTGCCAGGGCGACATCGTGGTGGTGCATAACGGCATCGTCGAAAATTACCTGACGTTGAAGCAGGAATTGGCGGAGGAAGGGCATCGCTTCATCACCGAAACGGATACCGAGGTGATCGCGCATCTGGTGGAGAAATATTACGACGGCAATCTGGAAAGTGCCGTGCGCGACGCGGTGAAGAAGCTGAGCGGCGTATTCGCGCTGGTGGTGATTTCAAGAAAAGACCCGAACAAGATTGTCGCGGCGCGATCCGGGCCGCCGGTAGTCGTGGGATTGGGCGACGGTGAATATTTCGTGGCGAGCGACGTGCCCGCGCTGCTGAGTTATACCCGCGACATGTTCTTTTTGGCCGATGGCGATATCGCGGTGCTGACCAGGGACGGGGTTCACCTGACGGACTTCAACGGGCGTGCGGTGAAACGGCAGGTGTCGCATATTTTGTGGGACCCGATCATGGCCGAAAAGGGCGGCTATAAGCACTTCATGCTCAAGGAAATTTTTGAGCAGCCACGTGCCGTGCGGGACACCACACTGGGGCGCGTGGGACAGGAATCGGGACGGATCTTCTTAGACGAGATGGACATTTCGGCCAAGGATTTCCGGGCATTTTCAAGTGTGCGGATCATCGCTTGCGGCACCAGCTGGCATGCGGCGCTGGCCGGAAAATTCATGATCGAGCGGCTGGCCCGCATCCCGGTCGAGGTGGATTACGGCAGCGAGTTCCGCTACCGCGACCCAATTGTGCGGCCGGATTCGCTGACCATCGTGATTTCACAATCGGGCGAGACGGCGGACACTTTAGCGGCGCAGAGAGAAGCCAAATTAAAAGGATCGAAGACGCTGGCCATCTGCAATGTGGTGGGGTCCATGATCACGCGCGAGGCGGCAGGGACGCTGATTACGCACGCCGGTCCTGAAATCGGCGTGGCGTCGACCAAGGCGTTTACGGGACAGTTGACGGCTCTGTTTCTGATCGCGATGCATATGGGACAGGTGCGCGAGACGCTGGATGAAAAGACCTCGCACAAGCTGGTCGAGCAGTTGCTGCACATTCCATCGCAGCTCGAAGAATTGCTGCGGCGCGACGCGATTTACGAGGATTTGTCGAAGGCGCTGTTTCGCGCGTCGGACTTTTTATATCTGGGGCGAGGGATCCATTTCCCGATTGCGCTCGAAGGCGCGCTGAAGCTGAAAGAAATTTCGTATATCCATGCCGAGGGTTATCCGGCGGGCGAGATGAAGCATGGGCCGAACGCGCTGATCGACGGGAATTTGCCGACGGTGGTGCTGGCGACTTGCGATCATGGCGACGAGCTGAGCCGGGTACTGTATGAGAAGACGCTTTCCAATATTCAGGAAGTGAAGGCGCGCGAGGGGATCGTGGTGGCGGTGGCGTGCGAAGGGGATGAACAGGTCAAGAAGGTCGCCGACTATGTGATTCCAATCGGGCGGACACACGATTTACTGCTGCCGATTCTCGAAGTGGTGCCGTTGCAGATGCTGGCTTATCACATTGCGGTGAGAAGAGGGTGCGATGTGGATCAGCCACGGAATTTGGCGAAGAGCGTTACGGTGGAATAGGAAGGACTGTTGCGGCCGGATCGAGCTTCGTGGCGCGCTTTGGTTTGTGGTTTTGCAATTTTCCTTTCCAGTTGCTCTTCCTTCCGAGACAAAACGCCTGGCGCGGTATGTCCGTTTTCTGACGGGCTTCAAGTAGTGCACGTGGACCCGCTCGCGCGTGGCATCAGCGCGCGAACAGTCATGGGCCTAAACAAGTGTCCATGATAGCCGGGCTCCGGATCATGTTCGCCTATCCGGGATATGATTTTTTCGCCAATGTTAAGGCTGAGAGACTTCCTCCAGCCGAATATCCGCGCTTGAAGCAGATACTAATTGAAAACTTCAATTACGTGTCGGGATCCACGCCCTCCGCAAAGCCCAACGATTCAATTGCCTCTATTCTGGGCGGCTTGGACGCCCGCGGGACGGATCGTGAGAGGTTAGAAGGAGGTGTGATCGGCTTCTATGTGCTCTTCGACGACAAGCGCTACATTGCCACAACCATCTACCTGCTGAATCAGGAGTCCTCGCGACGAAATTTCCAGACGCCGGAGGAGTATAGGAAGCTCCGCGATCGGTTTTGGTAGCCTATCCTTCGTGTGTGATGACGGGTATGTGAAGCAGCGGGCTGCCCGAGAACATGTTTCGACTCCCGACTGCGGTAGTTTCTTTTTGGGGACTCGGCTGGATCAGGGGTCAGGATCGCGGTCGGGTCTGCTTGTCCATGAGTTTGACGAGCGAGGCACTCCGGCGTCGACACTCTCGAAAACTCCTAAGACTCCGCTCCCTGCGGTCACGGCTCGGTAGCGATCCGGAATCGATATCGCTGGCAGCGCATGGCGCCGCCCCACAATTGGATCGCGGGTTTTCATTGCTATCTGTGCGGTAATTGGGCGCATCCAAAACACGAGTGTCGACGCGGCACGCGTGGACGCGTGCGCCACAAATGCCTCGCTGGCGGAATTTCTGAGTCATGCATTTATCTAACGTAGACTGAGGATATGCGTGAAGTACGGCACATGGCCGCCATCATTGAACGCGAGGACGATGGATTCGTGGCATTGTGTCCGGAGCTGGACATCGCAAGCCAAGGGCGATCGATTGAAGAGGCCAGGGCCAATCTCGTGGAGGCCCTGACGCTGTTTTTTGAAACGGCCTCCCCTTCCGAGGTTTCCCGGCGGTTTCATCGTGAAGTGTTTGTGACCCAGGTCGAGGTGCCTGTTGGGCAGGCTTAGGGTCCTCTCAGGCGTGGAGATCTGTCAGATTCTCGAACAATATGGATTCGCTGCGGTCCGCCAGCGAGGAAGCTCTTCGCCAAATTGCGGCTGACCCACATCCCATCCCCACCTGACTGCAAGCGTTACGGTGGAGTGATCGAACGGCATCTGAATTGAAGACCTATAATTAAACCAGAATGGAGGAGCAATCGTGATACGGCATTTTCTTTTGATCACGACGGTAGCCTTTTTTCAGGAATTCGGCGCGGCCCAGTGTCCTGTCACCATGGCGCCCGTGCAGCAATTTGTGCCACCTGCGCCTTTTAGCGCGAACCTCCCACCTGGCTTTTTCTGGTATGGCGCCGCGTCTTTATGGACACATGTTTCGAGCGATCCGAATTGGTGGCGAGGTCCAGTTGGAGGCACGTCGGCCTATAGCGCGAAGCTTGCATATTGGAGCGCTGGATTCGAT
Source organism: Bryobacteraceae bacterium (assembly GCA_049521155.1). GTDB lineage: Bacteria > Acidobacteriota > Terriglobia > Bryobacterales > Bryobacteraceae > Palsa-187. Next base: position 15,761 of record JBEKPC010000067.1, read on the forward strand.
GCGCGAAAAGAGATGGACCCGAAGTTGACGGTGGTGGCGAGACGGCTCGACGCGGCGGCGCCTTTGATTTGGGCGGGGCACGCGAGCGCGGTGTGGGATCCAGGTCACCGCTCGACGGCGGATGAGCTGATGCTGACGGGGATCGACTTGCCGACCGGTGGTTGTTGGGAAATCGCCGCGCACTATAAAGGCCAGGGGTTGAGTATTATCGTGTTGTTACCGTAGAGAACTGGATCGTCGACGCCGGCACGCACCGCCCCTTGCGCGACCAATGGGCTGGTGCCCTGATCGTCGATTTCGCCAGGCGCTGGGTTGATCGAGCGGATCATTTTCGTCTTCCGTGTTGCCCACTGCCTGGTTTCGCGTACCTTGAAGGCATGGGAGTACATTTCTCGCCTGAAGTGGAAACGCGGCTCCAGCAGGTGGCCTCCGCCAATGGCAAAGACGCCGAGCAACTGGTGAAAGACACGGTTTCGCGGATGCTCGAAAATCAGGCCCGCTTCGTCTCTGGCGTGCAAAGAGGCATCGAGCAAGCCGACCGGGGCGAGTTTGTAGAGCATAAGGACGTGCTGAGCCGTATCGACCGGCTGTTTCACTCATGACAAACACCGCGGGTTTGCAATCCGTTTCAACCATCGAGTACGAAAACGTCGCGATTGCTGAGGGGTTTTCAGGGAGTAAGCGAACTGGGGTGACGGTAACGTTCGTGACCGAGAAATGCCAAGATCAACCGGTTGAGCAGGCACCCACGAACGCACCTTGTTTCACAAAGGTAAGTTCGCGCGACACCGGTCTAACTCGGAAGGTTTAGCGTCTTCGTGGGATCGCGATCAGCAGGCCGCCGCTGATTCCAATTGAGCGCTCATGCCCTCGCGCGAAGCTATAATCGTAGGCCGGTTCGAGGAACCAGCCCAAGCGACGCTTCGAGGAGGGCCAAAACATAAAATCCAGCACCACTTCGCCGCCGACCGCGTTCGCTGTCACGCCAAACGCTCTCGTATGTATCCATTCCGGTCCAACGCCGAACATAAATTCCACTTTTTCCGAGAGGGTCCAAGGCTTCTTGAACAGCAGGTCCGTATCCCATTCCGTCGAGTGACGGCGGAACAGCGGCGTCGTGCCGGCTTCGATCTCCAGCCACTTCTCGATCGGGGTAAACTCAACCGCGAGGTCCCCGCCGAAGCTTGACCCACCACCATTGAGATCCCGCCCGGCCGCTCCGCCAAGCTCGACGATCGCCGCCGGCTCAGGGTCCTTATCGACCGGCTGGGCGGGGGCGTTTCGCGGGCAGAAAAACAGCGATGCGAAGAGGAGAGATTTTGTTGCGTTCATTCCTTCCCAGCATAAAATCTATAGTTACTATAGGGTCAAGCAATGAATGGGAAAAACCAGATTGGCATTGGAGATTTGGCGAAGGCGACCGGAACCAAGGTTGTGACGGTCCGGTATTACGAGCAAATCGGGCTGTTGCCGTTGCCATCCCGAACGGCCGGAAACTACCGGGTCTATCGCAACGAACATATGGGCCGCTTGCGGTTCATTCGCCGCTGCCGGGATTTGGGGTTTACGCTCGATCAAATTCGCGATCTCCTGCGGCTGTCCTCCCGGAAAGACGAGGAGTGCGCAGAGGTTGACCGAATCACAGCCCGGCATCTCAATGAGATCGAGCAGAAAATCGCCGACCTGAAGCGTCTCGCCACGGAACTGCGACATTTAAACAACTGCTGTCAGGGCAAAGGAATTATCGCGGACTGCCGGATTATCGAGGCGTTGTCGCCGAGCACTGAAACGTCGCAGAAAGGGTAGTTTTGAGACGGCGTACGGGGTCTTTAAAAAAGCAGGCGCTCCCGCGCGTCGCGGAATTCAGTTTTGCAATCGGGTTATCAGGAGTTCATTCGCACACGTCCGTCCGGGGCTCCGCTTAGGGCTTTGCGGACGGCTGCCAGAGCTCAATCTTATTCCCATCCGAGTCATAGATCCAGGCAAAGCGGCCGAAGGATTCATTCATTCGTTTGGGGTCAATCTTTACTCCCTCTTGTTTTAAGCGGTCGAGCAAAGCATCCAGATCGTCCACGATGTAGTTGACCATGAACGGTTGCGTGGCTGGGATATAGTCAGTGGAGGCGGGGAAAATAGTCCAAACCGTAACATGTTCCTTTTGCGGGTCGTCGTGTTCGCGCCAGGGGAGCATCACGCCTTGGCCTTTGTCGGCGAGTCCAAGATGCTGCGAATACCATTCGCGCGTCTGATTACGATTGGCGGATTTGAAGAAGACGCCGCCGATTCCGATGATGCGGCCGCGCTGCGGCGATTGCGCTTCCTGTCCTCTTAAGCAGACCGAGAGGAGCAACAGCGCGCCGAGTCCTTGCATGCGGGTCATTTTTCGACCAGCGCTTTTAGTTTTTTCAGGAAGTCGCCCCAGCCGGATTTCGTGTCGGCGAACTCGTCGTCCCAGGCTGTTTCGGGGCCGAAGCCGGACTGCACCAGACGGAGGCGCGTGATTCCTCCGTCCAGCGCTTCGATGTAGTAATCGACAGCCATTTTTTGGACAACGCCGGTATCGACCGGGCCTTTGTGGCCGTAGGTTTTGGAACGTTCGCTTTGCGTACCGAAATGCTTGCCGGGCTCCCAGGCGGTGATGGTGGTTGTACCGCCGATGCCGCCCCAGGCGAAGTAATATTCTCCGCCGACGCGCGGATCGACTCGGGCTTCGTCGCAGAACCATTTCACAATCTGTTCGGGGTCGGTGATGGCCCGGAAGACTTCTTCAGGGGTCGCTTTTATATCGATGATGGTCTCGTGGGATCTGCTCATATTTCACTCCAGATTTGCGGATTCGCTAGCGGATTCTTCCAGCTTGACGGCGGGATAAACGGCGGAGAGCAGGCGGAAACGCCGCCCTCCTTCGGCCCGCTCGTTATGATATTTCGCCGCGAGGTGCGCGATGCAGGCGGTCATCTCTTCGGCGAAGGCGGCGCGGGATTCGGCGCTCGCGAAGCGGATCTCGGTTTCCAGCGTCAACGTTGCCACGCGTTTGCCGGCGCGGCGGGCGCGGATGCAGAGAGATGCCAGCGCGCGAATCATGCGGGCAGCGGTAGAAGCGAGATAAGCGGCGGAGAAACGGTCGGCAGTGGCGCGATCCGCTGTGATGCGATCGGGGGTCTGGGGAGCGATGAGGAATTCGCGGGCCACGGCGCGCACAATGCGTTCCATGCAATTGCCTTTACGGCGTTCCTCGATCAACTCCAGGAAGCCTTCGCGCTCCAGTTCGCGCAGATGGTAGTTCAGTTTCTGCCGAGGCACGCCGAGGCGGCGGGCGAGTCCGGCGGCGGAATCGGGCTCAGTTAATTGTTCGAGGAGGCGAAGTCGGCCGGGCTGGAGTAAGACGCCCGCTTTTTCGGGGCTCTGTACGATTTGCAACATTGCCGGCATGGATCGATTTAAGCACCGGAACATTCTTCTGTCAAGACAAATCTTATTGTCGGTATCGAGGTCCCGGAGGAATGGGATGGGATTTGCGGCGTCCGGCGCGATATAATCCGAAACGATCCGGTTACGGGGTGCACCTTTATTCATAATGAGTGAGTCACATGAGTGATACAAGCGAAGTTACGAGACTGTTGGGGGAGGTGGGGAGCGGCAACAAGGCTGCCATGCATCAGCTTCTGCCGTTGGTCTATGACGAATTGCATCGGCTGGCGCGGTCCTACTTCCGGCGCGAGCGGGGCGAACATACGCTGCAACCGACGGCGCTGGTGCATGAGGCCTACATCCGGATGGTGGATCAAAAATCGGCGATGGATTCGCGCGGGCATTTCCTGGCGGTTGCGGCGACGCAGATGCGGCGCATCCTTTTAGATTATGCGCGTAAGCATCGGGCGGAGCGGCGCGGCGGGGGTGGACAGAAGGTGATGCTCGAAGACACAATGGCGATCGGCGAGCAGAGACCGCTCGATATGATTGCCCTCGATACGGCTTTGAACCAGCTGACGATGCTGGATCCGGAGCAGTCGAAGCTGGTGGAGCTACGATTCTTCGGAGGGCTTTCGGTGGAGGAGACGGCGGAAGTGATGGGAGTTTCGACGGCGACCGTCAAGAGAAGCTGGAGCTCGGCGCGGGCGTTTCTGCATCGCGAGATGACGGGAGGCAATAGTGACGCCGGAGCGATGGGCGCAGATCCGGCAGATCTTTGAAGGCGCGCTAGAACGTGCGCCGAAGGATCGGGCGGCATACCTGCGGGTAGTGTGCGCACGCGATGATCCGATGCGGCGGGAGGTGGAGAGCCTGCTCGAAAGTCACGACGACGCGAGCGGTTTTCTGGCCAAGCCGGCGGCCGACCTGGGCCATACGCTGCATTATTCGGGCGAGGAATCGGGCGAATATCGAGTGGGATTTCGCGCCGGTCCGTATCAACTGGAGAAGCGTATCGGACGCGGCGGCATGGGGTCCGTGTGGCTGGCTTCGCGGGGAGACAACAGCCCGAAGGTCGCGGTGAAGCTGGTGAAGCCTGGCATGGATACGACGGAGATCCTGCGGCGCTTTCGCATGGAGAGGCAGGTGCTGGCGAGCCTGGATCATCCAAACATCGCGCGATTGATCGATGGCGGATCGACGCCTGAAGGATTGCCCTATCTGGCGATGGAATACGTGGAAGGCACGCCCATCGATCAATTTTGCGAGTCTCGGGCGAATGCGATTTCCGACCGGCTGAAGCTCTTTCGAGATGTCTGCGCAGCGGTGCAATATGCTCACCAGAACCTGGTGGTGCATCGCGACATCAAAATGGGCAACATTCTGGTGACGGACGCGGGCGTGGTGAAGCTGCTGGATTTCGGAATCGCGAAGCTGCTGCGGACGGATCTTTCGACACTCGAAATGGCGCAGACGCGTCCGGAAATGCGGCCGATGACGCTGGATTATGCGAGTCCGGAGCAGGTGCGCGGAGACGTGATCACGACGTCGACCGACGTATACTCGCTGGGCGTGCTGCTGTATCGGCTGCTGACCGGCAAGATGCCTTACGGGTTGACGACGCGGTTCCCGGACGCGATCCGGCAGGCGATTCTCGAAACGGATCCACGGCGGCCGAGCGCGGTGATTCTGACGGACGAGACGCATGCGATTCCGCAGGCCACGCAGAAGATGGAAGCGGTGAAAGAGGAGACGCGGGCGATTGCGCGGAAGCGGCTGAAGAAAAAGCTGAGCGGCGATCTCGACATGATCATCCTTAAGGCTCTGCGCAAGGAGCCGCAGAGGCGTTATTTATCGGTGGAGCAATTTTCAGAGGACGTCCGGCGATATCTGGAAGGCCGGCCGGTGATCGCGAGCATCGACACGCCGGGATACCGGTTTCAGAAATTCGTGCGGCGCAACGCGCTGGGGGTCGCCGCAGGGATCGCGCTGGTGGGCATTCTGATGGGGAGCGCGGTGTTTTTTGCGTATCGTGAGCGGCAGGGCAAGCGGCAGTTCGAGGAAGCGACGATTTCGCTGGAACGGCAACTGCTGCGGGCGGATCTGGAAATCGGGAGTGCGGAGAGGGTGCGCGGGGCCTACGATCTCGCGGGCGCGATTTTTCGCGCGCATCCGGAACAGGCGGAATCGCGGCGGGATCTGGCGCAGGCCGCTTTCAAAATGGGCGGGATCGCGACGGATCGGAATGCAGCGGCGAAGTATTATAGCGAGGCGCTGACCGAGTTCGATTCGCTAGGGCATGGCGATGCGGCGACGGAACGGGTGTCAGGATCGGCCGCGGCAAAGATCGGTGGAATTGAACTGGAGCGCGGGAATCTTCTCGCAGCGCTTTCCAATTACAGCCGCGCGTTACAGATCGCGGAAGGGCTGGCGGCGGTGGATAGCACCAATGAGACTCGGTTGACGGTCGCGGAGGCGAATGCCGATGTGGGGGAAGTTCTGCTGCGCAATGGCGCGCGCGCCGAAGGCGTGGCAAAGTTAAGGAAGGCACTTGGGATCTATCGCGAATTGGGCCAGGATGCCCGCGCGAAGGCACTCGAAGACGAGCTACGTCAGCAATAGCGAGGCAATGACAAATAGCGGACCTGTTTCCCGCATCCAATTGCAGGGAATGGTATCTAAAGTCTTATAGGAGCTGTGACCGAAGGTGTGGATCGTTAAAGTTGCACTTAGCCGCCCGTACACTTTCCTTGTATTAGCGCTACTGATTTTGCTGATCAGTCCGCTGGTCATTCTGCGGACGCCGACTGACATTTTCCCGAATATTAACATTCCGGTGGTTAGCGTCCTTTACCAATACACAGGGCTGAACGCGGAAGAGATGGAGCAGCGCGTCACGTCCGTGTACGAGCGTATTTTGACGACCACGGTGAACGATATCGAGCACATCGAATCGCAGTCGCTGAACGGGATCAGCGTGGTGAAAATTTTCTTTCAGCCGGGGGTGCAGGTGGCGGCGGCGGTCGCGCAGTTGACGGCGTCCTCCCAGCCAGCGATCCGCCAGATGCCGCCGGGGATCACGCCTCCGCTGGTGATCAGCTATAACGCGTCGAGTGTACCGATCCTGCAACTGGCGCTTTCCGGGCAAGGACTTTCCGAACAGCAGTTGAACGATTTCGGCACTAATTTCATCCGGCAGTCGCTGGCGACAGTTCCCGGCGCGGCGGTGCCATGGCCCTACGGCGGGAAGCAGCGGCAGATCATGATTGATCTGAACGACAGCGCGATGCAGGCGAAGGGGCTATCTCCGAACGACGTGATGACGGCGGTGAACGCGCAGAATCTGATTCTCCCTTCGGGCACCTCAAAAATCGGCGAGTTCGAATACGACGTGGATCTTAACGCGAGCCCGAGGACGATCGCGGAAATGAACGATCTGCCCGTGAAATCGACCGTCGATAACACGATTTATGTTCGGGACGTGGCGCATGTGCGCGATGGATTCTCGCCGCAAACGAACGTGGTCCGGCGCGACGGCATGCGGGGATCGCTGCTGACGGTTCTGAAGGTAGGCGCGACATCGACGCTCGACATCGTGCAGAGGGTGAAGGATGCGCTGCCAGGGATCAGAGCGGCGCTTCCGCCGGAGCTGCGCATTGAGCCGCTGGCCGACCAATCGTTATTCGTGCGCGCGGCGGTGAACGGAGTGATCCGCGAGGCTATTATCGCGGCATGCCTGACGGCGGCCATGATCCTGCTGTTTTTGGGAAGCTGGCGCAGCACGCTGATCATCGCGATTTCGATTCCGCTGTCGATTCTGACGTCGATTGTCTGCTTGAGCGCGCTGGGCGAGACGATCAACATCATGACGCTGGGCGGGCTCGCGCTGGCGGTGGGCATTCTGGTCGACGACGCGACGGTCACCATCGAGAATATCGAGCGAAATTTTGAAGAGGGTAAAGATCTACATGAGGGAATCCTGGACGGCGCGGCGCAAATCGCGGTGCCTGCAATGGTTTCGACGCTGTGCATCTGTATCGTATTCATCCCGATGTTTTTTCTGACGGGCGTGGCGCGATACCTGTTCATCCCGCTGGCGGAGGCGGTGGTTTTCGCGATGCTCGCGTCCTATGTGTTGTCGCGAACGCTAGTGCCCACGCTCGCGATGTATCTGTTGCGGGCGCACAGCGGCAATAAAGTAAAGCCCTCCGCGTGGAACATCGGGGCGCGATTTCAGCAGTGGTTCGAGCGGTCTTTCACCGCGGTGCGCGACGCTTATCACCGCCTGTTAACTAGCTTGGTGGCGATTCCGTGGTTGTTCCTGCCGCTATTTCTGGGTTCCTGCGTGGCGGTATTCGGGCTGTTTCCATGGCTTGGCCAAGACTTTTTCCCGTCGACCGATGCCGGCCAGATCAAGCTGCACGTACGCACGAAAACGGCGATGCGCATCGAGGAAACGGCGAATATGTGCGACCAGATCGAGGCAGCGATCCGCCGGGCGATCCCGCAGGCGGAGGTTTCGAGCATCATCGACAACATCGGCTTGCCGTATTCGAGCATTAATTTGTCATACAGCACTTCGGCGCCGATCGGGACCATGGACGCCGACGTACTGGTTTCCCTTAACGAGGATCATCATCCGACGGCCGATTACGTTCGCGAGCTGCGAAAGAGCTTGCCGCGCGATTTTCCAGGCGTGACCTTCGCGTTTCTGCCGGCCGATATCATCAGCCAGATTTTGAATTTCGGGTTGCCCGCGCCGATCGATGTGCAAGTGATCGGGCTCGATATCGATGCCAACCGGGTCTATGCGCAAAATCTGCTCAATGAACTGCGGCAGGTTCCGGGGCTGGTGGATCTTCACACGCAGCAATTGTTCGATCAACCGAAACTGCACATCAATGTCGACCGGACGAAGGCGGCGCAGAGCGGATTTACCGAGGGCAACATCGCCAACAGCATGGTGATTGCGCTGAGCGGCAGTTTTCAGACGACGCCGGCATTTTGGCTGAATTGGAAAAACGGTGTTAATTACAGCCTGATTGCGCAGTCTCCGCAATATTCGGTGAGTTCGCTGGGGGACCTTGAGAATATTCCGATCACCGGCTCATCGGTGTCGCAACCGGAGATTCTGGGTGACGTGGCATCGACGGTGCGAGGCGCGGGGATGGCGGTGGTATCGCATTACAACATTCAGCGCACCATCGATCTTTTTGGGGCGGTACAGGATCGCGATCTGGGCGGCGTGGCGAGCGACATCACGCGGATTGTCAACGACAGCCGCAAGTCGCTGCCGCGCGGCGCACAGGTGGTGATGCGCGGCCAAATCGAGACGATGCGGTCCTCCTTCACCGGTCTGGCGGGCGGGCTGGCGCTGGCGATTGTGTTGGTGTATTTGTTGATCGTGGTGAATTTTCAGAGCTGGCTGGATCCGTTTATCATCATTACTGCTTTGCCGGCGGCGATGGCGGGAATCGTACTCTCACTATTTTTCACGCATACAACTATCAGCGTGCCGGCATTGATGGGATCGATCATGTGCGTGGGCGTGGCGACGGCGAACAGCATCCTGGTGGTGAACTTCGCCAAGGAACGGCTGGCGGAAGAAGGGGACGCGAAAAAAGCCGCGCTGGACGCCGGGTTCACGCGATTCCGGCCGGTGGTGATGACGGCGCTGGCGATGATCATCGGCATGGTGCCAATGGCGTTGGGCGCGGGCGAGGGAGGCGAACAGAATGCGCCGCTGGGCCGCGCGGTGATCGGAGGATTGTCGTTGGCGACGGTGGCCACGCTGTTCTTCGTACCGGCTGTATTCAGCGTGTTGCATGGGCGGCGAAAGAAAACAGCATGAGTGAGAATAAGAGCGTGGCGGGCAGGATTATCAAGTTGATGGCGGCGCTGGCGGTGGTTGCGCTGCTGGCGTTCGGCGTGGTGCGCGGCATCAACACGCGCATCAAAGCGGCGGCGAGCGTCAAACAGGAGACCAGCGACATGGCGCTGGCGACGGTCTCCGTGGTCCATCCGAAACGCGGCGCGTTGAAAGACGAAATCGTGCTGCCGGGCAATATACAGGCGTTCACGGTCTCGCCGATTTACGCCCGCACCAGCGGGTATTTGAAGAAGTGGTATGTCGACATTGGCGGGCACGCGAAGGAGGGAGAACTGCTGGCCGAGATCGAATCGCCCGAGGTGGATCAACAGCTTGATCAGGCCAAGGCGCAGCTGGCTACTGCGCAGGCCAATTTGAGGCTGGCCAAAATCACCATGGATCGCGACCTGGGGTTACTGAAAGACGCCATCCCTAAGCAAGATGTCGACAATGCGGTAGGCGCTTATGAAGCCGATAAGGCCACGGTCGATTCGATGACCGCGAACATGAAGCACCTGGAACAACTGGTGGGGTTCGAGAAAGTGTTCGCGCCCTTCGATGGCGTGATCACGGCGCGAAATACCGATATCGGAGCGCTGATCAACGCGGGCAACGGCGGAGTCTCACAACAACTGTTTACGCTGGCGGCGACGAAAACCTTGCGCGTGTATATAAATGTTCCGCAGATTTATTCGAGATCGGCGACGCCGGGAGTGGTTGCGCAATTGACGCTGGCGGAATATCCGAACCGGCACTTTGTGGGGAAGGTGGTGCGCAACGCGGAAGCGATCGACCCAACCATGCGGACGCTGCTGACGGAGGTCGACGTGGAGAATCCGAGCGGCGAGCTTTTGCCCGGCGCGTTCGCCCAAGTGCATCTGACACTGGCTGCGAAGGCTCCGTCCTTGTTGCTGCCGGTAAACTCGCTGCTGTTTCGCGCGGAAGGGCTGCAAGCGGGCGTGGTCCGCGAAGGCGGCAAGGTGGAATTGATGCCGATCGTGATTGGAAAGGATTACGGCACTGAGGTGGAGGTGGTTTCGGGCCTTCAGGAGACCGATAGCGTGATCGTCAACCCGCCGGATTCGCTGGCGACGGGAACCCTGGTTCGCCTGGCACATCCATGAACTTACAACTGGAAGGAAAGCGCGCGCTGGTCACGGGCTCGACCGCGGGAATCGGATTCGCGATCGCGGAGGCTCTGGCGAACGAAGGAGCGACGGTCATCGTGAACGGCCGCACACAGAAACGCGTGGATGAGGCCCTGTCGAAGCTGAAAGGCAAGGTCGAAGGGATTGCGGCGGATCTCGGTAGTGCGGAGGGAGCAGGCGCGCTTTTTCGACGCTATCCGGATGTCGATATTCTGGTTAATAATCTGGGCATCTTCGAGCCGAAGG